>JAGRFY010000094.1 GCA_020445765.1 Rhodocyclaceae bacterium | reverse complement strand
CACCGACACCTCGGCCTTCATCGTCAACCCGGCCGACAACACCACCTACTTCTACATGGAAGGCATGAACGCGCCGATGAGCAACTACAAGAGCTTCGGCCATGTCGCCCGGGCCGCCAAGCTGGTGGACCGCAGCCTCAAGGAAGTGGAGCCGGGCGTCTATTCGACCAAGGTGCGTCTGCCGGTGGACGGCCGATTCGACGTCGCGCTGATGCTCGACACGCCGGAACTGGTGCATTGCTTCTCGATGAGTGCCGAGCGCAACCCGAGCATGCACCAGGTCGGCAGCTGGGGCATCGAGTTCGTCGGCGAGCGCGAAGCCGGCGTGGTCGGCGAGAAGAGCGCGCTGCGCTTCCGCATCGTCGATCCGGTCAGCGAAGAGATCAAGCAGGGCGTCGAGGATGCCACCGTCTCGTGGTATCGGGCGCCGGCCTTCGAGCGTCGCAGTGCGGCCGCCACCGAGGTCGAGCCGGGCATCTACGAGGTGCAGATGGAGTTCGCCAAGGCGGGCGCCCACTATGCTTTCGTCCAGGTGCCGTCGCTGGAGATCAACCAGGAAAACTCGCGTTTCCGCTCGATCCGGGTCGCGGCCGAACGGGTCGCAGCCGCCAAGGGCAAATGATGGAGACCAGCAAGATGAAATCACCCGTTCGCAGCCACCGCCTGCGCCTACTGCTGCCGGCGCTCGCCGCTGCCCTGCTGGCGATCGCGGGCCCGGCCCCGGCCGGCGAAATGGACCATTCGCAACACCAGGCAATGGATCACTCACAGCACCAGGCAATGGATCACTCACAGCACCAGGCAATGGATCACTCGCAGCACCAGGCAATGGATCATTCCGCCCACGCCGGCGCGGACGGTGCCGACCCGCATGCCGCGCATCGGGCAGCGATGGCCAAGCCGGTGGCTGCAACCACGCTCGACGTCGCCGTGCCGAATGCCCGGCTGCTCGACCAGGACGGCCGGCAGGTTTCGTTCGTCGACGACGTGCTGGGCGACAAGGTGGTGGTCATCGACTTCGTCTACACCACCTGTACGACGATCTGCCCGGTACAGTCGGCGATGTTCAACGCATTGCAGAGCAAGCTCGCCGACAAGCTCGGCGATCGGGTCCGGCTGGTGTCGCTGTCGGTGGACCCGCGTCGCGACTCGCCGGCACGCCTCAAGCAGGCATCGCAGAAGTACGGTTCGGGCCCAGAGTGGACCTGGCTTACCGGCGAGCATGCCGAGGTCGAGGACGTGCTGCGTGCCTACGGTGCCTACACGCCGAATTTCACCGACCACCCGCCGCTGGTGCTGGTCGGCGACGCGGTCAGCGGCAAGTGGACGCGGTTCTTCGGTTTCCCGGACATCAACAAGATCATCGACGTGGTGGACACCACGCTGGCCTCGCGCAAGCAAGCCAGCTACGCACACGCCCACTGAATGCAGCATCGAACAGCAGGACATAAGGAGCAGACATGAGACGCACAATCGCCCCCGTTGTGGCCGCTCTCAGCCTGGTGCTGGCCGGTCCGGCCCACGCCCACGGAAACGACGCCAGCCACGGCGCAGCGACGGCCGAGCCGCCTGACGGCAAGCCCGTGGCCACCGAGATCGCCGCGGTCCGCCGCAAGGCGCCCGACGCCAGATCCTATTTCACCGACCTCGAAATGCAGGACCAGCACGGCCGCAAGCTCAAGTTCTATACCGACGTGCTGGCCGGCAAGGTGGTCATGCTGAATTTCGTCTACACCAGCTGTGAAGATGCCTGCCCGCTGATCACCCAGGCCATCGTCGCGGTCAAGGACCAGATTCCCGAAATCTTCGGCAAGCCGGTGCATTTCGTCTCGATCAGTGTCGATCCGGTCACCGACACGCCAGAACGCCTGCGTGAGTTCGCGGCCGCCAACCGGGCCGACGTTGCAGGCTGGACCTTTCTCACCGGCGATCCCGACAACGTTGCCCACATTCTCAAGAAGCTCGGGCAGTTCTCCGAGGAACGCCAAGCCCATTCGACCTTGCTGATCGCCGGCAACGTGCCGGCCAAGCGCTGGAGCAAGATCCGGCCGGAGGCGCCCGCCGCCGCGATCGCCGAACGTCTGCGAGCGCTGGCCGCGGCCGGAGTCCAGGCCCGTGTTCGCGAATAGCGCCGCCGCGCTGCGCGCCATCTCCCTGGCATCGGGCCTTGCCGTCGCCGGCGGCGCGCTGGCCGGACTGAGCGACGAGCAGGCGGCCGGCAAGCGATTGTTCGAAGGCGGCATCGGCGTCTCCGGCGAATCTCCCCAGGCGCAGGTCGGCAGCGGTGGATTGGCCCTGCCCGCGTCGGCGCTGCCGTGCGCCAACTGCCATGGTCCCGATGGGCGCGGCCGGCCCGAGGGCGGCGTGACGCCGCCCGACATCCGCTGGTCGGAGCTGATCAAGCCCTACGGTCACGTCCACGAGAACCGCCGCCAACATGGTCCGTTCGACGTCGACAGCTTCCGCATCGCGGTGACCGAGGGGCTCGATCCCGACGGCAACCGGCTCGATCAGGCGATGCCGCGATATCTGCTCGCTGCCAGGGACCTCGAGAACCTGCAGGCCTATCTGAAGCATCTGGAGAAGCGCGCGGCCCGCGGCGTCGACGACACCCACGTCCGGATCGGTACGCTGGTGCCATTGCGCGGACCGTTGGCGGAGGCCGGCAAGTCGGTCCAGCGGCTGCTGGAGTCCTACTTCGCGCGCATCAATGCGGAAGGTGGCGTCTATGGCCGCCAGCTCGAACTGGTGGTCGCCGAGTACGTCGGCGACCCGGAGCGCAGCCTGGACAACCTGACCCACCTGCTCGACGACGGCGATGGTGTCTTCGCCTTGCTCTCGCCGTTCGCTGCCGGCTTCGAGCCTCGCCTGACCGATCTGGCGCAGGAACGCGATCTGCCGGTGCTGGCGCCGGTGGTGCTCGAACTCGACAATCGCCCGGCCGCCAACACCCACGTCTTCCACCTGCTCTCGGGCGGCACCGAACTGGCGCGGGTGCTGGCCGACTATGCGCGCGACACCCTGGAACTCGGCAACCGTGGCATCGCGCTGGTGCAGTCGGCGGGGCCGGCGTGGGATGCCGCGGCGCGGGAGGTCGCGAGCCACCTCGAACGGCGCGGCGGCGGCAGCCCGCAGCAGGTGATCTACCGGCCCGGCCTGAGCGACCTCGATGCGATCGTCGGCAAGCTCGAGGCCGACGGCGGCAAGGCGGTCATCCTGCTCGGTCCCGCGCTCGACCCGGTCGACTTCGGGGCGGCCGCCGCGCGCGCCGGCTGGTACCCGGAACTGCTGGTGCCGGGACCGTTCGCCTCGCCGGGCGTGTTGACGCTGCCGCCGGGTTTCGACCGCAAGGTATTCGTGTCGTACCCGAGCCTGCCGAGCGACCGCGAACGGCCGGTGTGGCAGGACTATGTCGCGCTGCTGGGCGAAGCCGGCATCGAGCGCGGCCCGCACGCCACCCTGGTGGCCAGCTTTGCCGGTGCCGAGCTGCTGGTCGAGGCGCTGAAGCGAACGGGGCGCGAATTGAGCCGTGACTCGATGGTGGTCGGGCTCGAAAAGGTCCAGGGCTTCGAGTCGGGGCTGTTGCCGCCGCTGACCTACAACACCACCCGCCGCATCGGCGCCCTCGGCGGCTACATCGTCGCCGTCGATCTGACGAAGCAGGTCTATCGGCCGATCGGTCCGTGGCACAGCCTCGACTGACGGTCGAGCATTCGAACCGATCCGATACGCATTCATTGACAGCAAAGGAACTCGACATGGAGCGCAGAGCACTTCTGACCGGACTGGCCGGTGTCGCACTGGCCGGCGTCGCCTCGCGTGCGCTGGCGCAGCACGAGCATCATCATGCGGCCAGCCCGGCGCGAGACGCGCTGGTGGATGCCGCCGGTGCCTGCGTCGCGCGCGGTGAAGCCTGCCTGGCCCACTGCCTGGTGCTGATGGGCGACGGCGACACCACCATCGCCGCGTGCTCGCGCTCTGTCAACGAGACCATCGCCGCCTGCTCGGCGCTGCAAAAGCTGGCTGCGCAGAAATCGAGCCATGCGCCGAAGATGGCTGCACTGACCGAAGAGATCTGCCGCGCCTGCGAGGACGAGTGCCGCAAGCACGAGGACAAGCACGCCGAGTGCAAGGCCTGTGCCGAGGCCTGCGCCGATTGCGCCAAGGCGTGCAAGGCCTTTGCCGCCTGACCGACCCGACCTGATACAGCGGATCGCCGAACGATGACGAAGCGCCGGCTGCCTTTGCGTTCGACCCTCGCTCGCGTGCCCGGCGCGGGGCGTCTGGCGCTCGTGCTGGCGATGCTGTGGCTGCTGGTGCAGGCGATGCCGCTGGCCCACGCGGTACTGCAGCATTTCGATCCGCTGATCGGAGACGTCTGCATCGCGTCGGCCGCCACCGACGACGGCGGGCCGGCCGGCAGCGGTCACGACGCAGGCTGTGGCACCTGCTGCTGCGGCGGTACCTCCCCGCCGACGGACGAGGCCATCTCAGGTGCGCGATTCCCCACCGCGCCCAGCCTGGCGTTGCGACCCGACGCCGCCGCGGCGACGCCGATCGGCGCCGACCATGCGCGCCCGTGGTCGCGGGGCCCGCCCGCCACACGCTGAACCACCCTCCTCAGTCGCGGCGCGTCGGCGCCGCACCGTTCAGTCGTGTCAGCGCGCTGCGATGCCCTGGGCCGCGCGCGCGGGAGATTTCCATGTCAAGCTTCGTTCGGCCGATCGCGGCCGCCCTCTTCATGTTGCCCGCCGTCTTCGTCGCGCCCGTCCATGCGTCGTGCGGCGCCGCATTCTGTACCGTCAATACCACCAGCGGCATGCTCGACGTGCCGGCCGAAGGGCAGACGCGGGTCGACCTGCGCTTCGAATTCATCGACCAGAACCAACCGCGCAGCGGCAGCGACGACGTGTCGATCGGCGAGATTTCGAGCCATCACGATGAGGTTCGCACGATCAATCGCAACTTACTGGCGACCTTCGAGCATGCCTTCGCCGGCGGCTGGCAGCTGGGTCTGACCCTGCCGCTGATCGATCGCAGTCACAGGCATATCCACAACCATCACCACGACGGTGAGATCCTGCACCTCGACGAGAACTGGGACTTCAGGGAGATTGGCGACCTTCGCCTGAACCTGCGGCGGACCATGGTCAGCGATCGTCAGCGGCAGCTCGGCGTGTCGATCGGCGTCAAGCTGCCGACCGGCAGCACCGACGTCGACAATGACGATGGCGACGAGGCCGAGCGCAGCCTGCAGCCAGGCACCGGCACCACCGATCTGCTGCTCGGTGCCAGCTGGCGACATGTGCTCGACGGGGGCGCCGCCGCCTCGATCAGCGTCGCGGCCCAACTGGCCACCGGCGAGAACGATGACTACCGCCCGGGGCACCGGTTCCAGCTCGACCTCGGCTACGAGCATCCACTGACCGCGCGCCTGAGCCTGCCGGTGCAACTGAACTTTCTGGTCAGGGCGCGGGATCAGGGTGACGAGGCGGAGACCGACGACAGTGGGCTGCAGTCGATCGGCATCAGCCCCGGACTGATCTTCGAGGCCGGCGAAGGGCTGCGACTGTACGGCTTCTACCAGCGGCCGCTTTACCAACATGTGCACGGTGTCCAGCTGACGTCGCATTGGAGCGCCGTCCTGGGCGCCAGCCATACTTTCTGAGTCGCAGGCCCGGCTCGGGGCGGGGATCGTGCCGCCGCGGGCCGGATCAGCCGCCGGAGACGGCTTCGAGATCCAGCGGATGGCGTGCGTGACAGTGTTGGAGCCAGAATTCGTCGAACAGGGCCAGTACCTCGGCCATCGACTGCGGCGTCGGGACGTGCTCGACGGCATCGGCGATGCGATGCAGACGGCTCATGAATTCCGCGTGGTCGTGCAGGTGCTGCCACCACAGGCCGGGCCGCAGTGCATGCAGGCCGTTGGCGCGGAGCAGTGCCTGTTCGTGCTCCAGGTGGCGCTCGCAAGTGTGCACCACCTCGGACAGGGTCTCGCCCAGGCGGCTGGCGCAGCGCGGAATGCGGTGCTGCCGGCAGCGGCAGCCATGCGCGTCGCGAAGTTCCGGACAGACGCTGAGAATCTGCGCTGACATGCGCAGCAACTCGTGCGCGACCAGTTCGAAATGGCGGGTCAGTTGGTGGTGGGCGGTAACGTCCGCGCCAGTCACCGATGGGGAATCCTCCGCTTCAGGGGCATCGTTCGGCATGCGACGATGATCCCAGAGCACAGCGGCGGAAACCTTAACGGGTATTAGGGCCCGTTGACCACGATCAAGGCCGAGCCGTCGGCAGCGCCGGCCGCCGTCGGCACACGCCGATCATGCCGCGTGGCAGTGGGTCAGGCCGACCTCGAGCCAGGTCTGCTGCAGCAGCATGGCGTCGCCGCTGGCCCGATGGCGGACGCAGCACAGTGTCTTCGCCAGGCGTTCCTTGGTGGGGTGCCAGGCCGTGAGCTGTGCATCGTCGAGCAGCGCGCGTACCGATTCGAGGCGGAAGCGCTGAGGCACGTCCGCTTCGTCGAACAGCTTCGCAAGCCAGGGCATGTCATTGCCCCAGGCGTCGGAATAGACGGTCTGGCCCGAGAGATGCCGGTTCAGGAGCGTGGCGACCTCTGCCGGCATGCGTCCGAGCGCGCCCAGGCGAGCCTGCGAGATGCCGTGAATGGCTTCCGCAGTCGGATCCCAATGGGTCCAGTGTTCGGCCGGCCGGATCAGCCAGCAATGCCGTGATCCGTCGGCGAGCACGATGCCGACCTCGATCGGGTAGCTGCCGCGCCCCAGGCCGGACGCCTCGACGTCGATGAAGGGCGGCGTGCAGCGGTTCATGGGGCGGGCTGATCTCATCGTATTGCGGCCGTTTCGGTTTCAATCATCGGATCGCGACGCCAGTGTCGGGTCGCTGCGTGGATTGGTGACGCTCGCGAGTTTTGTCGGCGCCGCCGGCATTGGACTTTAGGCAGTCCGAGGCACTTGCGAGTGCCTCGTCGTGACAGAATTCCTCGGCACGAAAACCGTGGCCGCCGGGCGAGCCGTCGCCATGCTCGGACGGTCCGGCCGAAATTCAAGGGCACGGGCAAGCTGCCGTAGTACCGGCATTGCAGTTCTTACCGAGCCCGCATGCCCGACTCAAGGCCCACGGTCGAAGCCGACGATTCGCCGTCGATCGATCTCCAGATTCTCGACGCCCAGGTGCGCGCGCTCCAGCGCAACGTACCGTCGATGGTTGTCGGGACGCTGCTGACGGCGGTCGCCACGGTCCATTACTTTTCGCCGGTGATGCCTGAAGGGCTGGATCTGCGGCGTTGGTTCGCGGCAATGCTGGCTGTCAGCGTCGTCAGGATCGCCGCCATGTGGCTATGGCGACGCGATCCGGCGGTCGGCCGGCGACCGGCCTATTGGGCGCGATGGATGGTCGCACTGGCAGTGCTGACCGGCCTCATCTGGGGTTCGCTGGCGACGATCTACATGCCGACCGAGCAGAGCGGCTATCGGCCCGTCATGGCGAGCCTGCTGATGGGCGTATCGGCAGCGGTGGTGGTATCCCAGGTGACGCTCTACCGTGCCTTTGCGCTCTTTCTGGTCGCAATGCTGCTGCCGGCCATGCTGAGTTTCGCATTCCTGCCTGGTGACGTCGCACGGATGTTGACGATCATGCTGGCCTTCTTCCTGCTGCTGCTGCTGGTCGGAGGCCGCCAGAGTTCGGAGGCGAGCAAGCGCTCGCTGCGGCTGCAGATGGAACTGCGTCAACTCGCCCGTGCCGAGGAGCACGCGCGGCTGTCGGCCGAGCGGGCCAATGCCGCGAAGAGCCAGTTTCTGATGAACATGTCGCACGAACTGCGTACGCCGATGCATGCGGTCATGGCCTACGCACAACTCGGCGTCACGCGCTGCAACGAGCCGAAGATCCGCGGCTATCTGGAGCGCATCCACACCAGTGCCAGCGGACTGCTGGCCCTGCTCGGCGACCTGCTGGATCTGGCTCGGCTCGAAACCGGACGGATGGAGTTCCGAATCCGGCCGAAGGACCCATTGCTGCTGGTCGAGCGCATCGCTGCCGAATTCGGGCCACAGTTGCGCCACCGGGATGTGCGGCTCGAGGTCGTTGCCGCCGGAGAGCTGCCGCTGGTGCCGCTCGACGAATCCCGGGTGGCGCAGGTGCTCCGCAATCTGGTCGCCAACGCGTTTCGCCATTCGCCCGACAACGGACTGATCTCGATCGCCGTCGGCGTCGTCGCAGGCGAGCAAGGCCGGGAACTTGTCCTTCGGGTCCGCGACCAGGGGGTCGGCATACCCGAGGATGAGCTCGAGTCGGTCTTCGAAAAGTTCGTGCAGAGCAGCAAGACCCGCAGTGGTGCGGGTGGCGTGGGTCTCGGCCTGGCGATCTGCCGCGAGATCGTCAGCGCCCACGGTGGTCGCATCAGGGCCCTGGGCAACGACGACGGGGCGCTGCTGGAGGTGGTATTGCCGGCACCCGAGACGACTCAGGTCGAAGACCGGCCGGCCGTTGCGGCGTAGCCCGCCCAGCGCCGCGGGGGTGATTTCAGATTGACGGTCGGTCTGTCAACGGCAGCAGACGACCAAGCAGTCGGGCCGCATCGAGCAGTACGGTGTCCAGCGCGGCCACCCCGATCTCGTGGAAGTGGCTGCCGGCCGGGCTCTCCAGAAAGTCGACATAGGCTGCCAGTTGTTCGATGGACAGGGCGCGATAGGCTTCTGCCGAAATGGCCATCGACAGCGACAGGAAAGCTTCGCCGAGGGCTGGTCGGGAGGTCTCGAGACGACTGCGCAACTGTGTCAGCTCATCCGGACCGGTCTCCTGTCCGCGCGCGGCACGGGTGCCGTGTTCGAGCCCCAAGGTCGTGTTTATGACCAGATTTTCGGCCATTTGTATGGCCCGGGAAGCGGCTATGGCGCGCGCCAGCAGGGCTCTGCGCCGCGGCGACATGTCGGCGATCCTGGCCGAATTTTCGGCGATGATCTGCTCCCCGGTGCGCTCGTCACCCAGACCCGCCGTCTCGAGCCGTGTGATCTCGGTACCCAGCGCACCGTGGTACCACCGGAGCAGCGCCTCGGCCTGATCGTGATCGAGCCCCCTGCGCACGCGATCGAGCACCGATGCCTGCATGCGATCGGTCGAATAGGCGCCTTCGAGCGCGGCCTCGATCTGCGCTCGCTGCCCGGGCGAGGTGCTTTCGGAATTGACGTCGAATCCCTTGCGGAAGCCGTCGCGCATTTGTGCCGGCAGACGCTGAAGGACCGCCGCCATGCCCGAGACCGCGAGCAGCCGCGTCGCTGTCTCGTGCGCGATTTCGGCTTGCGCAGGAATTGCTCGAAGGCAGAGCAAGAAAGCCAGGCAAATGTAACGGATGCTGCGCATCGAGTGCTCCGGCGCGGATTCCAGGAAATGAATCTGGCATCATACTGAAATGGCGCACGATTCATGCTGAACGCATCAAAAACCTTGTGCCGGGCGCCCCGTTGCAGGTGTCGATGTGAAGGCCGCGAGCTGTCGGTCGTGGGCCGGTGCCAGGACCAGCAAGGTCGTCAGCG
Organism: Rhodocyclaceae bacterium; assembly: GCA_020445765.1. Classification (GTDB taxonomy): domain Bacteria; phylum Pseudomonadota; class Gammaproteobacteria; order Burkholderiales; family Rhodocyclaceae; genus Cognatazoarcus. Next base: position 19,390 of record JAGRFY010000094.1, on the reverse strand, counting down.
CGCCCAGCGCGGCGCAGAACATGTCGGACTGGGTATCCCACGGATCACCCTGGGTGCCGAGGAATTCGTCTGCGCCCTGGCCCATCGCCAGCGCCGCCCACCACTCGATCAACTCGTAGCAGGCGCTGATCGCGAGCACCACGCAGACCACCAGGAAGGCGGTCATTCGCCGACCGCGAACGTAATGGCCGCGAATCAGGATCTCGCGGGTGGCCAGCGCCGGCACCAGGCCCTGGAAGAAGTGGCCGATCTTGTCGTAGGGATTGCGGGCGAGATCGAACCAGTCCGCGAGCTGGAATCCGAGCGGCACCCGGGCATAGGTGTAGGCGCCGCCCAGGATCAGCACCAGGGCGTGCACCAGGATGCCGACATAGAGCACGGTGGTCAGCGGGAAACGCCGGACCGTCAGCCACAGCACCGGCAATACCAGCATCACCGGCAGCACCTCCATCAACCAGGTCAGCTGGTCGAACGGCGAGATCGCCGACCACGCCAGGGCGGCGACCAGGACCAGGGTGATCGGCAGCAGCGGGGCGGGGCGGGCGACCATCGTTGCGCGCGTCTCAGCCGGGAACCGGCCGCACGCGTGCTGCCGCCTCCTTGGCGCGAGCGCGCGCCTCGGCAACATTGTCGCCGTTGGCCACGGCGACGCCCATGCGACGCTTGACGAAGGCCTCGGGCTTGCCGAACAGGCGCAGATCCGAGCGCGGAACGGCCAATGCCTCGGCGACGCCTTCGTAGGCGATGCCACGCTGGTCGATGCCGCCATAGATCACCGCCGAGGCGCCGGGCTCGCGCAGCGCCACGTCCACCGGCAGGCCCAGGATCGCGCGGGCATGGAGTTCGAATTCGGAGAAGCGCTGCGAGCACAGGGTCACCAGGCCGGTGTCGTGGGGACGCGGGCTGACCTCCGAGAACCAGACCTGGTCGCCGCGAACGAAGAGTTCGACGCCGAACAGCCCGCGACCACCGAGATTCGACGTGACCGCTTCGGCAATCTCGCGGGCGCGGGCCAGTGCGGCATCGCTCATCGCCTGCGGCTGCCACGATTCGACATAGTCGCCGGCGACCTGGACATGACCGATCGGTTCGCAGAAGTAGGTTCCGATCCGGCCGTCCGCGCCCACGGCGCGCACCGTGAGCTGGGTGATCTCGTACTCGAAGTCGATGAACCCTTCGACGATCACCCGTCCCTGGTCGACGCGGCCGCCGCTGGCGGCATAGTTCCAGGACGGCTCGATGTCGGCCTCGACGCGCAGCATCGACTGGCCCTTGCCGGAAGACGACATCACCGGCTTGACGATGCACGGGAATCCAACTTCGGCCACGGCCGCACGCAATTCCTCGAGCGAGGCGGCAAAGCGGTAGGGCGAGGTCGGCAATCCGAGCTCCTCGGCGGCCAGGCGGCGAATGCCCTCGCGATTCATCGTCAATCGGGTCGCCCGGGCGGTCGGTATCACCTCGGCGATGCCGTCCGCCTCGATCTGCTGCAGCATCTCGGTGGCGATCGCCTCGATCTCCGGCACCACCAGGTGCGGCCGCTCCTGCTCGATCAGCGCGCGCAGGGCGGCGCCGTCCGACATCTGGATGACATGGGCGCGATGCGCGACCTGATGGCCCGGCGCACCTTCGTAGCGATCGACCGCGATGACCTCGACACCGAGCCGCTGCAAGGCGATGATGACTTCCTTGCCGAGTTCGCCGGCACCGAGCAGCATGACCTTGAGGGCGCTGGCCGCCAGCGGGGTTCCGAACTTCATGGGATTCTCCTGATCGACGCGCGGGAGGGGAGTGAAGATCCGGATTCTATGCGCAGCCGGCAGCGCGACGCGAACCGGCGCTCATTGCCCGACGCGCCGACGGCGGATGTCGGCCAGGACTTCCTGGTCGATCAGCGCATCGTCGCGAATCCGATTGTCGTAGTTTTCGACGCCCATGAATCTGGCCATCGCTGCGATGCAGGCACCATCCCAGCTGCCGCCGGCTGGCAGCGCACGGAATCCCGCGGCGGCGAGGACATCCTTCAGTTCGGTGGCGATGGCTTCGTCGATCGGCACCAGGTCGGCCTCGTTCGACGGGAAGTAGGACAGCCGGTGCAATTCGTAGCAGCGGGCGAGTTCGTCGATCGGTTCGGGGTGATCGTAAACCGACACATCCACGTGCCGGCCGTCGCGGCCGCCGTAGCCGCCGCCCGGCTTGACCACCAGCAAGGCCGCCGACTGCTGGCCGCGGAGTTCGCCGCCGGCGTCGCGCCCGGCGGCGAGCGCCCGCAGCAGCCGGCGCGAGAGTTCGCCTGCGCCCGCTTCGAAGGCGTCGATCATCGCGGTCACGACCGCCCCGCCGGACAAGGTGTTGCCGCTGGCCACCGCGTTGCCGGCGATCGCCGTCCCTGACCAGCCGTCCCAGGTCTGTACCTCGGTGCCGGTGTGGGCGGCGGCAGGGCCGTCGAGCGACATCACCGCGATCTGGCGCTGGTCGCGTTGCGGGTCACCCCGCAACAGTGCCCCGAGGGTCTCGTCGGCCGTCGCGCCGAGTGCCAGCAGGTCGAGCCCGCGGTGGCCGTGATCGGGATTGGCGAAGGCCTGAGTGGTGATCGCGCCGGCATTGGCGCGGGCATGGGCGACGATGCTGCCGACGCCTGGAAACTTGGACTGCACGGCGATGCCGAGTTCGCCGCTGGCCGGGTCACGGCCGATGATCGAATAGGTCATGGAGCGGGCGGGCAAGGGTACGTGGCGACGAGCGCCGGTCGGGATGCCGGCGTCGGCCAATCGGCCCCGCAACGAGTGCCTTTGCGGCGGCCTTTGCGATCAGTGCGCGGGTCCCGCGCGGGCGGCGGGACGCGACGGGTCAGAACATCGACCGCCGTCAGGCGAGCGGTCGGATGAAGAACTGCATGATCTGGGCGGACGTCTCGCCGTCGGCCAGAATCGCCGTGGCCCACTTCGGAATCGCCTGGACGGCCCAGACAACGACCACCGCCAGGATGATCCTGCGACCTCGCGACATGGCCTGCAGGCGCTCGACCATCTCTTGCGAAATGCCGCTTTTTGCTGTCTCTCTCACGGGGTAACGCTCCTGTTATCGTCGGTTCGGACGGCGCCCGAACTCATGGCGTCTTGCTGATGGGAGCGTTATAGCGGGCGTTCGAAAAAACTGCTAGCGGCAGTGCAGCATGAATGCGGAGGGGCCGCAGGCCCGGCCGTGCGACCGGGCCTGGCCACGAGGTCAGGGCTTGATGGCTTCGAGCGCGATGATCAGGGTCACTTCGTCCGACACATACGGCGCGTACTTGCCGGCATTGAACTCGCTGCGCTTGATCGTGGCAGTGGCGTTGGCACCAATCGCGTCCTTCTTCTTGATCGGGTGGGGCATCGCGTGGAAGCTGGTGACCGCGAGGGTGACCGGCTTGGTGACGCCCTTGATCGTCAGGTCGCCCTCGACGGTCGCCGGCTTGTCGCCGTCGAACGTGACCTTGGTGGACTTGAAGGTGATCGTCGGATAGGTGGCGGTATCGAAGAAGTCCTTCTCCTGGATGTGGCCGTTGAAGGTATCGAAACCGGTATTGACCGAGGTGGCGTCGATGGTGACGTCGACTGCACCGGTCTTCGCCTCGCGATCGATCGTGACGGTGCCGCTGGTGCGATCGAAGCGGTGGATCTGATTCGAGTAGCCGAAGTGGCTGTATTCGAAGCGCGGCGCGGTGTGCGTCGGGTCGATCTCGTAGGTTTCCGGGGCGGCGAAGGTGGTGCCGGCGAAGGTGGCGGCGATCAGGCCGGCAAGAGCAAAGCGTTTCATCGTGACTCCTGGGTTGTCTAACGGGGGGATTGAATTCAATGGGCCGGGGCGGCGATGCGATAGCGGATCTCGACTTCGTCGGCGACCACGCTGGTGTCGCTCCACATCCCCTCGCCGATGGCATAGTCGGAGCGTTTCAGCTTGAAGCTGCCGCTGAATGCGCCGACCGCGCCGGGCTCGAAGCGCGCTTCGGTCGCGATCTCGTGGGTCTTGCCCTTGATCGTCAGCGTGCCGTTGATGCGGTAGGTCTGGTTGCCGAGCGGCTCGACCGCGCTCGATTCGAAAACGGCCTTGGGATGCTTGGCGATGTCGAACCACTCGGCCGAGGCCACTTCCTGGTCGGCCTCCTCGAGGCCGGTGTCGATGCTTGCCAGTTCCACCTCGAGGCGGGCGCTGCCGCCGGCCGGGGCGTCCGGGTCGAAGCGGATGTTGCCGCTGAAGCGCTCGAAACGACCTTCGACCGGTACGTTCATCTGGGTTGAGACGAAGCTCACCCGACTCGCGTCGGCGTTGAAGCCCGAATACTCGCTGGCCATCGCCGGCAGGCTCAGCGCCAGCAGACAACCGATGATCGATCTCTTCATTGGGATTTCCTCGGGGGTTTGGACCACGGCAACATCCGCGTCAGGACGTCGTCCCGATCCATGTAGTGGTGTTTGAGGGCCGCGCCGGCATGACCCAGCACGATCGCGGCCATGCCGAAGTTGAGTGCTTCGTGCACCTGCTTCAGCACATCGCCCAGTGCCTTGTCCTTGTCGAGCAGGTCCGGGATCGGCAGCACGCCGAAATAGACGGTCTGAACGCCCAGCGCCGAACTCATCAGCCAGCCGCTGATCGGCACCGCGAACATCAGCAGGTAGAGTAGATGATGTCCATGATGTGCGAGTTCCCTCTGCCAGGTCGGCATCGATGCCGGCATCGGCGGCGGGCGGTGAAAGCCGCGCCAGGCCAGCCGCAGTGCGACCAGCATGAAGACCGACACGCCGGCCCACTTGTGCCATGAATAGATCTTGAGCTTCCACGGCGACAGCGGCAGTTCGTGCATGTACACGCCGAGGGCGAAATTGCAGACGATGACGATGGCGACGAGCCAGTGCAGGGCGATGGCCACGGGATCGTAGCGGGAATATGTCTGGGACATGGATGCGTTCCGGGTTGTCACGCTTGCCACTGTAATCCCGGTTGCCGTTGGGATAAACGCGAAACCCTTGAATTAGTTGTTGCGAAATCCGGGATTGTCTCGCCGGCGGAGACACGCAGGCGTGGGCCGGGATCGGAGCGAACCAGCCGTTTCAGGCGCTGCGCAGGCCAGCCAGCCGGGTCAGCCCGATGGCGATCGGTGGCAGCAACAGGCCGATCGCGGTGACCGTCAGCAGCAGCATGCCGAGTTCGCTGTAGTCGGCTGGGGTCGACACCGCCGCGCTGGAAGGGTCGCGCACCTCGCGCGCCACCACGAAGACCTGGTTGAGATACTTGGTGCCGAGTTGCGAGGCCGACAGTGCGAGGTTGGTGAACGAGGCCATCACCGCGAAGAACGTCGCCTTCAGGTGATTGGGTGCCGAATTGGCGATCCACGCGAGCATCGGCACCATCGCGATCTGTCCGAGCGGCGATTCGAGTGCGGTGTCGAAGATCGCGATGAAGCGGGCGTCGACGACGCCGGCGGTATGCGCCGCGGTCCATTCGTGCAGACCGTAGTACATGCCGACGATCGGCAGCGCCAGGGCGGTGCTCGCCAGGGTCAGGAAGATCACGATCCAGGCGATCGAGCGCTCCGCCATCATGCGTCGAAACAGGAACAGACCGGCCAGCGTCAGGCTGGCGCCAATCAACGACAGCTTGGCAAGGAAGCTCTGGTCGAATCCGAGGTCGTCGATCATCCACCAGGTCGAGCCGGCGCCGGGGCCCGGCAGCGCGCGGAACACGAAGATCACGATCGCGGTACCGAGCAGGGTGCGCCGTGCGTTGTCGTCGAGTTCGCGCAACAGGCGGCTCATCAGGAAGGCGATCACCGTGAAGCTGCCGACGAAGATGATCTCCTGGCCGTTTTCCAGCCCGGAGAGGCCGACGGCCACGGTGATCACGACAAACAGCAGGCTGCCGCCGAGAATCCACCAGTTCGGCCGGGTCAGGGTGTCGCCGCCGGGGCGATCGAAGGCCGCCACCGTGTCGGCGTCGGCGCCGCTGGCAACGAGGCTGCGCCGCTTTCGTCGGCGCAGCCAACTCGCCCATGCGACGCCGGCCACCGACAGCGCCGGGATCACCAGCGCCATGCCGTAGATGTCGAGGTAGATCCCCACCTTGTCGGCCTGGGGCAGGTCCTCGGTGCCGGCGAACATCACGACGTTGGCGACCGAGACCAGGACGCTGCCGCCGATGATCGCGACTCGGCCGAGGGTCTGCATCGTGGTGTTCATCAGCCGCCGGGTCGCCTCCGGCACCGGCGTACCGTCTTCCTCGAAGCGTGGCACGGCCTCGACCGTCATCGCATCGGCAACCGCGTCCTGCATGACGTAGCCGATCGGTGCCAGCAGCACCGAAATCACGAACCAGCGCTCGGCGCCCATCACCTGGCGCATCGCCTCCGGCGAGCCGATCAGCCCGATCATGATGGCAATGCTGCTTGCGATCAGTGCGGCACCGAGATAGACCAGTCCGGCCTTCCAGCGCCACAACAGATCGACCAGATGGCCGACCGGCATCTTGAGGGCCCACGGGATGCCGGCCCAGAATCCCAGTGCGGCGAGGAAGGCGGCCGACAGCCCGAGATACTCCTTGACGAAGAAGGTGCCGACCAGCCCGGTCAGGCCGGACACCCCGGCCGCCATATAGACCATCAGCGGCGGCAGGTAGGACAGTCGCATCTCGCGTCCGAGCTCGAGGAAGTTGCGGTCGACCCAGCGGGTCAGGCGATTCGGCATGGCGGGGGTCAGGAATGGAACAGGGCTTCGAGCCAGGGCAGCAATACCGGCAGCGCGGCGGCCGTGAACAGGCCATTCAGTCCCATCGCCAACGCAGCGAAGGCGCCCGCCTGTTCGCTCACCTGAAAGGCGCGGGCGGTGCCGATGCCATGGGAGGCGAGGCCGATGGCGAAGCCCCGTACCGCATGATCCTCGATGTGAAGGACGCGATAGATGCTGCGTGCGCCGATCGCGCCGAGAATGCCGGTGGCGATCACCAGCACCGCCGTCAGCGAAGGCAGGCCGCCGAGCTTTTCGGCCACGCCCATCGCGATCGGCGTGGTCACGCTCTTCGGCGCCAGCGACATCAGCAGTTCGTGGCTGGCACCGAACAGCGCACCGAGCGCGACGGCCGACAAGGCGGCGGCCAGCGATCCGGCGACCAGCGCGACCAGCAGCGGCAGCGCGAGCTTCTTGAGGCGCCCGATCTGGGCGTAGAGTGGAATTGCCAGTGCCACGGTGGCCGGCCCGAGCAGAAAATGGACGAACTGGGCGCCGTCGAAATAGATCGGATAAGGCGTGTCGGTCACGAGCAGGATGGCAACCAGCATCGCCACCGCCAGCAATACCGGATTGGCCGCCGGATGCATGCCCAGCCGGCTGTGGATTGCGTAGGCGATCTGGTAGCACACCAGGGTCAGTGTCAAGCCCAGCAGCGGCGTCGCCGCCAGATAGACCCAGATATCGGCGATCGGCCCCTTCACGATCCGGCCTCATCGCGTCGGCCGCGTCGGATCATCGCATTCAGTACCAGCGCGGTCACTGCGATGCCGATCAGTGTGCTGCCGACCAGTGCCACCGACAGCGCGAGCCATTCCTCCGCGACGCGCTGAATGTGCAGCAGTACGCCGGTGCCGGCCGGTACGAACAGCAAGGACAAGTGGGACAGCAGGGTATTGGACGTCTCGCGCAGGTCGCTGTCGGGCCCGCCGCGGGCAAGCAGCAGCAGGAACATCAGGGCCATGCCGACGACCGGGCCCGGTACCGGCAGGTCCAGCAGCCGCGACAGGACCTCGCCGGCCAGTTGGAACAGCAGCAGCAGGGTCAGCGCCTTCAGCATGGTTGCCATGCTATCCCGGATCGGGCAGTCCGGCCTCGGAATGCATGTCCGTCAAAGGTCGCGCCGGGATCTGGAATGGCGGATCCCGGCCGATCACGGACCGACCATCATTGTGTTGGCCCGTGCAGGCCAGCCAACCACGGGAAGTCCCTCGGGCACGGGCTCGGCGGCGGCGGATGCCAGACGTCCTACCGGGCAGGTCAAACCCGTTCGACGAGATCTTGTGTCACTGCACGACGGGACACGATCGATGCGGTGGCGCGAGAACCGAGGGATCGAGTCGGCGACCCAGCACAGCCGCCTCGGCCGGCTCGGTAATCGATGCCCGGGGCGCAGCCATGCGCACTCGAGTGTGACGTCCGTGTTGCGCACGGTGAGGCCGACTGCGAGCCTGGGCGCGGCGACAATCGCGCCGGAATTCCGCGACACGATCGCATTTTGCTGCGGTCAGACGTTCCAGTTCAGCAGGCCGTGGCCGATGCTGCGGGCCAGGATGCCGATGGCGGCGCCGACGACGGCGGGTTTCCACACGGCGGCCACACGGCGGTGGGCAGAGATCATGATTGCGACACCCGGGATGTCCAGCGGATGCAGCAGGAATCCGGCGGCAGCGTTCATCGACGCGACGCTGGCCTCGCCGCTTTTCAGCATCTCGTCGTAGACCCCCATCACCGCCGTTCCACCGCCAATGTACTTGGTCAGCGTCGCCAGGATCAGCGAGCGATCGAGCGACATTGCATCGAGCAGCGGCGCCAGCAGCACACTCAGTGCGTCGATCACGCCGACCGCCCGCAATGCGGCAACCGCGACCAGGGCCAACACCAGCATCGGAATCGCGCCGATGGTGATCTTGAAGGATTCTGCGCCGGCGCGATTGATCACGTCGAGTACGCCCTTGGCGTCCTCGGCAACCGGGTGGCGCAGGGTTTCGTCCACCTCGCCTTCGTTGCGCGACAGCGAGCGGCCGGTCCAGTGGTAGGTCGCGGCGGCGGCGATCAGACCGCCGGCCAGCGACAGCCACAGGGTCTGCCCGAACGCGAGCCCGAGTGCGGTCATCGGGAACAGCACGTTGGCCTGCGCCATCGCCATCACCAGCGCCAGTGTGGCCGCGATGTGGCGGTCGGACGCGCCACGGGTCGACATCATCGTCAAGGTTGCAATCGGTCCGGCAAAGCCGACGAAACTGATCTGCAGCGCCGCAAACACACCCAGGCCAGTCAGACCGAGCGGCCGCAGCACCGGGGCGAGCCGCGCGACCAGGGCGTCGAGGATGCCGCGGGCTTCCAGCAGGCGCATCAGCGACAGCATCACGACCATCACCGGCAGCACGACGAACAGGGCCAGTTCGACCGCTGATCGGCCGGCATCGAGGATCACCGCGATCAGGCTGTCCATCGCTGGGCCTCTGGCGCGTCACGGCTGCGATCGATGGCGACCGGCGCCATTCAGTCTTCGGCGGTCGCCTGTGGTTTGCTCGTGCGGCGACTGCGCCTTGGCTTGGGCTTGCTCTCGCCCTCGCCGCCGTCCTGGCCCGGGCTCGGCGATTTCGCGTCGGCGTCGACTGCCGCCGCGGGCTTGTCGGGCGCACTCTTCCGCGTCGCGCGTGGACGCCGTGCCGCTTTCGGTTTCGGCTCGTTGCCGTCGGTGGCGGCGGTCGGCGGCGTGGTGGCGGGTGCGGCCTCGGCACCATGGCCGGTAGCGGCGCCTGCTGCCGGCGCATCCTTGGTGCTCTTGCCGGCGGCCGGCTTGCGTCGGCCGCGGCTGGCCGAGGCCTTGGGCTTTGGCTCGCCCTTTTCCGGGACGTCTTCAACTGGTGCCGTGGGCGATTCCTCGACCTCGGCCGGAGGCGTCGTCGCCGTATCCGCGACCGCCGCCGGGGGCGCAACCGCGGGCGATGCTTCCGCCGTGCCAGCAGCGGCGCTCTGCCCGCCGGAGAGGTGTTGCACGTAGGTATTCGACTTCTCGTCGCGCCCGACCAGCAGCAAGCCCCGGGCCTGCGCCTCCTCGAGCAGATTGCCGAACGCCTTGAAGCCGAAATACGATTCGTTGAAATCCGGTTTGCGGCGTTTGATCGCTTCCTTCAGCACCGATGCCCAGATCTTGCCGCTGTCGCTCCGTTCAGCGACCAGGGCGTCGAGCGTCTCGACCGCCATCTCGATCGCGCGGCTGCGACGTGCCTCGAGTTGTTCGGGCTGCAGGCGTTGCTGAGGGGTCTGCTCTCGCCGCGCCGCCTTGCGCTGGCTTTCACGTACCAGATCGTCGTAGAAGATGAATTCGTCGCAATTGGCGATCAGCAGGTCCGAAGTCGACTGCTTGACGCCGACCCCGATCACCTGCTTCGCGTTTTCACGCAGCTTGGATACCAGCGGCGAAAAATCGGAATCGCCGCTGACGATGACGAAGGTATTGACGTGGGACTTGGTATAGCAGAGGTCGAGGGCATCGACCACCAGACGGATGTCGGCGGAATTCTTGCCCGACTGCCGTACGTGGGGAATCTCGATGAGTTCGAAATTCGCCTCGTGCATCGTCGCCTTGAAGCCCTTGTAGCGCTCCCAGTCGCAGTAGGCCTTCTTGACGACGATCGAACCCTTGAGCAGCAGTCGTTCGAGGACGGGCTTGATGTCGAACTTTTCGTACTTGGCGTCGCGCACGCCGAGGGCGACATTCTCGAAGTCACAGAATACGGCCATGCTCACGCTCTCGGACGGAACAGCCATCGTCGTCTCCAGGTTGTCGGGGCGCTGCGAAGGAAGTCAGCGTTACTGTGCATGCGCCAATGGCGGCAAGGCAAGCGGCATGGTGAATCGGTGCGGAGACACGCCGGGTGCGACGGCCATGCCGTAAGTGGCACGGTCGCCGCAGCTGGCGGAAGGCGAGCGCTGCGCTAGGCGCGACGGCGGGCTGTGCCGGGGCCGCGTCCTTCGATGTGGCGGAACGTGATGCGCCCCTTGCTGAGATCGTAGGGCGACAGTTCGAGGGTGACCTTGTCACCGGCGAGGATACGGATGCGGTACTTGCGCATCTTGCCCGCGGTATACGCCACGAGGTTGTGACCATTGTCCAGGGTCACTCGGAAACGTGCGTCGGGCAGTACTTCGTCGACCACCCCGTTCATTTCGATCAGGTCTTCCTTAGCCAATAGATCATCTCCTGTTCAATGCATTGCAATGTTTCGGCGCCCTTCGCAGCGCGATCGACCGCGCGGCGCCATAAGATCGGACCGGATCGGCGCGATGGCAGCCGTTCTGGTCGCCGGGCACACATGGCCGAAACTATGCAGATTCGCCTCGACCCCGAACGGTGCCGGTCGCTCACCGGCGGCAGGCTGTTGGCGGCTCCGGTCGAGCGGCCCCGAATTTGCATCGGGGCGAACCGTGCGCCCAAGGGGGGCGAGGAACTCGGTCTGGTGCGCCTTGCATCAGACCGCCACGAAGTGCTTGGATCAACTGAGCCTATCAGAATGCACTGATTTTGCAGGAAACGCAAGGCAGGCGACCAAGTCGGCGCGCCATCGGTCACGTCTGTCGATCCGCCCGGCAACATCCGGGCGGATTCGGGTGTATCGTGATTCCATGCTTCCACGTCCGGGAGGATTGCGCATGGATGCCGCGAATACCACCGTCGACGATCTGCCGACCGAACAGGAACTGCTGAACGCGCCGGAGGCCGACTACATGAACGAGCAGCAACTGGCGTTCTTTCGGGCCCGATTGTCCGCCGAGCGCGACGAGTTGCTGTCGGCAGCGAGGGAAACCACGGAGCATCTGAAGGAGTTCGAGGCGACGCCGGATCCGTCGGACAGGGCGACGCTGGAAGAAGATCACACGCTGGAATTGCGCGTGCGCGATCGCGAGCGCAAGCTGCTGCACAAGATCGACGAAGCCATCGAGCGGATCGACAACGGCAGCTTCGGCTGGTGCGAGGAAACCGGCGAGCCGATCGGCATTGCCCGCCTGCTCGCGCGCCCGACCGCGATCTACACGATCGAGGCGCAGGAGCGGCATGAACAGCGCGAGCGTCGGATGGGCGGCTAGCGCGTCGTGGGCCGGAGCGCCCGCTGAGGGAATTGCAGCTGCGCCGGCGGAAGGCGCCCCTCTTTTCGGGGGCGTCAATCATTTCGGAATCGCATCTCCTCCACCCCGAATTCAGATGCACCGAATTGGGGCGGGGGCGACTATAAGCGCTGGCGCAGGCTCGCACAAGACGCTGCCTGCCGCAGTTTGCACGGTGTAACGTTCGAATCCGGCCTCGCCAGGAAAGCCCTGGCTGGGTGCGGTCAGCGCACCACCTGGGTGAGTTCGCCGGCCTGATAGCGCTGCGCCATCTTGTCGAGCGGAACCGGCCTGATGCGGCTCGCCTGACCGGCGCAGCCGAAGGCCTGGTAGCGGGCCGTGCACACGTCCTTGGCCGCCTGCCTTGCCGGCTTGTTGTATTCGCGTGGGTCGAACTTGGACGGATTCTCGGCCATGAACTTGCGGATCGCGCCAGTCATCGCCAGCCGGATGTCGGTGTCGATGTTGATCTTGCGCACGCCGAACTTGATCGCGGTCTGGATCTCCTCGACCGGAACGCCGTAGGTCTGCTTCATGTCACCGCCGTATTGCCGGATGATCTCGAGCAGTTCCTGCGGCACCGACGACGAGCCATGCATCACCAGATGGGTGTTGGGCAGTCGTTCGTGAATGGCCTTGACCCGTTCGATGGCGAGGATGTCGCCGGTCGGTTTGCGGGTGAATTTGTAGGCGCCGTGACTGGTGCCGATCGCGATCGCGAGGGCGTCGCAGTCGGTCTTGCGTACGAAGTCTGCGGCCTGATCGGGGTCGGTGAGCAACATCGAGTGATCGAGCGTGCCCTCGGCGCCGATGCCGTCTTCCTCGCCGGCCTGACCGGTCTCGAGGGAGCCCAGGCAACCGAGTTCGGCCTCGACCGTGACGCCGATCGCATGAGACATCTCCACCACCTTGCGGCTGACCTCGACGTTGTATTCGTACGACGACGGCGTCTTGCCGTCCTCGCGCAGCGATCCGTCCATCATCACCGAAGAGAAGCCCGAGCGGATCGCCGCCATGCACACCGCCGGCGACTGACCGTGGTCCTGGTGCATGACCACCGGGATATGCGGAAAGGCTTCGATCGCCGCATCGATCAGGTGACGCAGGAAGGCTTCCCCAGCGTACTTCCGTGCGCCGGCCGAGGCTTGCATGATCACCGGGCTGTCGGTCTCGGATGCCGCCTCCATGATGGCCTGGACCTGCTCCAGGTTGTTCACGTTGAATGCGGGCAGGCCGTAGCCGTTCTCGGCAGCATGGTCGAGCAACTGGCGCATCGAAACGAGCGGCATGGGATTCTCCGGGCTGGGCCGGCAGCACGGCCGGCGGATGGACGACAGATCAAAACGGGAATTCTATCGCTTCGGCGGGATCTCGCCCAAGGCGATGCGATGTGTCGCGTGCCGAATGTCCGTGATGGCGGTGACGGTCAGTAGCCGCTCTGGTGCGGTGCCCGGTGGTCGCCGACACGCACGATCTTGAGCGTATTGGTTCCGCCCGAGGCGCCGATCGGCTCTCCGATCGTCAACACGATCAGGTCGCCGTGCTCGACGACGCCCTGGTCGAGCAGGATCTGCTCGGCTTCCCACAGCAGCACGTCGCGGTCGTGATGGGTCTGCGACATCAGCAACGGATATACCTCGCGGTACAGCGTCATCTGGTTCCGAGCGGTCTTCTCGGGGGTGAGCGCGTAGATCGGCACGCCGCTGTTGGGGCGGCTCATCCACAGCGCGGTCGAGCCGGTCTGGGTCAGGGCGGCGATGGCCTTGACCTTGAGGTGAAACGCGGTCCAGATCGCCGCCATTGCGATCGACTGGTCGATCCGCGTGAATACCCGGTTGAGCACGTCACGGTCGAGTGCGGTGTCGGCCGACTTCTCGGCCTCGAGGCAAACCCGCGACATCGCTTCGACCACTTCCACCGGATAGCGGCCGGCTGCGGTCTCGGCCGACAGCATGACGGCATCGGTGCCGTCGAGTACCGCGTTGGCGACGTCCGATACTTCGGCTCGCGTCGGTACCGGGCTCTGGATCATCGACTCCATCATCTGGGTCGCGGTGATCGTCAGCTTGTTGCGCTCCCTCGCCGCCCGCAGCATCTTCTTCTGCAGCGCCGGCACCGCGGCGTCGCCGACTTCGACGGCGAGGTCGCCCCGCGCGACCATGATGCCGTCCGAGGCGTCGAGGATCTCGGTCAGGTTGGCGACCGCCTCGGTCCTTTCGATCTTCGCGATCAGCAGGGCGGCGGAGCCGGCGGCGCGCAGGAGCTGCCGTGCCATGTACATGTCGGCAGCACTCTTCGGGAACGAGACCGCGACGAAATCGACCTCGATCAGCGCCGCGGTCTTGATGTCGTCCATGTCCTTGGCCGTCAGCGCCGGGGCGGTGAGGCCGCCGCCCTGGCGGTTGATGCCCTTGTTGTTCGACAACTCGCCGCCGACCAGCACCCGAGTACGAATCTCGGTGCCGAATACCTGGTCGACACGAAGCTTGAGTCGGCCGTCGTCGAGCAGCAGGATGTCTCCGCCGCGGACGTCGCGCGGCAGGTCCTTGTAGTCCAGGCCGACTCGCTGGCGGTTGCCGGATGAACAACTCGAGTCGAGGATGAACTCGTCGTCACGGGCCAGGGTGACGCGCCCGTCGGCGAACTTGCCGATCCGGATCTTCGGACCCTGCAGATCCGCCAGGAGGCCGACCGGCCTGCGCACCCGTGCTGATGCGTCGCGAATCGCTTCGGCACGGGCGACGTGGTCTTCGGTCGTGCCGTGGGAGAAGTTCATCCGGACGACATCGATGCCGGCGTGCACCATGCGTTCGAGCACCTCGGCCGAGGACGACGATGGGCCCAGCGTGGCGACGATCTTGGTATGTCGGGGCATGATTTCGGGCAAGGGTTCGCTTGACCCGCCATTCTAGCCCGGATGCCTCGCGAAACCGGCGGCCGATATCCGACTGCCCGCGTGCCGCACGGCAGTCCGCCGCGCTCGCAACGACGGGGTACATCGGACGGCGGCGACCCAGGAAACAGGGGGCAGGGACTCGATCGAGGCGGGCGAGCGCCGTCGCACTGCTCTGCCACCGTGGGCGGGTGGCCGGAAACTTGCTAAAAAATTGTTACAGTGAGGCGGTTGGCCCCCAGGCGCAGGTGCCCAATATGACGATTCGATCAAGGATCCGCGGTTGCCCGTCCCGCAGTGGGGCGGTCGGGATCCGCATGGGGCGGAATTCTCGACGCTGCCGGGGGACGTGGCCCTGCAGGTCGGGCGAATCATCGTCGGCACCTGATCCGGTCGATGCAGCCGCCGTGCGAGGCGTAGCGGATTCCCATCTTCAGGAAACCGTGGACGCAGCTTTCCCGGATCGGATCACCCGATCGACGCCCAGGGCGAGTTGCCGGAGATGATGTGGACATGAATGGGCGCGCCCATTCCGACCGCGTTGCGACTTCTGCGGCCGACCGATGGTGGCGCCTCGGCCGATTTTTCGGCGGAGACTTCGGCGAGCACCGGCGAGTGCTGATGCTGGCCTTGTTGGCCTTCGGCCTGATGGCCGCGGCGAACCTGAGCGTGCTCTACATGATCGAGCGGGGGCGGCGCGACGAAGAGCGTTCAGCCGCACGCTACGCGGCGCTGGATGCCGCCGCCGACATCCAGATGGAAATCACCCAGTCGCTGTCGACATTGCATCTGCTGCGGGCACTGGTGCATGAGAGCGCCGGCAGCGCCCCGAATTTCGAACGGGTCGCCGGGCAGCTGCTGCCATCGTTTCCAGCCGTTTCCGCGCTGCAGCTGGCGCCGGGCGGTGTGGTCGAGCGCGTCGTGCCGGTGCATGGCAATGAACGGGTGATCGGGCACGACCTGCTGAAGGATCCATCGCGCGAGAGCGAGGCGTTCAAGGCCGTACGAACCCGGCGCCTGACGCTCGCCGGCCCATTCACGCTGATACAGGGCGGGACCGGCATGGTTGCACGGATGCCGATCTTCCTCAGTCGTGCGGATGGGCAGGACCCGTTCTGGGGCTTCGCCACCGCACTGATCCGGACGGACGACCTGATGCGCGCCTCGGGCATCGAGCAACTGCCCCAACTCGGCTACGACTATCGCCTGACGAGGTGGCTGCCGGAACAGTCGGAGGAGCAGGTCATCGCGGCGTCGGTGGGCACCCGGATCGCGGCCGGCGAGGTCCAGCAAGTGGTCGTCCCCAACGGCGAGTGGCTGCTGACCGTCGGACGACGTGGCGGCTGGGGTTCGCCGTGGTTGATCGTATTCGAGGCAGGGGTCTCGGTATTCGTCGCAGCCCTGGTGGGTGGCCTGACCTTCATGCTGCTCAGCCAGCCGTTGATCCTGCGACGCGAAGTGCGGATGCGCACGTCGGAGCTGGAATTCCAGGCCAGCCACGATGACCTCACCGGCCTGGCCAATCGCAGTCTGCTGTGCGACCGGGCGGAGCAGGCGATCCGGCATGCGCGGCGAACCGGCAGTGGCGTGGCACTGCTGCTGGTGGACCTCGACCGCTTCAAGACCATCAACGACAGTCTCGGCCACTCGATCGGAGACGACCTGCTGGTTTCAGTATCCCGGCGTCTGGCCGGCATCCTGCGCGAGAGCGACACCTTGAGCCGTATCGGTGGCGACGAATTCGCCATCGTCATGCCCGACGTGCGCCACGATGCCGACATCGTCGTCGTCTGCGAAAAGCTGGTCCGCTCGCTGGCGCAGCCGTTGCGGGTGCGCGACACGGTCGCCTATCCTGGCGGCAGCGTCGGCGTCGCCATCTTTCCCCGTGACGGTGACAGTGCCGAGACTCTGCTGCGCAATGCCGATGCCGCGATGTATCGGGCCAAGGAGCGTGGCCGGGGTCGCTACTGTTTCTACGAGTCTTCCCTCAATGCGCGGGTCAAGCGCCGTCTCGAACTCGAGGCCGGCCTGCGGGAAGCCATCACGCGCGGCGAACTCGTCGTGCGCTACCAGCCCAAGCTCGCCACCGGCAGTGGCCGCATCGTCGGCGCCGAGGCACTGTTGCGCTGGAACAGTCCAAAGCTGGGGGATGTGTCGCCGGCCGAGTTCATTCCGCTGGCCGAAGAGACCGGACTGATCGTCGGCATCGGCGAATGGGTGCTGACCGAGGCCTGCCGACAACTGCGGACGTGGCAAGACGCCGGCCACCGCGACATGACCGTGGCGGTCAATATCTCGGCAATGCAGTTCCGTCAGCGCAAGCTTGCCCAGCGGGTCCAGCACATCATCCGAGAAACCGGCGTGCCGGCATCCGCGCTCGAGCTCGAATTGACCGAATCGATGGTCATGGAGAATGCCGAGGAAGCCGCCAGCCTGCTCGACGCATTGCGTGCACTCGGTGTCTCGATGTCGCTCGACGATTTCGGAACCGGCCAGTCCAGCCTGTCCTACCTCGAGCGGTTCCCGATCGACGCCCTCAAGATCGACAAGTCATTCATTGTCCGGGCGCCCGACGATAGGGATGCCGCGGCGATCTCGCGGGCGGTGGTCGCGCTGGCGCGCAACCTGAATCTGCGGGTCGTCGCCGAAGGCGTCGAGACAGCCGCACACTGGAATTTCGTCTGCGAAATGGGCTGCGACGAAGCCCAGGGCTTCTTGTTCTCGCGGGCGATCGACGGTGCGGCCCTCGGCGAATTGCTGGCGGACCAGGCCTGCGCCGCGTTTCTTGCCGGGGGGCAGTTCGCCGGCTGATCCGATCCGGTGGCCGGGCGCCGAGTGTTTGCGCCTGTGCCGCAAGTCATGTCGTCGCCCTGCCCACGTCGCCCGCATGTCGGTCGACGCGCGGGCTGGCCGACCGACGGGCGGATCTGGCTTGGAATCAACGGCCTGCAGTCCATGGCTGCATTCGTGGCGCGCAGGTCATGGCTGTTCGAGGCCGCTTCGGCAGCGCGTCCGCCACAAGGGTTTTCAGTCAGCGGCCATGGACGCGCGCAGCCAACGTAGAATACCGGTTTGTTCCAACGACTGCGCCGACTGTGTCAACCGTGTTGATCGCCGCGCTGATCGCCGGCGTCTTGCTTATCTGGCTTCTGCTGCGGCTGCGCAGAGGCGCCTCGCCCACGCTCGCCAAGGCGCCCCAGCCGGAACGGATGTCCCAATTCCCTTACCGCTGCGTGTCGGTGGTCGGTGGCCCGAACGCCTGTTCGGCAGTGGAGCTGGTTCGGGGCCGACGATATCTGCCCGATCAGGCTCCGCCGTTGCCGCTGCCCGGTTGCTCCGCCAGTGTCTGCGAATGTACCTACCGTCATCATCGTGACCGTCGCAGCCGGGATCGTCGCAACGAATGGGATCCGCGCCAGCACAGCTGGAAACACGACAATTCCGAGCGACGCAAGAAGAAGCGGGGTCGCCGGCACGACGACTGATCGGAGTGCCGGTGACCGTCCGCGCGCTGCTCAGTCGCGGGCGCGGGCTTCGAGGGCGGCAATCGCCGGCAGGGTCTTGCCTTCCAGGAATTCCAGGAAGGCGCCGCCGCCAGTCGAGATGTAGCCGACGTCGTCGGCGATGTTGAACTTGGCGATTGCCGCCAGGGTGTCGCCGCCGCCGGCGATCGAGAACGCCTCGGAATGGGCGATGGCCGAGGCCATCATCTTGGTGCCGCCCGCGAACTGGGGATATTCGAAGACGCCGACCGGGCCATTCCAGACGATCGTGCCGGCGTGGGCGATGATTTCGGCCAGCCGCACCGAGCTTTTCGGGCCGACGTCGAGAATGCGGTCGTGTGGCCCGACATCGTCCACCGAAATGCGGTTGGCGCGGGCCAGCTTGGAGACCTCGTCGGCCACGACCACGTCGGTCGGCAATGGCACCTCGGCGCCCCGGGCCTTCATGATATCCATGACTTGCTGGGCTTCCTTGACCATCTCCGGCTCGGCCAGCGATTCACCGATGCGCTTGCCCGAGGCGAGCAGGAAGGTGTTGGCGATGCCGCCGCCGACGATCAGCTGGTCGACCTTGTCGGCCAGCGTGCGCAGGATGGTCAGCTTGGTCGACACCTTGGCGCCGCCGACGATCGCGACCAGCGGGCGCGCCGGATTTTCGGTGGCCTTCGACAGGGCGTCGATCTCGGCGCCCATCAGCATGCCGGCGCAGGCCACCGGGGCGAAGCGCGCGATGCCGTGGGTCGTGGCCTCGGCACGGTGCGCGGTGCCGAAGGCGTCATTGACGTAGATGTCGCACAGCGCCGCCATCTTCTTCGCCAAGGCTTCGTTGTCCTTCTTCTCGCCGGCATTGCAGCGGCAGTTCTCGAGCAGTACGACCTGGCCCGGCTCGATGCCGAAGCCGCCGTTCACCCAGTCGCTGATCAGCTTGACTGGCTTCCCAAGCAGTTGCCCGAGGCGCACGGCGACCGGCGCCAGCGTATCGTCCGGTCCGACCGTGCCTTCGGTCGGCCGCCCCAGATGCGAGGTGACCATGACTGCCGCGCCCCGTTCGACGCAATAGGCGATCGACGGGATCGAAGCGCGGATGCGGGTGTCTTCGGTGATGTTGCCGGCTTCGTCCT
>JAGRFY010000093.1 GCA_020445765.1 Rhodocyclaceae bacterium | reverse complement strand
CGATCGAGCGGATGCCGCCGTGCGCCCGCCTCCCACACCGCCAGCCAGCGGTCGGGAGAGGGCGTCTCCATGGTCTCAGGCCGGTTCGGTGAAGCTCGGCTCGGTGGGCTCGGTGACGTCGTAGTCCCGCTCCCAGCCCTCGTTCTCGAGCTTGATCGTCTGGATCAGCACCGCATTGGCGTTGGCGTCCAGATCGGCGATCGCCTGATACTCCGACACCCAGCAGCGATAGACCTTGAAGGCCAGGGCCAACTGACCCGCCTCGTTGTAGACCTCGACGATGATGTCCTTGCGGAAATCCTGCAGCGAGACCTCGGCACCGAGGCCGGAGCCGAAGTTCCAGACCTTGTTGGCCCACTGTTCGAATTCGATGTCGTGGGTGACGCCGCGCTCGAGCGTGATCGCCTCGAACTTGGTGCGACCGGGCGACTTGCGCGAGGTGGACGGGTCGCCGCCCTCGCGGTGCTCGACCAGTTCGGTGCTGCGCTTGAGGGCGCCGACCTTGCTGACGCCGGCGACGTAACGACCGTCCCACTTGACCCGGAATTTGAAGTTCTTGTACGGATCGAAGCGCTGGGCATTGACGCTGAACTGTGCCATTTGCTCCCCCTTGTTCAGAGCTCGACCTGACCGGCCATCTGCTGGATCTTGATGACGACGAATTCGGCCGGCTTGAGCGGCGCGAAGCCGACGACGATGTTCACGACGCCGCGATCGATGTCGTTCTGGGTCGTGGTCTCGCGGTCGCACTTGACGAAGTAGGCCTCGCGCGGACTGGCGCCCTGGAACGCGCCCTGGCGGAACAAGGTCTGAAGGAAGGCGCCGATGTTGAGCCGGATCTGCGCCCACAGCGGCTCGTCGTTGGGCTCGAACACCACCCACTGGGTGCCGCGGTAGAGGCTTTCCTCGAGGAACAGCGCGAAGCGGCGCACCGGCACGTATTTCCATTCAGACGCCAGCAGGTCGGCGCCGGCCAGCGTACGCGCGCCCCACACCAGATGGCCGGCCACCGGGAAGCTGCGCAGGCAGTTGAGCCCGACCGGGTTGAGCACGCCGTTCTGGGCATCGGTCATCGTGTAGGTGAGCCCCTGGACGCCGGAGAACGATGCCGCCAGGCCCGCGGGCGCCTTCCACACCCCGCGCTGGACGTCGGTGCGGGCGAAGATGCCGGCGACGGCGCCGCAGGGCGCGAACTCGGCCAGCCGGTTCTCCGACAGCGGGTCGGCCATGCGCAGGCGCGGGAAGTAGGCGGCGACGTTGATCGCGTCATCGTTGCCGATCGTGCCGCGCAGGCTGTTGACGCCCGCCTCTGCGGTCGCGATCGCGGTGCTGGCGCTGGCCGTCCAGGTCGCCGGCGGATCGACGATCAGCAATGCGCGCCGTTCCTGACAGTAGGCGGCAGCGATCGCCCAGCTGGCGTCGGCGACATCGACCTCGCGCTCGAGCGGCGGAACGCACAGCAGATTGAAGAGATCCGCGTGCTCGAGTGCGTAGATGCCGGTTCGTGCCGCCCGGTCACCGTCGATCTGGGTGTTGGCGATCGCGCTGCCGTTGCCGCCGAGGGTATTCGGCGCGATCGCCGAGCCGTCGCCGGCGGCGATCGCCACGGTACCGTCGCTCGGGCTCTCGTCGACCGGCGCCGAAGTGCGCACGTTGACCAGCGCCGACTGCTCGTTCAGCACCGTATCGACGAAGCGCTGGCTGGCCGGATCGACCGAGACGTTGCGATGCTGTTCGGACGCGATCACCCTGCTGCCGCCCGGTCGGTCGAGTTCCTCGATGCGCAGGTTGAAGAGCAGGGCGTCGGTGGTGTCGCGGGTCGCGTGATCGACGACCACCCGCAGCGTGCTGCCCCATTCGCCGGGGCTAGCGGCCTCCAGCACCAGGCTGCCGCTGGCGGTCGGCAGGGTCAGCGTCGCGGTGTCGGTCGCCGCGCCGTTGAACACCCGAACGATCAGCGCATCGCTGCCGCCGTGCTGGAAGAACTGGTTGACGGCATAGCCGAGCGTCGCCGGCTGCCACAGCCCGCCGAAGAGCCGCGTGAAATCGGCAAAGCTCTGGACCCTGACCGGCTGGTCCACCGGCCCGCGCAGGGCGCGGCCGACGAAGGCGGTGATGGATGTCGCGACGCCGGTGATCGTTCTGACGCCGCTGGGAATTTCCTCGATGTAGACGCCGGGATAGCTCAATGCTGCAGGCATGATGATCCTTCCTCGTCCATGAGGGGCCGGCCCTGCGCCTACGCCGGGCGCCGCGCCACCCCCTCGGTTGCAGACCTCCGGGCACGCCTTCGACCACCTGGAAACGCTTCTGTCCTGCGCGCGCCGGTCGAACCGTTTCGCATGCCATGCTCGGACTATAGATGGTGACCCCGGCATTTCAACCGAGGCCGTGCGGCATATGTCACGGATGCTGTTCGGCTGGTCGAAACCGGCGCCGGAATGACAGCCGCGACGCGCCTAGCGCCTGACGATGTGCCTCAACATCCTGATAATTGGTGGGTTTTCTGTGCCAAGCCGCAAGTTCGTGATTCGTACACGGCATCGCCCGTCAAAGCATGGCGCAGTGTCGTTCGCTATTGCGATGGCCGAAATCGACTTGGTCGCCGCAATCGCGACGCCAGAGCAGCGCTGACCAACGGGACGAGTCGCCGCCTCCCCGTTCCGATACGAATCCCGGCTCGAGCCGGTCCTTGCGATCCCGATGGTTGCCTGAGTCATCCGTTTGGCATGCAAGTGAACGGATGCACATCGTTCGTGTGACCTGGGCAATTGGGAATCCTGAATCTGCGGCGCACGCTTCACCCAGGGATGACAGGACTCATCTGATTCCCTGGCTGGCATCTCCATCGGAGCGGGCCGGCACTCCGGCCTCTGGACCAAATCGCGGCACCGCCGGACGTGACGAGCCATCGTGAATCCTGCCACGCGCAATCGGCGCAAGCACGTGCTGCAGGCAATCACGTACTCAGGAAATGCCTTTGTCATGTACGTGCAAGGTAGCAGGAGCATGCCATCGGCGCGATCCGAATTCACGGATCCGGTCGCGCGCTGCGCTGTCATTGGAGACATACATCATGATGCTAGAACGAATGAATCCCGCAGCACTGCAAAGTGCGGTCACGGAGGCGGGCGAATCCTGGGTCCCCGGGACGACGAGCGTATCCGAGCTGTCGGACAGCGAAAAGCGCCTGCGCTTGGGGGCGGTCCCGCCCGCGGGCGCACCGACCCTCGAGGAACGGGAAGCGACGGCAGCGGCCAACCGGGAATCCGCTGCCGTCACCGCCGCAACGGCGCCCGCAAGCTACGACCTGCGCGATGTGGGGGGACGGAACTTCGTTTCGCCGGTTGTCGATCAGGGCGGATGCGGTTCGTGTGTCGCCTTCGGCAGTGCCGCGACGGTCGAGGGCACCTTTCGTCGGCAGCGCAATGATGCGAATCTGGCAGTCGATTTTTCGGAGGCGCACCTGTTCTACTGCATCGCGCGTGCGCAAGGCAGGAATTGCTCGAATGGCTGGTGGTGCGACAAGGGTCTCGACGCGTTCAAGACCGACGGTGTCGTCGACGAGGCCTGTTATCCCTACACGGCCGGTGACCAGAACTGCAGCAATCGATGTTCGAATTGGCAGAGCCGGCTGACACGGATCTCGAACTGGCACAGCATCAATTCCGTCCAGGCGATGAAGGAATGGATCTCGACGCGGGGACCGCTTTCCTGCGCGTTCACTGTCTACAACGATTTCTTCTCCTACAGGAGCGGGGTCTACCGGCACGTCAGTGGCGCTGTAGCCGGCGGGCACTGCGTCAGCTGTGTCGGCTACAACGACGCAGGCGGCTATTGGATCTGCAAGAACAGCTGGGGACGTGGCTGGGGCGACGAAGGCTTCTTCAACATTGCCTACGGCCAGTGCGGCATCGACGCCGAGATGTGGGCGGTCGACGGCATCGTCGAAACCGGCTGGCTGAACGGGCGCAAGGTGCTGGGTCTGTGGGGCAATGACCAAGATCGTAATGCATGGGCGTACATCGACGGCGGCATCGGCTGGCGTCGGATCGCGTTCGACAACGACACGATACTCGCGTGCCTGCTGACGGACCTGTCGAGCGCGAAGCTGACGAAGAGCCCGGTGAACATCTACCAGGAAGGCGGCATCATCAAGCAAGTCTACGTCTTCTAGGAGGGCGGGAATCATGAACCAGAACCAGGAATGTGATTGCAGCCGCGTGCAGCGCGGCGCGTCGGACGGACAGTCGATGGGGGGAAGTGCCGTCCCTTCGGCGGCACCGCCGGCCAGCAGCCTTACCGATCAAGGAGACCACGTCATGAGCGAACAGATGCCGAACCAGCAACCCCCGCAAGTCGACCAGTCCGATGCCAGCGCCGGCGGAGGCGATTCGATACCGACCCTGGATCCCGAAAGTGCGGGACAGAGCGCGTCCTCCGGGGCAGTCGGTGCCTGGGTCAACGGCAAGCGGGTTTCGGCGCTGTGGGCCATCAACCAGAATCGGAACTCCTGGGTTCATATTGCAGGCGTCGGATGGCGCAAGCTGGCAAACAACTCGGACAGCGTGACCATCACGCTGACGATGCTGGGTGCGAATGCAAAGCAGAGCCAGACCAGCGTCAACTATCGTGAGGAATCCGACGGCATGATTCACGAGATGTATGTCTGGTGATGGACGAGGTGACTGAGATCAATCTCACCAGGGCTTCGGCAGACAGTCGGGTTCGTGTGCGCGTCGGCGACATTCTGGTCGTTCGGCTCGATGAGAACCCGACGACCGGGTATCGCTGGCAATTCGTGAGGCCCGACGTGCTGGCCACCCTGGGGGACGAATACTCGGTCACGTCTGCGCTTTCGGGAGCGGGGGGCCAACGGGTTCTCCGCTTCACGGCATCGTCGCCAGGTTCAGGGGAATTGATTCTGAGCCTGCGGCGAGACTGGGAAGGTGCCGGGACTGCCCAGGATGCGTTCTCGATAGCGATCGAGGTGCAGTGATGGGGTGCGCGATGGACTTGGCACGAATCCGGCTGCAACACGTTCCGATATCTACGTTGAAGTTTACATAATACACATTATACGCAGTTGTATGGCGGTAGCGGAGGCCTTCAGTTCGGCGTCCCGTCGCCACCATACTTCGCCCCCGTTACGCCTGGGTACGCATCTGACCGGATGACACGCGTTTCTCATTCCAATTTGCCGACTGCGATCACGCTGCGTGCCGCATCCTGATCATCAGGCCGACTCCGGTACTTGATCAACCGAGCCTGAACCAGTTGCCGCCAACGCTCGCAGCAGACCGCCAACATTTCAAAGTGACTGCAGCCACAGCGCCGCGTGCAGGCAATCTCTGCCGCGTCCTGTGCATCCGACCCAGGAACGGACGGTGCGACGTCGATGCGTGCGCATGCCTGCGACGTCGATGCACCGTCCCGGTGTTCTTGCATCGGACGCCTTCGGCTGCTACCGCGCGATGCTCCGGCCGCAGTTGCCGGCGGACATGGGGCTGCGCCGTCGACACCGCTGGCCGAACTCCGTGCTCGGCCGCGATGGCGTACCAACCTAGGCCAGCGGCCTACGCCAGCGCGTCAGAGGCGTCGCTACGTCGGACATCAGACGCGCCGGACGAAGGCCGCGAGGTGCCGCGGCATCGAGGCTGCCTGACCCTGGCCGCTGTGTCCCGCTTGTTCCACATGCGAGCGAAGTCGCACTGCATTCGACCGCCAGTGCGTGCAACGCGCGGCCAGCCGCCTTATGTTGGTGCATTGCGGCATCCGCAGCCCGCCGCTACGCCAAAAGCCATAGCAAGCCGATCGCCTGGCGCGAGGCCTGCCGCGCCGCCTACCGCCGCGATTTCAGTGGCGTTTCTTGGCTAGCGGGGCAGATCGCCGCGCGACCCGAAGTTGGTGCAATGCAGCATTCTTAAGGTAGCATGCTTCTTGCTGTATCAATTTCCTGAATGGACCGCACGGAACAATGCTGATGGAGCTCTCAGTCTCCAACATCGTCTTGACCGCGAAGCATCGGCAGATCGAGGAGTTGCGACACCTCGCGTCTCGCGCCGAACTGGTCGGCGCCATCGGCGCATTCGTTCACGCACTGCAGGCGGAACGTGGCGCCTCGAGCCTGTATCTGGCCTCGGGTGGCAGCCGCTTCGAAGCCCAGCGGGGACAGATGATCGCCGACAGCGAGGCGGCCGAGAGCCACCTGCGGGAATGCTTCCGGGTCCAGCTCGACGAACCCGGCTTCGGCAGCGCCACGCTGTGCTCGCTGATGGCCTGGGTGGTGCTCGGCATGGACGCCCTGCCCCCGATGCGCCAACGGATTGCTGCCCGCGAGATGAATGCGGACGAGGCCGTGATCAGCTACAGCCGACTGATTGCCGGACTCGTATCGCTGATTTTCGACGTCGCCGATTCCGCGGTCGATCCGAGCATCTCGCGGCTGCTGGTGGCACTGTTCAACCTCGTGCAGGGCAAGGAACTGGCTGGCCAGGAGCGTGCGGTCGGCGCCGCCCTGTTCGCCTCCGGCCGGGCCACACGCCAGCACCAGCAGCGCATCCTGCACCTGATCGAAGGCCAGGAGCGCAACATGCAGGTGTTTGCCGAATTTGCAGGCGCGGCCGTGGTCGAGCGCTGGCAGGCGCTGCAGACCGCCCCCTGCATGGCGCGGCTGGAGCGCCTGCGGCGCGTGTTGTGTTCGGCCAGCGCGGGCGCCGCACTGGATGCCGACGCCAGCGACGAATGGTTCGGCTGCTGTTCGGAGCGGTTGACGGACATGGACAGGCTGCAGGACCTGCTGATGGCAGCGCTGCAGCAACGCTGCGGTGAGCTGATCGCCGAAGCCGAACGTGATCTCGCCGATTCCGCTGGCCTGCTAGACGGCGTCAGCCGTTTTCCGCCGGAAAGTGCAGAACTGGTCGACCGCTTCCTCGGTGGCGACAGCACGCTCGATCCGGCCGGCGTGCCGACCACCCATACCGGCAGCAGCGAAAGCGCGCTGGTGCAGGTCCTGCGCGCCCAGAGCGAGCGGCTCGCCAGCACCGAGCGCGAACTCGGCGCCGCGCGCCGTGCGCTGCAGGAGCGTAAGACCATCGAGCGCGCCAAGGGCATGCTGATGGCCCGCTTCGGGATGTCCGAGGAAGAAGCCTACAAGACCCTGCGTCGTACTTCGATGGAACAGAATCGGCGGATTGCCGATGTCGCCGAGGCCACGATGTCGGTGCTGGCCGCGATCGCCCCTGCCCCCTCGGGCGCCGACTGACGCCCAGCCCCCCCAAGACGACGGACCGCTTCACGCGCCGGGCCACACTCGAACCGGCCCTGTCGGCGCTCCACAAGAGTGCAGCATGCACGCGAATGGGGCGAATTCGAGGGCCTTCGACCGCAAACCGATCATGGATTAAGGTGAAACACCTTGCTGCGGGGCAGCATGGGGCACTGGCACGGCGATTGCTTTTATCTGATCGAATCCATGGCCAACGGCGGCCTGGAATGGGGTATCGGGCAGCGCCCAGGCGCTGAGCTCCAAGGACAACGGCGTCCATTCCGCATCTGCTCGTGGCAGGTACGGCATGGGCGCCTTTTGTTTTTTTGTACTTCTCGAGGTAACGCCATGGCCTACGTAATGCCGACCGAATTCGTCACCAAGATGATCGATGCCGGTGAATCCAAAGTCTTCATGTCCACCCGCGATACGCTGATTCGCGCCTACATGGCCGGTGCCATCCTGGCGCTGGCCGCAGCCTTCGCCATCACCATCACCGTCCAGACCGGCCAGCCGCTGGCGGGCGCAATCCTGTTTCCGGTGGGCTTCTGCCTGCTCTACCTGATGGGCTTCGACCTCCTGACCGGCGTATTCACGCTGGCCCCGCTGGCCCTGATCGACAAGCGTCCAGGCGTCACCCTCGGCGGCGTGCTGCGCAACTGGACGCTGGTGTTCTTCGGCAACTTCGCCGGTGCCCTGACCGTCGCCCTGTTCATGGCGATCATCTTCACCTTCGGCTTCTCGACCGAGCCCAATGCGGTCGGCGTCAAGATCGGTCACATCGGCGAAGGCCGGACGGTCGGCTACGCTGCCCATGGTGCGGCCGGCATGCTGACCCTGTTCATCCGCGGCGTGCTGTGTAACTGGATGGTGTCCACCGGCGTCGTCGCCGCGATGATGTCGACCAGCGTGTCCGGCAAGGTGATCGGCATGTGGATGCCGATCATGCTGTTCTTCTACATGGGCTTCGAGCACTCGATCGTGAACATGTTCCTGTTCCCGTCGGGCCTGATGCTGGGCGGCAACTTCTCGATCTACGACTACCTGGTGTGGAACGAGATCCCGACCGTCGTCGGCAACCTGGTCGGTGGTCTGACCTTTGTCGGCCTGACCCTGTACTCGACCCACGCCCGCACCGCACCGAAGCGGGTCGTTGCCTGAGCACGCCTGCCCGGCCAGCCGAAGGCAATGGCCGGGCTGCCGCTTCGGCCTGGTCGTGTGGCGAACGGAGGGTAGTCCGGTCGTCGCACGACCGATCGAGGCCCCGCCCCGTCCAGCGGGAGCGGGGCCTTCATCTGACTAGGGAGCGCCATGCGAGGACGTCTCGAAGTCACTCTCGGCCAGTGCTCGAGTGCCGGACGCAAGGCCGAAAACCAGGATTTCCACGGCGCCTTCGTGCCCGACGAGCCCTTGCTCGGCACCAAGGGCATCAGCGTCGCCCTGGCCGACGGCATCAGTTCCAGCGCGGTCGGCCATGTCGCCAGCGAGTCCGCGGTCAAGAGCTTCCTGCTGGACTATTACTGCACCTCGGAGGCCTGGTCGGTCAAGACCTCCGCCCAGCGGGTGCTGACCGCGGTCAATTCCTGGCTTCATGCCCAGACTCGCCGCAGCCCTTACCAGTACGAGCGCGACCGCGGCTACGTCTGCACCTTCAGTGCGCTGGTGCTCAAGTCCACGTCGGCCCATCTGTTCCACGTCGGTGACGCGCGCATCTACCGCCTGCGTGGCGATCAGTTCGAACTGCTCACCGACGACCATCGCATCGTCGTCGCCGGCGAGCAGACCTACCTGTCGCGCGCGCTCGGCATCGATCGTCACCTGGATCTCGACTACCACGTGCTGCCGGTCAAGGTGAGCGACCTCTTCGTGCTGGCCACCGACGGGGTGCACGAGGCCTTCGAACCGCAGCAGTTCGCCGAGTTGCTTCGCCGCAACGAACCGGATCTGAACCGACTGGCCGCGACCATCGTCGATGCCGCCTTCGAGGCCGGCAGCGACGACAACCTGACGCTGCAACTGGTGCGCATCGATGCCCTGCCGGACCCCCAGGCGGTCGAGATCCATCGCCACGCCGCGGAGCTGCCGCTGCCGCCGATGCTGCAGCCGCGCATGGCCTTCGACGGCTTCGAGATCCTGCGCACGATCCACGGCAGCAGCCGCAGCCACATCCATCTCGCACGGGACCAGGCATGCGGTACCCTGGTGGCCCTGAAGACCCCGTCGTTCGACCTGCGCGAAGACGCGGATTATCTCGAGCGCTTCCTGCTCGAGGAGTGGATCGCACGGCGCATCGACAGCGCCCACGTGCTCAAGCCCCATGCCCGCAGCCGCCCGCAGCGCTACCTCTACGTCGCGATGGAATACCTCGAAGGCCAGTCGCTCACCCAGTGGATGACCGACCACCCGCGCCCGTCCCTGACCGCCGTCCGCGCCATCGTCGAGCAGATCGCCCGGGGCCTGCAGGCCTTCCATCGGCGCGAGATGCTGCACCGCGACCTGCGCCCGGAAAACGTCCTGATCGACGCCTCGGGCACCGTCAAGATCATCGACTTCGGTTCGACCCTGGTGGCCGGCGTGCACGGCGGCGGCGACGGCGACGAAGCCGTCAGGATCATGGGCACCCACCAATACACCGCGCCCGAGTGCTTTCTCGGCGAGCCGGCGACAGCGCTGTCGGACCTGTTCTCGCTGGCGGTCATCACCTACCAGATGCTCTCCGGTGGCGCCCTGCCCTATGGTGCCGAAGTGGCGCGCACGAGCACCCGGGCGGCGCAGCGCAAGCTGCGCTATCGGCCAGTGCTGGACGACGCGCGCGAAATCCCGGGCTGGGTCGACGACGCGCTGCGCAAGGCGCTGGATCCGTCGCCGCTGAAGCGCCAGCCGGAATTGTCCGAGTTCGTCGCGGACCTCAGCCGGCCCGGCGCCGACTACATGCGTCTTCGCCGTCAGCCGCTGATCGAGCGCCACCCGCAGGCGTTCTGGCAGGTGCTGAGCCTGATTCTCGGCGTGGCCGTGCTGGTGCTGCTGGCCAACCGCTGACGGCGCCGCTCAACGCTTGCCGGCGGCCGACTGGATCCGTGTGGCGATCTGGTCGTTGCCGTTCTCGAGCGCCCATTCTGCGGCGGACTGGCCGCGGTCGTTGGTCAGCCTCGGATCGGCGCCGGCCGCGAGCAGCAGCTCGACCGCCCTGGCATGGCCGTTGCGCGCCGCCAGCATCAACGGCGTGGCCTGGTTGGGCGCGCGCGCATCGATCGTGGCGCCGGCCGCCAGCAGGTCGGCGACGATGTCGTCGTGACCCTCGAACGCCGCATACATCAGCGGCGTCCAGCCGTCGGCCTCGAGCGGCCGGCCGGACGCGATGAATGCGCGCACGACCTCGCGGTGGCCCCGCAGCGCGGCCAGCATCGGCGCGGAATCGCCCATCAGATTGCGCTGCAGCGGGCTCGCCCGGAACTTCAGCAGCAGCGCGACGGTATCGGCGTGGCCGTCGCGGGCCGCCAGCATCAGCAGATTGTTGCCGTTGCTGTCGGTGGTGTCGGGATCGATGCCACGGGACAACAAACCGGCCAGGGCAGATGTGCGGCCGTTGCTGGCGGCGTCGAGCGCGTCGTCGTAGCTGCCGGCCAGTGCCACGCCGGCGACAGCCAGCGCCATCGTTGCCACCAGGGTCTTGATCCAGCCCACGTCAGTCTTCCTTCAAGAACAAGCGATTGAAATTGCGGGTGGTCGCTGCGGCGACCTGATCGACGGCAAGGCCCTTGAGCCGGGCGATCTCCTCGGCGACATGCACCACATAGGCTGGCTGGTTGGTCTTGCCCCGGTAGGGTACGGGCGCCAGATAGGGCGAGTCGGTCTCGATCAGCATGCGTTCGAGCGGCACCGCGCACGCGACTTCCTTCAGGGCCTTGGCGTTGCGGAAGGTGACGATGCCGGAAAACGAGATGTAGAAGCCCAGTTCGAGGGCAGCCTCGGCCACTTCGAGGGTCTCGGTGAAGCAGTGCATGACGCCACCGGCTTCGCCGGCGCCCTCTTCCCGCATCAGCCGCAGGGTGTCCTCCGCCGCATTGCGGGTATGGATCACCAGCGGCTTGGCACAGGCCCTGGCCGCCCGAATGTGGGTGCGGAAGCGCGCCCGCTGCCATTCCGGCGCGTCCTTGTGCCAGTAGTAGTCGAGCCCGGTCTCGCCGATGCCGAGCACCTTCGGATGGTCGGCCAGCGCCAGCAGGCGCGCCTCGTCCGGCTCCTCGACGTCGGCGTTGTCCGGGTGCACACCGACCGTCGCGAACAGATTGTCGTGGCGCTCGGCGAGACCGATCACCCGGTCGATGGCTTCCAGCTTGACGCCGATGCACATCGCCCGGCCGACATCGGCCGCAGCCATTGCGGTCAGGACTTCGTCCTCGCGTTCGAGCAGGCCCGGAAAGTCCAGGTGGCAGTGCGAATCGACGAACATCAGAGGGTATGGGTCGGACGATTCGAGCCGAGGTGCCCGGCAAGGATCTTTTCGATGCTTCCGCGGACCACCTTGCCGGTGTCGTCGTCGTTGAAATGCACGCCGACGCCGACCGTGCGGTTGGCTTGGGCATCCTGCGGCGTGATCCAGACCACGGTGCCTGCCACCGGATGCTTGGCGGGGTCGTCCATCAGTTGCAGCAGCATGAAGATCTCGTCGCCGAGCTGGTACTTCTTGGAGGTCGGCACGAAGATCCCCCCGTTCTTCAGGAAGGGCATATAGGCTGCGTACAGCGCAGATTTCGAGTTGATGTTGAGCGATACCACGGCCGGGCGTGCGCCCGGGGCTCTGGCAGGCTTGTTCATGATCGTTTCCCGGTGGATACGGCGCGCTGATAGCTCAGCAGCATGTCCTCGAGGGCCAGCCTGAGGTTCAGCGGGTGCTGCGCACTGCGCCTCGCCTGACCGACTTCATTGTAACAGTCGAGCAGTTGCGGCAAGGGCAGCGGCGCGACGAGGCCGGCCATCAGGCCCGCCTGTGCCGGGAAATAACGGTTCGACAGGCCCGACTTTGAGGCGACCAGGTCCCAGCACCAGCGCAGCAACCAGTCCGCGAGCAGTGCCATGTCCACACCGAGCGCCTGGCCCTCGCGGCTGCGGTTCCAGGCCTCCCACTGCCCGGCCAGCTCGATCGCGTCGCAATCGGAGGAAATCGACGTCAGATCGGCGACGAAACGCGCCAGCGCCTGGTTCGCGCCCTGCGCCATCAGGCTCGCCACGGTGAGCGGGGAGCCGGCCAGCAACGCGAGCATCCCGTCGGCATCGGCCACGCCCTGCTGCGCCAGCCACGCCGACGCCTGCGCCTGCGCCGGATTGGCGACGACCAGTTGCTGGCAGCGACTGACCAGGGTCGGCAGCAGGCGTCGCGGATCGGCGGACACCAGGATCAGGTGGGCGTCTCGCGGCGGCTCCTCGAGCAGCTTGAGCAGCGCATTGGCGGTAAACGGGTTCATCGCCTCGGCCGGATCGACGATCACGACGCGTCGTCCGCCCTGGTGGGCGGTGACCTCCAGGGCGGCCTGCACGGCCCGCAGGTTATCTATGACGATCTGGGTCGACGCCTTCCTGCGCTCGCCGGCTGCGCCGTCCTCGCGGGCAGCTTCCGGCTCGAGTGCGAACAGGTCCGGATGGTTGCCCGCGCGCCGCAGCCGGCAGGCTTCGCATTCGCCGCAGGCGGGCTCGTCCCGACGCGCGCGGGCACACAACAGGCGGGCGGCCAGCGCATCGGCCAGGAGCCGCTTGCCGACACCGGGCGGGCCCGACACCAGCAACGCATGGGGCAGGCGCTCGATGCCGCGACAAAGGCGGGTCCACGGTGCCTGCAGCCACTCGGGCCAGTCGATGTCGCTCACGCACGCCTCCGCTGTCTGCTCACAGCCTTGCCACCGCGTCCAGCACCCGTTCGCGGATGGCTTCGATCGGTGCGCTGGCATCGATGATGCAAAAGCGACCCGCCGCCGCCGTGGCACGCTCGAGATAGGCCTTGCGCACGCGCTCGAAGAAATCGAGTTGTTCGCGTTCGAAGCGATCCGGCGCGTGACCGGTGGCGGCGACCCGCTGGGCGGCGATCGCAGGATCGAGATCGAACAGCAGGGTCAGATTCGGCTCGAAGCCGGCATGGACCCAGCGTTCGAGCACCTCGAAGCGGCTGCGGTCGAGTCCCCGACCGCCGACCTGGTAGGCATAGGTGGCATCGGTAAAGCGATCGCAGACCACCCATTCGCCGCGCGCCAGGGCCGGCAGCACCAGCTTCTCGAGATGCTCGCGGCGCGCCGCGAACATCAGCATGGCCTCGGTCTCGAGATGCATCGGCTGGTTCAGCAGCAGTTCGCGCAGCCGTTCGCCGATCGGCGTACCGCCCGGCTCCCGGGTCTGCAGCACCTGGTGGCCTCGACGCCGCAAATGGCTCGCCGCCGCCTCGATCTGGCTGCTCTTGCCGGCGCCGTCGATGCCTTCGAAGGTGATGAAGCGGCCCCGTCCGCCCACTAGTTTCTCCTGCCCAGTTGATAGCGGGCCACGGCCCGATTGTGCTCCCGCAGGGTATGCGAAAACTCGCTGCTGCCATCGCCGCGAGCGACGAAATAGAGGTGACGGGTGTCGGCGGGTCTCAACGCGGCGGCCAGCGATGCCGCCCCCGGCATCGCGATCGGCGTTGGCGGCAGTCCGGCCCGGGTGTAGCTGTTGTAAGGCGTGTCGCGTGCCAGGTCGCGGCGCCGCAGGTTGCCGTCGAAGGCTTCGCCGAGGCCGTAGATCACGGTCGGATCGGTCTGCAGCCGCATGCCGCGTTTGAGGCGATTGACGAACACCGCGGCGATCATCTCACGCTCCTCGGCGCGACCGGTCTCCTTCTCGACGATCGACGCCAGGATCAATGCCTGATAGGGCGTCTCCAGCGGCAGGCCGTCCGCCCGCTGTTGCCAGGCCGCGGCCAGCCGCTGCTGCATCTCTCGGTAGGCGCGCCGGTAGAGGTCGAGATCGCTCGAGCGCAGGTCGAAGAGATAGGTGTCGGGGAAGAACAAGCCTTCGGGATCGGCTTCGGCGGCGCCGATCGCCGCCAGGATCTCGGTGCCATTCATGTGCGTGGAATCGTGGGCGAGATCGGGATGGGCATCGATCGCGGCACGGACCTGGGCGAAGGTCCAGCCCTCGATCAGGCGCAGTTCGCGCAGCGAGACATCGCCGGCGGTGAGTTTGGCCAGCAGTTGCATCGTGCTCAGCGGCTCGACGATCTCGTAGCTGCCGGCCTTGAGCTGGCGGGCCTTGCCGCTCAGGCGCGCGATCCACGAGAACAGGCGCGGGTCGAGTTCGATGCCGGCCGCGCGGATGGCGTTGGCCGCGGCACGTGCGCCGCTGCCACGCTCGATCGTGAAATCCACCGGTCGGTCCGCCATCGCGAGCGGCTTGTGGGCGAGCCAGTAGGCACCGCCGGCGGCGATCGCACAGCCCAGCGCGGCGACCAGCAGGAGCTTGAAGATCGTTCGACTCATCGAGGGTCAGGCGGAAGTTTCGGAAGCGTCCGCCCCCCGCGAGCGGCGACGCACCGGCATCGGCGGGGCCTCACCCCGCCGCCGGCCCCCATATGATCCTGGAAACCGGCGCAGGACGCATCGCGGGTGTGTCGCCCGTCGCCGCCCGGCTTGCATGCGGTAGTGCCGCCGGTGGCGCCGCGACCGCCGCGCGAAGCCGGTCCGGGGTGCCGACTGGGAGCGTCGCGACAGCCCTCGGGGAGACCTCGAACGATGCAACAATACGCGTGCATTCATGGCCTTATCGACGAATTCGAGCGCACAGCCGTGAATTCTAGGATAATACGCAAGGCACTTCGGAAAACCGCGCATCGCCAGCGATCGGCGACCGTTCAGGCGGTGCTCCCCATCCGTGCCCGCAGCGAGTATGCTGCCGAATGTCGCCGAAGAGGGCATGACATCGGCGATCCGGGACGATCGCAATGCAGCGCCCAGTGCCCGGAAGCCGCAACTATTCGAGCAGGATTCTGCTCCGTCCCCCGCCAACACCCATTCGAATCACATGATGAATCCCTATCCGTTCCTAGAGATCGACGACAGCAGCGAACCGCAAAACGGTTTCGAATTCACCACCGCAACCGACTCGACCAGCCTGCTGTCCGACGGTGTGGTCGCCGTACCGCTGATCCACGTGAAGCTGATCCGGGTCAGCGGCGAAGAGCGCAAGGAGTTCCTCCACAACCTGATGTCCAACGACGTCAAGAAGCTGGCACTCGGCGCGCTGCAGTGGAACAGCCTCAACAGCCCGAAGGGCCGGATGATCGCGAACATGCTGCTGTGGCAGCATGACGACGCGACGATGCTGGCGCTGTCGGCCGACGTCCATGGCCAGGTGCTGAAGAAGCTCGGCATGTACGTGTTGCGCAGCAAGGTCCGGGTCGAGGATGCCAGCGAGGCCTTCTCGGTGATTGGCGTGGCCGGCGACGGCGCCGACGACGTACTGACCCGCGCCGGTCTCGATCGGCCTGCTGCGCCGATGAGCGGTGCGCCGTCGCTGGCGCCGTCGACCCTCGAGATCACACCCGACATGTTCATCGTGCTGGCCCCGGCCGCCGAGGCCTCGGCCTGCTGGCAGCGCCTGCTGGCCAGCGGCGCCCGTGCCGCGGGCACCGCTGCATGGGACCTGTCGCAGATCCGAGCCGGCCTGCCCCGGATCTCCCAGCCGGTGCAGGAGGAATTCGTCGCGCAGATGGTCAATTTCGAACTGATCGGCGGCGTCAGCTTCAACAAGGGCTGTTACCCCGGCCAGGAAATCGTCGCCCGCACCCAGTACCTCGGCAAGCTGAAGAAGCGCAT
Organism: Rhodocyclaceae bacterium; assembly: GCA_020445765.1. GTDB lineage: Bacteria > Pseudomonadota > Gammaproteobacteria > Burkholderiales > Rhodocyclaceae > Cognatazoarcus. Next base: position 17,624 of record JAGRFY010000093.1, on the reverse strand, counting down.
GTACCGCATCCGGGTCGATGCGGCCGGCGAAGCCCGCGCCGGCGACGACCTGTTTGCCGACGAATTCGGCGAACAGTCGATCGGCAAGATCGTGCTGGCCGCGCCACTGCCCGAAGGCGGCTGGGAATGCCTGGCCGTGATGCAGACCGCCAGCGCGGAGCACGGTGGCGTGCATTTCGGCGCTCCGGATGGCCCGCTGGTACAGGTGCTGCCGTTGCCCTATTCCCTCGGCTGATGCCCGGGAACGGATCCGAACTCTACATCTACTACCGCCTGCAGCCGGATGCGCTGCAGGCGCTGCTGCCGGCGCTGCGCGAGATCCAGGCAGCGCTGGCTGCCGACCACGGCTGCCGGGCGGCGCTGCGGCGCAGGCGCGATGACGACACCGTGATGGAGATCTACAGCGGCCTCGCCGACCCGACCGCGCTGCTCGTCGATCTCGACGCGCGGCTCGACCGCATCGGTTTCTCCCGCCACCTCGCTGCCGATTCGGGCCGCCACGTGGAGCGTTTCGAATGTGTCTGATCGCCTTTGCCTGGCGGTGCCATCCGGAATTTCCGCTGGTGATCGCCGCTAACCGTGACGAGTTCTTCGACCGGCCGGCACAGTCCGCCCGCTGGTGGCAGCATCGTCAGCAGGATCTCTTCGCCGGCCGCGACCTCAAGGCCGGCGGCACCTGGCTCGGCGTCGGCGCCAACCGCCGCTTCGCCGCGCTGACCAACGTGCGCAATCCGTCCGCCATGATGTCCGACGCCCCGTCCCGCGGCGGCCTGGTGCCGGACTTCATCGCCGGCGAGGCCGGCGTTGCCGACGCGCTGGAAGCGCTCGCCGGCAGTTCCGGGCGATACAACGGTTTCAACCTGCTGCTGTTCGACGGCGCCAACCTGGGCGTCTATGAGAGCCCGAACGCGCACGGGCGTGTCCTCGCGCCAGGGGTCTATGCACTGTCCAACGCCGACCTCGAAGCCCCCTGGCCCAAGCAGCGACGCGCCAGCGCGAGCCTGACTCGGGCCCTCGACACCCTGCCGGCGACCGAAGCCCTGTTCCGCCTGATGCGCGACGATCGCCCTGCACCGGACGCGGCGCTCCCGGCCACCGGCGTGCCGCGCGAATGGGAGCGCGCACTTTCCAGCCTGTTCATCCGCGCGCCGGGCTACGGTACACGGTGTACGACGACGCTGGTGTTCGAGCGGGACGGCGGCGTGCGATTCGAGGAGCGCAGTTGGGACGCGGCCGGTCGACTCGCAGGAAGCACGCAGACCGAACTTGCCGCCGTCGGGCGGGCACCGGCGTAGCGAACGGCCATCGACCGGCCGGCGTCGGGTTCGCGGGGCGCCGCGGCGATCGCCGGACCGCCCCATTCCGGACACCGGCGCCGCCCGTTCGGAGGAGACCGATGAAGATCCTACATCCGGGGCTGGTCCGCCCCGCCCTCGCCATCGCACTGGCCCTGCTGCTGTCGTTCGCGATGGCGCTGCCGTGCATCGCCCAAACCGACGACGCCGACAACGTCGCACACGCGCAATCGAAGGCGCAGCGGGACGACGACCTTCGCCTGACGCTCGACGTCTCGCCGCGTCCGCTGGTCTATGGCACCGTGCACGACGCCACCATTCGCGTCTCGAACGGATCGGCGACCGCTCGGCAGGTCAGGATCACTGCCCTGCTCGGCGAGGTGGTGCACTTCGTCGACGGCGCGCAGGGTGTCCGCTTCGTGCACCCGGACGCGCCGGAGCAGGAGCGCCTGCTGGCGTGGCCGTCGATCGCGCTGCCGGCGGACGCGAGCGCCGAGGTCGGTTTCCGTTTTCTCGTTTCCTGGGACGTCACCGGCGATGCCTATCTGCAGGTGGATGCGGAAGCCGTCGGCGAGGAACTGCCGCTGGCTGTCGCCCACCTGCGGGAGACGCCGCAACTGCCGGACGGCGAGCGCGGTTTTCTCGCGCAATACGGTGCCGTGCTGGTCTTCTTCCTGCTGTTCGTCGCGCTGCAGGTCGCGTTGTACCGCTATACCCGCCGCAAACGCGGAGGGCTTCTGAAAGCGCTGTCGCTGGTCGGAGCCCTGCTGCTGCTGTTCTTTGCCGCCACCGGCCTGCGCAACGCCTTTGAGCCCTGGTTCGAGTGGCAGGCCGCGACCTGCGAGGTGCTCGACGTCCGCTACGCCGTCGACACTCACGAGTCGAGTTCGGGTTCCAGTGGTTCGCGCTCGCAAGCCAGCCGAAGCACCACCACGCGCCTCGAGATCCCGCTGCTGACGCTGCGCTTCCGGACCCCGGAGCGATCGATCGTGTCGACCGGGTTTCGCAACCAGTCGTCCTCCACCGGCGACATGGCACTGCTGGCCAACTTCCGGGCAGGCACGACGACCGACTGCTTCTACGACCCGGACGACCCGGGCTGGGTCGTCGTCACGCGCGACGTCACGGTGACCACGATCGTCTTCTCGCTGCTGTTCGCCGCTGTCGGTGTGCTGCTCGGGTGGCTCGGCCTGCGGCGGCGAAAGCAAAGGACGACATAGCCACGGGGCGAATGAGCCTGGCCCTGGCCTGCGTTGAACATGCGCGCAGCGCCTCGCCATTGGCACTTCTTGCGCCCACTGGTCGTGCCGGCTTCGTCAGGTTGCGGCATAGCCATACCGCTTGCATTTCAAGTGTCGCGCGACTAACCCGAAAGGCAGGGCCGCTGCAATCGGCACACGCTCGGACTTCGAACGGATTCCATGGGCGCACATGGCAAGCCACAAGACGATATTCCTTTGCTGGTCGGGCACGCGAAGCAAGCGCGTCGCGGACGGGCTGGGCGCTGCATTGGCAACCCTGTGGGCGAGCCTGGGCCTGGATTGGGATGTGGAATATTCCCCACAGATCGCCAAGGGCAGCATCTGGTTCGAACAGATCCTCGTGAATCTAGGCCGTGCCAATGCCGCCATCGTCTGCCTGACCCCCGAGAACGTCGACAATCCCTGGATGCACTTCGAGGCCGGCGCCGTCGCAGCCAGACTCGCTCAGGATCCCGATGGTCGGGTGTTCCCATACCTGTTCAGGATGGGCGAGTACAAGCTCGAGGGCCCGATGTCCCAGTACCAGACCACGCATGCCACGAGCGAGGACACCTTGCGCCTGGTCCGCGATCTGCTGACCGATGACCAATGGCAGGACTGGCCGCCGGAGGCGCGGCGACTATGGTGGGCCGAGCTGGAGAAGACGTTGCAGGCGGCCGAGGACCGACCACTCGGGGAAATCCTCCCCAAGATCGAGGTGCTGTTCGGCCGCAAGACCTTCAATGAACCGCTCGACGAATGTGTCAACCAGTCCTGGTTCGCCCGTCTGCGCGGCGCACAGGACACTCACCAGCAACTGAAGTCGGCATTGCAGGAACTTGCACCTCAGTGCCGACCCTACGTGGGCGAACTTCTGGAGCAACTCCGCGAGGCGGTCGATTCCTATGCCATGGCGCTCGAACTGTTGCTTTCGCCCATGCATTTCGACCTCCAGGACGACGGCAAGCGCTCGGTGCCTGCGGGCCTGCTGACCGCCTGCGAGGGGCGACGCGTCAAGGTCAAGCAACTGGTCAGTGGCCTTGCAGACCCGACAATGCAGCCGGTGCTCGAGAACGCACCGCGCTTCCATGCGATGGAAAGCTTCGCCGAGAGAAAGGCGCTGGTGCACCAGTTCGAGTACTGGCTCGGGCAATACGAGCACGGGGGCGCCCGGGACTGGCGAATGGCGGAGGCACTCAAGCCGCAAGCGGCGAACAGTCGATGGGAATTGGATCGCATCGCTCACTATCTTGCGCGGACGGTCCTCGACGACGCGCCGCCGACGCTCAACGAGGCCGTCGGCTGGTTGCGCATGGAATTCGAACGGGCTCGTGCTTCAAGCAAGGCGAGCCACATGCCCTTGTACTATTGCCTTGGGCCGCTGAAGAAGACTCTCGAGACGATCGGCGGGGACAGCCCGAACAAGCTCGATCGATTGCTGACCGATGCCCTCGCCGATGCAAGAACGCTACTGGGAGAAATCGTGATGCTGGCCTCGGCGCGAGAAAAGGAAGACCAGCAGGCCGATCCGAGCCGCCTGAAGATCGAGGCCGCATCACTGCTCGGCTTGCTCGATACGCTTGATGCATCCGACCATCGTCTCGACAGTCCGCCCGCGACCAACGGCGCCGCCCCAGCGAGCCCGCGACCGTTCGGCCAACACCTTCCCGGATCTACCTTTGAACAGCCTTGAAAGCTCGGCGTCGCCGGGTCCTTCGATACCGGCATGACGTACTCGACCGCCCCCCCCACTCGCGCCTGCCCCGGTGCCGCACGACCGACGATCAGCGTGGTGCGCATGGCAAGGGCGCTGGCGCTCGGCGCCGCCCAGCTTGCCTGGCTCCCGAGCGCGCAGGCGGCGGTGCTGCGCGTGCCGGCCATCTACCCGACGGTCCAGGCCGCGGTGAACGCCGCCTCACCGGGCGACACGATCCGCCTCGCCGGCGGTGCGCATCCAGGTCCGGTGCGGATCGACAAGGATCTGAATCTGATCGGCGACGGCCGCCCGGTCAGCACGATCTACGCGCATGTCGGAGACGGTGCGGTGATGGCTATCGATCGCGCAACGGTCGCCCTAGTGAACATCGAAATCATCGGCGGACGCCTGGTCTCGCCCGGCAGCTTCGCGCCCGGCAGCGAGCTTCCCGGCATCTATGCCGGGGAATCGTCGAGGGGAATCGACGCGACGGCGGCGCGGCTGAAGCTGAGAGGGGTGATGGTGAACCATGTCGTCAATCATCTCGTGACGATCACCAACGGTCGTCTGGAGGCAGACGATCTGCGGCTGAAGTCCGGGCGCGCCGACTACAGCCAGGCCGACGTCGGCATCAGAATCCGAGGCTCGACCGCCCGGCTGCGCGGACTCCGCCAGATGTCTTCCACCGTCGATCATACGGTCGACATCAATCAACCGGAGCGCGACGAAGCAGCGCCCGCCTGGGGACATTCAGATGTCGAAGTCATGCAGTCAACCGTGGTCAGTTCCGCGCTCTCGTGGGGGCACTGCTTCCGCGCCTTCTCGGACGTCTCGCTGAGCCTGGATGGCGTCTCCTGCACGCGTCGCCCGGGCGGCGAGGCGCCCCAATACGACAATCACACGGCGGTTTCGGTGAACGGGCCTCAGGTCGACGTGAGGATCAGCCGATGCAAGTTCCGCGATGTGCCGGTCGGCATCAGCTTCTTTGGCGACATCGGTCAGCGCAACACGCTGTCGGTCGAGCGAAGCCTGTTCGAGGGCCACGACCGCGGTGCGGTGCTGATCCGGAGTCTGCGCTACTCCGGTGTCGATCTTGGTGGCGGTCGCTTCGGCAGCGCGGGCCTCAACGTGTTTGGCGCCATGGCCGGCGTCGCGGTGCACCTCGACAGCTCGTCGAATGCGGACGTGCCGGCCTACGACAATGTATGGACCGGCGATCCGGAGCGCTCGATCCGCGACCGCAGCGACGACCCGTCGCTCGGCAAGGTACTGTGGCAGCGCTGATCCGCGATGACCCGAAGTCCAAGCCCGTTCGAACCGACCCGCCGCTATCGCGCCTTCATCTCCTACAGCCACAGCGCAGACCGGCAGCTCGCGCCGATTCTGCAGTCCCGCTTGATGCGTGCCGCCAAGCCCTGGTACCGGCTTCGCAATTTTCTGGTGTTCCGCGACCAGACCGACCTGTCGGCCAGCCCCCACCTGTGGACCAGCGTTCAGGCGGCGCTCGAGCAATCCGATTTCTTCATCCTGCTGGCCTCGCGCGCGTCGGCCGCCTCCGGTTGGGTCGATCGCGAGATCCGCTGGTGGCTGTCGCACCGCCACGCCGACACGCTGCTGATCGCATTGACCGACGGCGCCCTCGAATGGGACGACGCGAAGGCCGGTTTCGGCCACGCTGCGAGCAGCGCCCTGCCGCCGGCGCTGGTCGGGGCCTTCGACCAGGAGCCGCTCTACGTCGATCTTCGCCCGGCGGCCGCCAGCGCCCCGCACGGGCTGCGTCATGACGCCGACTTTTCGGATGCCGTGCTGACCCTGGCTGCCGCGCTGCACGGCGTGCCCAAGTCGACCCTGCAAAGCGCCGAAAAGAAGGCCCACCGCAACGCACTTGCGCTGGCCTGGTCGGCGGCTGGTGCGATCACTATCGCCGCGGGCATCGCGGCGTGGATGGCCGTGGTGGCCGAGCAGCGACGTGCCGAGGCGGAAAGGAATCTCCTGCTGGCCCTGGCACGCCAGCTCAGCGCCGAGGCCGTCGCGATCCGCGACACCGAGTTCGACCTGGCGTTGTTGCTCGCAGTCCAGGCGACATGGATTGCCGAACGGATCGGAAGCGAGGCCGAATCGGCCGCCGTCGAAGCCACCAGCCGTCTGCTCGACGTGCTCGAAAGCCACCCCTCGTTGGTCGCCTACCTACGCCCGGAGCCCGGTGCGACCGCCCCATGCGCACTCGGCCCGAACGGCGACGTGATGGCCTATGTCGCCGACGGCGCCCGTGTCGGCCTCTACGACATCGCCCAGCGACGCACGCTGCGGCACCTGTCGCCCGATGGCGTGCGCCGGATCGAGGCGCTGGCCTTTTCGCCCGACGGTCGCCAGCTCGCGCTCGGTGACGATCGCGGTGCCGTGCACGTTGCCGGGATGCTCGCCGAACCCGACTGGCGGGTCTTCGAACCGCCGACAGGCGCCGCCGAAGACCGGATCGTCGATATCGAATTCGCCCGCGACGGCAGGACGATCGCAACTATTCAGAACGATCGGGGCGAGATCCGGTTGTGGCCGCTGGACGGCTCGTCCCCGCCGTCGCGGATTGCCGACGCCCATGGCGGCGCCGAGTTGATGGACATTGCCTTCGGCGCCGGTTCGACCCTGGCGTCGGCGGGCGGCGACGGCCGCATCAGGCTGTGGCAGACCCGGCCCCCAGGCGAGGCCGGCCCGGTCACGCTGCCCGTGACCTACGGCTCCGCGCGCGCCGTCGCGTTCAGCAGCGACGGAGGCCTGCTGGCGACAGCCGGCGAGTTCGCAGACCGGCCGATGCACCTTTGGCACGTAACGGCGACAGGCGTCGCCACCATAGTTCCCACGCACCAGCGGAGCTTGCTTCGCGGCGTACAGACCCTCGCCTTCGATGCCGTGGGTCAGCGCTTCATCGCGGGCGACCGCGCCGGCCGGATCGGATATCTGGCTACCGACCTGGCAGCCGCCGACCTCGATCTGCTGTGGGTGCATCGCGGAGCGGTCCGGGACATCGGACTGGCCCCTTCCGAACGACGAATGCTCAGCACGGCCCTTAGCCACGCTGCCTGGATCCACAGCCGCGCCTTCGATCCGGCGCGCAACGAGATCCTGCTTTGGGATCTGGCCAGCGAGCACCGACTGGCCCGCGACGTGGCACCCGGGCCATGGCAGGCGAGCGTGGTCGCCTTCGATCGATTGCTGGAAGCCCTCGGCGGAGGCGCACCGTCGCCGTTGGTCCGCGACGGCGCTCGCTGGTTCGCGGCCGGTGGTGGGCACGGCGGCGTCGCTGCCGGCGGATTCTCGGGCCAGCTCGCATTTGCGCCCGACAAGGAACTGCTGGCCTACAGCCACTGCCTGGATTGGGACGCCGGCAACTGCCGGCGGCAGTCGATCTCGCTGGGCGAACTCGCGAGCACGCGCACCATTGCGACGATCGAACTGGCCGAGGGTCGACAGCTGTCGCTGATGGCCCTGAGCCCGGACGGCCGTCTGTTGCTCACCGTCTTTACCGACCGCGAGCTGCGACTCTGGGATCTCATCGACCCGGCAGCCCCGGCATCGGTCCCGGTGCCGCTGCCGGATGAGGTCAGTATTCTCAGCATTGCCTTCGAGCCATCCGGGCGACGGGCAGCGATTGGCGACGCCCGCGGCGGTCTGTTCCTGCTGGATCTGACGGCACCGGCAGCGCCGCGGATCACGGCGAGCAATCCTCGCGCCCATGCCAACGCCGTGGCCGGGTTGGCGTTCCATCGCGAGCGCCCGCTGCTGGTTTCAAGCGGCTACGATCAGCGGGTCCATCTATGGCGCCTGGCCGATGACCCCGGTCTCGCGGCGCCGGAGGTGATGACCGGGCCGAGCGAACTCCTGCAGGACGTGGCCATCGCCCCCGGCGGCGATCTGGTCGCCGCGGTCAGCGGTGACGGCGATGTCTGGCTGTGGGATCTCGTTTCCCGGCGGCTGTTCGCGTCGGCGCTGCGCGTGCCCGACACGCGGATCGGCAAGGTGGCATTCCGGCCCACCGATGGGGCCCTGATCTCGCTCGGCTGGAAAGACGGACGCGTCCGCATCATCGAGTGGGCGATCGATCTCGCTGGTTTGCGACGACGCGCCTGTTCGATCGCCAACCGCCCGTTGTCGGAAGCGGAGTGGCAGCGCTATCTGGGCACGTCGCAGCGCACGCTCGATTCCAATCGGGTGCCGCGCGCCTGCAACCCGTCACCGGGCGCCGCGGGCAGCTCGGCCGTTGGGCATCCAGCTGGCGGCGCGGCACGCGACGGCTAGCCACGGCACCCGGCGACCGCGTCCGCCGGTTTGGGGTGTCGTCATCGCCGCCAAGCTGAGGCCATGCGCCGTCCGACCATGACGGACAGACCGACATGGGGTTGGCGGTGCGACCGCCAGACGGTTTCCACGGCGTCTTTGGTCGCCATCGCCCGTGTTGCGCCGATCGAGCGTGGCGAAAGGTCCCTGTCGCCGTGGCTTGCGGATGATTCGGCAATGGCTCGTGCTCGCCGATCGCAATCGCCCGGCGACGTCGCCGGGCGATTGCGGCCACCTGGCAAATGCCGAACTTGGCGGATTACGCCTGGCCGATCTCCACCGTCGTCCCCGCCGGTACCCGGTCGAACAGTTCGACCACGTCGGCCACCCGCATCCGCACGCAGCCGTGCGATCGCGGCACGCCCATTGGCTGATCGTCGCCGGTGCCGTGAATGTAGATGTAGCGACGCATGGAGTCGCAGTCGCCAAGCCGGTTGAAACCGGGCTGGCGGCCGGAGAGCCACAGGATGCGGCCGAGAATCCAGTCGCGCTGCGGATTGTCGGCGGCGAGCGCCGGCGTCCATAGTTCGCCGGTCGGACGACGACCGCGGAACACGGTGTAGGGATCAAGACCGTCGCCGATGCGGGCGCGCACGACGTGCAGGCCGCGCGGCGTGCAGCCGGAATCCCGCCGTTCGCCGGCACCGGCCAGGGCGGTCGACACCGGGTAGCGCCTGATCGGCTCGTCGGCCTCGTCGATCAGGGTCAGCGTCTGTCGCGCGAGGTCGACCACGATGTGCATCGGCCGTGCCGATTCAGGCGAGCTGGGTGCCGCCACGTCGCGACGCGAAAAAAGAGGACAGCAGACGACCACAGTCGTCGGCGAGCACACCGCCAACGACGCTGGCGTGGTGATTGAGGCGCGCTTCGGCGAAGAGATCGATGACGCTGCCGGCGGCGCCGGTCTTGGGATCGCGTGCGCCGAAGACGACGCGGCGGATACGCGCGTGCATGATCGCGCCGCAGCACATGACGCAGGGCTCGAGGGTGACGAACAGATCGCAGCCGGGCAGACGGTAATTTCCGAGGGTGCGTGCGGCATCGCGCAGCGCCTGCACCTCGGCATGGGCGGTGGGGTCGTGGCTGCCGATCGGCCGGTTGTAGCCGCGGCCGACGACGACGCCGTTGAGCACCACCACCGCGCCCACCGGCACCTCGTCGAGGCTGCCGGCTGCGCGCGCCTGCTCCAGTGCCGCCTGCATGAAATCGGTGTCCTGCAACATCTTCGCTCCATTCGCACCAGGCGCTGTTGTGGCGCCGTCCGGTGCTTCCCGACGATCGCCATTGTTGGGCAAGCGAGTACCGCGACGCAAACGACCGTGAGCGGATTCGGGGCGGCAACCCGGCGCGCGCCGGAGCACTGAACAATTGACCATGGCATCGCGCGGCAGCGCTCCCTAGCCTTCAGTCAGGCAAACCGAATCGGGCACGACGGCAAGACGGATCGGCCGCGATGCCGAGCGGCCGGACGACTCCCGTATCCACCTGTCAATGAACCGGTTCACTTTTCGAACAGAGTTTTTGCATCGCCGCCAGAGCCTTAACGGCTGCCGTCAGATTGCCCGGAAGCGCCGGCCGGAGCTTTCTAGACTGGGCCGGTGAGCCGTTCGAACGATGCCGTTGGCACGGTCCCCCAGGCTCCGGACGTTGCCGTCTCGGCCACCTGTAAGCAAGGAGATCTCACATGTCCGATACCGTCACCACCCGTCGCCCTGCGGCCGATGCGCCCGCAGCCGGCGCAAACGCCGACTGGCAGCCGAGCTCGCCCTTCGTCGACCGCCTCGATCCCCACGACGACGCCGGCGCGAGGCCGCGACACGCGTCGCAAGGCGGCCCGGCAATGGTCACCGAAAGCCCGTTCCTGACCGAATACGACGCTGCCGACCCCGCTGCCGGGACCAGCCCGCAAAGCGCGGAACTCTATGCAATTCTCGCCGAGCTGCGCGACCGCGAATTCGACGATGTGGTCTACCAGTTGCAGAGCGAGGCCTACGACCTGCTTGCGCCGCGGATCGAAGGCGAGGACGAGCCCGGCGAGTTCGAGATGGAACAGTTCTTCGAGCGGCACTTCGCGCCGTTGGCGCGGGAATCCGATGCCATGCTCGACCAGATGGCCGGGGAGATGGAGCGCCACGACATCGGCACCCTCTCCGAACCCGAGATCGATCGCCTGCTCGACCGCTTCGAGCCGGTCGACAGCGGCCTGTCGCCGAGCTTCGAAGGCTTTCTGAAAAAGCTCTTCAAGAAGGCCAAGAAGGCGGTCAAGAAGGTCGCCGGCGCGGTCAAGAAGGGCGTCACGAAGGCAGTCAAGACCGTCGCCAAGGTGGCCTCGGCGCCGATCGCGATCGTCCTCAAGAAGCTCAAGTCGCTGGTTCGCCCGCTGCTCTCGAAGGTGTTGAAGTCGGCCATCGACAAGCTGCCCGAACCTCTCCAGGACGCGGCCCGGCAGGCCGCCGCCAAGCTCTTCGGCGAGCGCGCCAAGGTGGCGCCAACGAGCGAGTTGGCGTTCGAACTCGTGGACGGCGAGACGGCGGCCGCATCCGCCGGCGATGCCGCCGCGGACGAGGAAATCGCCTTCCTGCAGGCCGAATTCGACCTGCAGATTGCCAATCTGGTGTTGGCGGACGACGAAACCACCCAGGACCTGGGCATCGCGGAGTTCGAGCGGCGGGCGCGGCGTACCGGTCCCGGCCGTCGGCGGCGACTGCACTGTGCGCGGCGCAAGCTGGCCAAGGATCTGGGCAAGCTCGGTGACGACGACGACGCCACGCCGGCGGTCGAGCAGTTCATCCCCGCCCTGCTGCCGGTGCTGAAGCTGGGGCTCAAGCTGATCGGCCGCAAGCGCGTGGTATCGACCATCGCCGGGCTCATCGGCGGCCTGCTGCGCCCCTTCGTCGGGCCCAAGATGTCGACGCCACTGGCGAATGCGATCGTCGGCACCGGCCTCAAGCTGGTCGGCCTCGAACTCTCCGAAGACGGCAAGGCCGCGGCCGCCGCCGGTGCGACCGCGGCGGTGGTCGAGGATACCGTGCGCGAACTGGTCGAGCTGCCCGCCGAAGTGTTCGAGGACGAGATCCTGCTCGAGGCGATGGTCGAGCACGCCTTCGAGCGCGCGCTCGCCGGCAACCTGCCGCCGATGCCGCGCCGCCCGGAGCTGGTGAGCCGCGAATTGCCCGGCTCGTGGCTGCCGCGCAACCAGTACAAGCGCTTCGAACCGCCGAAGGCGATCACGATCAGCCAGCAGATGGCCAACGGCCTGACCACCTTCGGCGGCGGCGCGGTCACGGTGCTCGGCCACAGCCTCGCCAGCCTGGTCGGCCGAAATGCCCAGGTACGGCTCTACGAGGCGGTCTCCGGCACCTGGCTGAGCAAGATCAGTCGCGACGAGACCGACGTCAGCGGCCTCGGCGGGGTCGACGAGATCAAGTGGCGCTCGATCCATCCGCTGACCTCGGCCAACGCCGCGCTGCTGATCAAGGATGCGGGCATGGCCAACGACGGCAGGCTCGATCCCAGGTTCCTGCGCTCGCCGCACACGATCGACATTGGCCAGCGCTTCTTCTATATCGAGGTGCCCGGCCTGGCGCCCCGCGACGGACCGGTGACGGCGCTGGACAGTGCCTTCTATTACATTTTCGACTGCCCGCAGAAGACGGTCACGATGACCCTGTTCCTGAGCGAGGCGGACGCCCAGTCGGTGGCCGCGTCGCTGCGCAAGCAGGATCCGACCGCCGCCGGCAAGGCGCTGGCGACGCTGCTCTACAACGTCGGCAGGACGGCGATCTCCAACGATCTCGGCCGCAGCGTCGACATCCGCAAGGAAGCCATCGAGTTCGACAACCTGGCGCCGGCGGCGGTGCTGGTGCCCTTGCTGCGCAAGGCCCTGATGAGCCTGCTCGGCATGCTGATGAAGTGGGCCGCGGAAGCGCTGTTCGACAAGCTGATCGCCCAGCAATTCACGCGCATCGCCGACGACCCGGCCGACGGCGTGACGATCCGGCTGGTGTGGTCCAACCCGGCCGGCATGGAACTGCTGTGCCGACTGCTGAATGGCAAGTCGATCCGGCCGGCCGACGTCCTGAAGGCGCTGAAGGACTTGTTCACCAACATGATCGGCAACATGCCGCGGCCGAGCATCGAGGCGGGGTTCCATCGTGAATGACGCCAGCCCACGCCGCGACGCGCTGCGGCGCCAGCTCGGCCACTGGCAGCGCGCGCTGGCGGCGCTGCTGCGCTTCGACGAGATCGCGGCGCCGGATGCCTGGGCGAGCCTCGAGCCGGCCCTGGTGCGCACCATCCGCGACAGCTTCAGCCACGCCGCCAGCCGCCAGATGGCCGAGCTGGCGAGCCTCGAGCGGCGTGCGACCGGTGCCGACGGTGGCGACGACGCGGCCATCGAGGCGCGTCTGGTGGCCCTGCGTCAGCGCTACAGCCTGCTCGAGACCACGGTCGATTTCTACGGCGATGCCATCAACAGCCGCAGCAACCCGGTGATGCAGCGCACGCTGGCCGGCCTCGACCGCCTCGCGGGGCTGTCGATGCAACGGCTGCTGGCGCCGCTCGGCCATCCGGTGCCGCCGGTGCTGTGCTACGTCGATCGAGGCCTCGGCGCGGCCATCCTGAAGGCCGGCCTGCGGCTGTGGGACCCCACCGTGCTGAGCCCTGCGGCGACGATCAAGATTGCCCGCCACAACCTGATGCGACCGACCGCGCTGATCCACGAGACGGGTCATCAGGTCGCCCACATCCTGGGCTGGAACGAGGCCCTGGCTGACGCGCTCGAGGACGCGCTGTCTGGCGAATCATCGGAACTGGCGCGGGTGTGGGCGGGCTGGTCGTCGGAGATCGCCGCCGACAGCTACGCCTTCGTCCAGACCGGCTATGCCGCCGTCGCCAACCTGCACGACGTGCTGGCCGGCGGTGCCGACTACGTCCTGCGCTACGTTGCCGGCGACCCGCATCCGGTCTCCTACGTGCGCGTGCTGCTGGGCGTCGAGATGTGCAATGCGGTCTTCGGCGACGGTCCGTGGCAGGGACTGGCCCGGGCCTTGATCATGCGTTATCCACTGGTTGGCGCAGACCCGGAAGTGGCTGCGCTGGCGCGCGCGTCCTTGCCGATGCTGCCGCGGCTCGCCCGGCTGTGCCTCGATGTGCCGCTACCCGCCCTCGGCGCACGCGGGCTGTCGCACTGGATCGATCCCGGCGAGGTCGCACCGCCGGTGCTGCAGCGGCTCGCCCTGGCCGGCGGCGGCGCGTTGTCCCGCTCGCCGTACTGGTCCGCGGCCGAACCACTTCGCATCCTGGCGCTGTCCGGCCTGCAGATGGTCACGCAGCCGGCTCGCGCCACCGCCATCGCCGAAACCCAACAGCAATGGCTGCAGCGGCTCGAAACGCTGCCGGCCGCTGCCTGAGACCTCGACCCACAGGAGAACGATCATGGCCACACCCCGCAAAGCCAGTCGCAACGAGCGCTTCCAGACCACCGCCAGGGTCGCCGCATGGCACCGATCGGTGCGCACCCGGCACCTGCGACAGAAGGACGGCGACAGTGCGCCACCGGCCTCGGTGTTCCATGCCTTCCGCATGGAGATCGCCGAGCACTATCCACCGCGCAAGCCGGCCCCGAGCAAGTGAGCGACCGACCACCCTGCGCCGCGCTCGATTGAGCACGCGCCCCATCATTCCGGCAGGAGAATCATCATGTTCATGGATTTCGTACGACTCTGGGAAGACGGCGGCGGCGACCCCGACGTCGCCCGCAACGCCTTGATCGTGCTGCGGCCCGATCAACTGGCGGTCGGCCTCAATGCCCTGTGGAACGACCCGCCGCAGGACTACGTATGGCCTCATCTGATCTATGCCTATGCGGTCGAGAACTCGCGCGTCTACGAGGTCTTCCGCCGGGTGATCGCGGAGTTCCTTCACGGCGAGAAGCTCGGCTCCCCGTCCGAGGAGGCCCAGCAGTGGCTGCAGACCACCACCGATCTGTTCTACAAGGACACGCCGCCGCTCACCCCCTGGTCGCTCGACAACCACATCCGCCCCAACATCGGGGCGATCCGCCGCAATGCCTACTACCGGATGTTCGGCATCGACCTCAACCATGCGCCGGCGCCGGACGAGACCTACGTCAAGAGCCAGGAACACAACGATGCCTTCGTGCAGAGCTTCGAGCGGCTGTTGCAGGAAGTGTGGACCGGCTACCGCAACCGGGCCAATGCCACCGGCACCAATCCCACCGACGATTCGGCGATCGCCTTCCTGTGCACCAAGCTGCGCCAGATGATGGCGGCACGGCGCCAGGGCAACAATCTCGCGCGCGAGGAGTTCTTCGCGGTGGCGATGCTGTCGTGGTTCCACCTGACGGTCGATTTCAACTCGCCGATCGTGGTTTCGGCCAATGCCGCCAGTTCGAGCGCCCACGAGCGGCTGCGCCTGCTCGGCGAGAAGGTCGGCCTGCCGGCCCACAGCAAGTCGGAGCATTTCTTCGAGCTGTCGCAACCGGCCTCGCGGCTGTTGCTGCGCATCGAGGCCGGCGAGTTCGACGACTCGGCCGACGCCCACCTGCTATACGACGAGTCCGACCCGATCACCTACGACGTGCAGGACCTGATCACTCACTGGTCGCTGGCGACCGGCCGCGACATGAAGGCGACTTCGGTCACCGTCCCGGCCTGAGCGCACAGCCCCGCGCCCGGTGCCGTCACCGGCGGCACGCGGCGTGGGCGCTTGACCTCGCGACATATGCCGGTCTAGCTTGAACCAGATGGCGGCTGGCCGGCCGGATCGGGGTAGGCGAGGTGTCTGTGCCCGGGGAAGCACGTAAGCCCGCGAACCGTCGCCCTCGCGCCCTGTTGCCGTCGGCGCCGGCTGGAGGATGCAGATGCAGGCGGACCGGATCGCATTCGTCGAACGCATCGTCGACATCGATGCCGCGGGGCCCTGCGCCATGTGGGCCCGTCCCGTCGCCGCACTGCCATCGGCATCGAGCGACGCCGCCATCGCGCGCCGGCGATCGGGCCGGCACCTGCGCGGAAGGCGCCGATGACCCCCGAAGACGCATTGGGCGCCGGCAGCCGCGTCTGGACGCGTTGGCGCGCGGAGCACGCCGGCCTGCCTGACCTGCGCGGCGCCGATCTGCAGCGCCTCGATCTCAGTGGTTTCGATCTGTCGCGCTGCAATCTGCACGGCGCCAACCTGAGCGCCGCGGTGCTCGACGATGCCCGGCTGCAGCATTGCGACCTGGTGGCGACGCGGCTCGGTTCGGCGAGCCTGCGCCGCGCGTCGCTGCACGGCGCCAATCTGCGCAAGACCGTGCTCTACCGGGCCGACCTCAGCGACGCAGACCTGACCCAGTGCCATCTCCATTGCGCGACCCTCGACGGCGCCTGCCTGCAGCACGCCGACCTGCAATTCGCGACGCTGTCGCGCTGCACGCTGGCAGGGACGGACCTGCGTGGGGCGCGGCTCGGCGGCACCACGATCAGCGGCTGCGACCTGTCGCACGCAAAGAACCTGAGCCGCCTGGTGCACCTGCGACCGAGCGCGCTCGCGACCGACGTCCTCGAACGGTCGGCCGGGGCACTGCCCGACGATTTCCTGGTCGGCTGCGGCGTCACCGAAGGCTTCGTCGAGGCGACGCGGCAGCCCGCCCCGCACCGCCATTTCTCAGCCTTCATCAGCTACAACCATCGCGACCGGCGATTTGCTCGCAAACTGTTCGACGGCCTGCGAAAACAGGGTATCCGCTGCTGGCTCGACGACCACGAGATGGCGATCGGCGCCGACATCCGCGACGAGATCGACAGTGCCATCGACGACAACGACCGTGTGCTGCTGTGTTGCTCCCGACATTCGCTCGAGAGCTACTGGGTGGACAAGGAGATTGAACGGGCACTGGCCAAGGAGCAGCGCCTGTGGCAAGCGGAAAGACGCCGGGCGGCGTGCATCCTGCCGCTCGATCTCGACGGCTACCTGTTCGACGGCTGGCGGGACAGCCGCAGCGCCGAACTCCGCAACCGGGTGGCCGCCGACTTTCGGGGCTGGCAGCGACGTCCGGCGGTGTTCGACGACGGCCTGGCGCGCGTTACCCGGTCGCTGGCAACGCGATTGCCGCGAGGCAATCACAGCGATCGCGGCGGTCGTCATTCACGCTGCTAGAAATCGATACTCGCACCAATCTGGGCGCTGCGGCCGGCGCGTGGAAACCCGTAGCTGGTCTCGTAGTTCTCGTCGAACAGGTTCTCGACGCCCGCCTGGAGCGAGACGTTGCTGCCCAAGCGATAGGCGACACGCAGATCGACGACGGTGTAGGGATCGAGTTCGCCACTGCGGGTCGCACCGCTGCGCGCAAAGAACACCTGCTCGCGCACATGCACTACTCGACCGTTGACCGACAATTGCGGCAATGCCTGCCAATGCGCATCGAGGCCGAACTTATGCTTCGGACGGTACTGCAATTCGTCGGATGTGGCCCCCGGCGACTGGTCCTCGCTGTGCAGGTAGGTGTAGGTCGGCACCAGCCTCAGGTTCGGCAAAGGCTGGAGATCCGCCAGCAGTTCCAGGCCGATGAAATGGTAGCGGTCGTGATTGATCGAAATGCCGGAGTCGTCGTCCCGCTGGATGAAGTCATTGACCGTGGTGTCGAACAGCGTGACCGCCAGGCGGTTGCGGGCGCCGAGGCGCAAATCCGCGCCGACCTCGATCGTCGTCGCCCGTTCCATCGCCAGATCGGGGTTGCCCTGCGCCGCATCGTAGAGCTGCGACACGCTCGGCGCCCGCACCCGACGAAAACCCGCGGCCCGCAAGGTGAGCGATTCAGTCACGTCCTCGAAGGCGTGGATCGACGCGATCGGCGCCGACTCGTCTTCGCCACCGTCGCGCCGCTGTCGCACCACGCCCGCACCCAGCTCGATGCCGCTGGTCGCGGTGGGCCGCAGCCCGACACGGAAGGCGAGGCTGTCCACACTGGCGCTGTCGCTCAGATCGACGTTGCGGATCGCATAGGTCGTGGTGGTGGTGCCGCCACCGCCTCCCCCACCGCCACCGCCCCCACCGCCA
>JAGRFY010000092.1:15666-106746 GCA_020445765.1 Rhodocyclaceae bacterium | reverse complement strand
GCTTGACGCTGCCACTGGCGCAGCACATCGGTGCGCCGGCAAGGCCGGTCGTCACGCCCGGCCAACGGGTATTGCGCGGACAACTGCTGGCCGAGGCCGTCGGTGCGGTATCGTCACCGGTCCATGCGCCGAGCAGCGGGCGTATCGTCGATATCGGTGACTATCCGGTGGCCCATCCTTCCGGCCTGACGGCGGCAGCGATCGTGCTGAAGCCGGACGGGCTGGACGAGGCGGTCGATTTCGCCGACTGCGACGATCCTCATGGCCTCGAACCCGCCGAGATCGCCCGGCGAGTCGCTGCCGGCGGCGTGGTCGGCCTCGGTGGTGCGACCTTCCCGGCGGCCGTCAAGCTTGGACTCGGCAGGCGCAATCCGGTGCAAACGCTGCTCCTGAACGGTGGCGAGTGCGAACCGTACCTGACCTGCGACGACCGTACGATGCGCGAACGGCCCGAAGCGGTGATCGACGGTGCGCGCCTGATGGCACGGGCGCTCGGCGCGGAAGCGATCGTGATCGGCATCGAGCGCAACAAGCCGGCGGCGATGGTGGCGATGCAGAGCGCCGCCGCTGCCCATCCGGAGATTTCGGTGCGCGGCCTGCCGGCCCGGTATCCGATGGGCTCGGAGAAACAGCTGGTGCACTTCCTGACCGGTGTCGAAGTGCCCGCCGGCGGCCTCTCGGCCGAGGTCGGCGTCGTCGTCCATAACGTCGGCACGGCCGCCGAGATCAGCCGGGTGCTGCGCACCGGCGAGCCATTGACCCACCGTGCCGTCACGGTCAGCGGTGCGGCGATCGGGCGTCCGACCAATCTGCGGGTTGCGATCGGTACCGCGGTGTCCGATGTGATCGCCCACTGCGGTGGCGTCCGACGGGATGTCGCGCGCTACGTCATGGGCGGTCCGATGATGGGCATGCTGTTGCCGGGCACCGACGTGCCGGTGGTCAAGGGCAGTTCGGGCGTCCTGGCGCTGGTTGCCGACGAGGCCGGCGGCGGTGAGGCGTCGCCCTGCATCCGCTGCACCCGCTGCGCCGGGGTCTGCCCGATCGGCCTGTTGCCTTTCGAGATGGCCGCACGTATCCGTGCCGGCAAGTCGGAGGCTGCGGTCGATATCGGCCTCAAGGACTGCATCGGTTGCGGCAGCTGCGCCTATACGTGTCCCGCCAAGATCCCGCTGTCGCACTACTTCAGCTTTGCCAAGGGCTCGCTGGCGGCAGCGGAACGCGCCCGCCTCAAGAACGAGTCGATCGGCAAGCTGACGGCGGCTCGCAGTGCGCGGCTCGAACGCGAAGCGCAGGAAAAGGCCGAGGCCGCCGCCCGTCGCAAGGCGGAACGTGAAGCCGCCAAGCGCGAGGCGGCACGGGCGGTTGCAGTGGAAGCCGCCGCCGAGCGTCCGCAGGATTCGCAGGTGAGCGCATGAGCGCCCCGCAGCACTCACCCCACGCCCACGATGGCGGCAGCGTCGGCCGGGTCATGGCGCAGGTCATGCTCGCGCTGACGCCGGTCACCCTGTGGGGCTTCTACCTGTTCGGCTGGCCGGCGATATGGTTATGGCTGATCACGGTCGGCAGCGCGATGTTGTTCGAACTGGCCTGCCTGCGCCTCGCCGGTGGCGGCCGGGCGACTCTGGGCGACGGCTCGGCGGCGCTGGCCGGCTGGCTGCTGGCGCTGACCCTGCCGCCATGGTCACCCTGGTGGATCGCGGTGATCGGCAGTTTCGTCGCGATCTGCATTGCCAAGCACGCCTACGGCGGTCTCGGCCAAAACCCGTTCAATCCGGCGATGGTGGCGCGGGTCGCGCTGTTGATCTCGTTCCCGTTGGAAATGACCCAATGGGTGTCGCCGGCACCGCTGTTCTCGGGCCTCGGCCCGGATCCGGTGGCTGCCCTCGAACGGCTGCTGTTTTCGACGCCTATTCCCGATGCGCTGACCAGTGCCACCCTGCTCGGCCACGTCAAGGCCGAAGCCTCGCGCGGCGTCGATCTGCTGGCCAGCGTGCCGGCCTTGGGGGCGAGCGTGACGGACGGGGTCGGCCGGCACGCAGGCAGTCTGGGCGAGACCGGTAGCTGGTTGATCCTCGGCGGCGGACTGTTCCTGGTGTATCGCGGCGTCATCGGTTGGCTGGTCCCCGTCGCCTTGATCTCCGGCCTGGCCGTGCCGGCGGCGATCGCCCATGCGATCGACCCTGCACACCACCTCTCGGCCCTGCACCAAGTCTTCGCCGGGGCTGCGCTGCTCGGCGCCTTCTTCATCGCCACCGACCCGGTCAGCTCGCCGGCGAGCGCCGCGGGCAAGTTGATCTACGGGCTGGCGATCGGTTTCCTGACCTGGGTGATCCGCAGCTTCGCCGGCTTCCCAGAAGGCCTCGCCTTTGCCGTGCTGTTGATGAACGCCTGCGTGCCGATCATCGACCGCTTCACTCGACCGCGGATCTACGGGCACGGCCCGGCCGCCGGGAGAGGCGCATGATCGGCCATCAGACCCTCGAGCGGCTTCGCCCGACCATTCCATTTCAGGCCGCGATGCTGGCCCTGACGGTGATGCTGGCGAGTGCCGCGCTGAGCGTGGCCGACCGGGTCACGCGGCGGCCGATCGCCGAAGCCGTGGCCGGCGACACGCGCGCATCGCTGGCCCAGGTCCTGCCGCCGGGCAGCTTCGACAACGACCCTGCCGCAGACGTGCTGAACACCAGCGACGGCGGCATTCCGGTGACCGTACACGTCGCGCACAAGGGCGGCGTGCCGACTGCCGTCGTGCTCGCCACCAGCACCCGGGGCTATGCCGGGGAGATCGGACTGGTGGTCGGCATCTCGCGAGAACAGCGCGTGCTCGGCGTTCGCATCACGCATCACTCCGAAACGCCCGGGCTCGGTGACAAGATCGAAATCGCCAAGAGCGACTGGGTGGCATCGTTTGCCGGTCGCCACCTGTCCGACCCGGAACCGGCGAAGTGGGCGGTGCGCAAGGACGGTGGCGTATTCGACCAGTTCGCCGGCGCAACGATCACACCGCGCGCCGTGGTCGCCGCTGTCAAGCGCGGCCTGGCGCTGTACCGACGCGAGCACGAGCAGTGGTTCGCCGTGCGCAAACCCTGACGAGGAAACCGCGATGAACACCTACCGGAAGATCCTGCGAGAGGGCTTGTGGGACAACAACATGATCGCAAGCCAGCTGCTCGCGATGTGTCCGGCCATGGCGGTCACTGCCACCGCGACCAATGGCCTCGGCATGGGCCTCGCCACGACGGCGGTGCTGGTGGCCTCCAACACGCTGGTTTCGTCGATCAGGCATCTGGTGCCGTCGTCGGTGCGCATTCCGATCTTCATCGTGCTGATCGCCAGTCTCGTCACCCTGGTGGATCTGGCACTGAATGCCTGGTTGCACGAGCTCTACAAGGTGCTCGGACTGTTCATCGCACTGATCGTCGTCAACTGTGGAATCCTCGGTCGCGCGGAGTCCTTCGCCTCCAGGGCCTCGGTGCCGCGCGCTGCCTTCGACGGACTGGCCATGGGCATCGGCTTCACGCTGGCGATGGTGGCGATCGGGGCCGTGCGCGAGATCGTCGGCAGTGGATCGCTGTTCGCGCAGGCGCAGTTGCTGCTCGGTCCGGCCTTCGGCTTTCTCGAACTCAGGCTGTTCGACGGCGGCGCGCTGTTGATGGTGCTGCCGCCCGGCGGCTTCCTCGTGCTCGGCGGCTTGCTGGCCGCGAAGCGGGCGCTCGAGGGCGCACGCCGGCGAAAGGGTGCCGTCGTCGCACAATCGGCCTAGGAGAATCCGTATGCAGGTCAGTGTGTGCTATTCCGAACCGGGCCAGCAGGCGTGGCTGCGAATCGAAGTGGGCGACGATGCCACGGCGGGCGCGGCGATCGAGAAGTCCGGCATTCTCTCGATGTTTCCGTCGATCGATCTGAGCACGCAGAAGATCGGCGTCTTTGGCAAGGTGGTCAAGCCGGATGCGCCGCTGCGAGCAGGTGATCGGGTCGAGATCTACCGGCCGATCGTGTGCGATCCGGCGACGGTCCCGCGGCGGGCCATGGCGGAAGACGAATGACGGCCGAACGGCGGGTCAGACCTCGGCCTCCAGTTGCTGGCGCGCGAGTTCGACATCCATCCGCTCGCGCGCGTCGGCCGGCTGGCAGGCGGCGGCGCATTCGTACAGCTCGTAGATCTCGCTACTCCGTTCCTGCCCGTACATACGCTCGAGTGCTCGTGCATGCTCGACCAGGACGACCGCCGAATCGGGTGCCAGGCGCCGCGCGGTGGCGAAATGTTCGAGGGCACTGTCGCGGCGCGCGCCGAAGGTGAGCGCGGCACCGACGCTGCCGAGATTGGCAAGGACTTCGGACTCGAACACACCGAGCGCGACGTGTGCGTCGGCATGGCCTGGTTCGAGCTCGATCACCCTTTGCAGGCTGGCCCGCACCTTGTTGCCGAGCCCGGTGGCCAAGGCCTTGACGACCGAGACCAGCTGACTGTAGCGGCCCAGGGCCAGCGCATGAACATACCAGGCATTCGGCCAGTCGCCGGCGCTCGGCAGAAGCGCCTCGCAGTGCCGTATCGCGTCGCCGATGATCACCAGCCGGCGGGCGGGCTCGTTCTCGAGATAGATCGCGTGCACCATGGTCGCCCGCGCAGCCACGACACATCCGATCGGACCGAGTGCGATGCCGCCATGGACCGCCTGCGCGAAGTCGCCGGCATGGAAGGCTCGCCAGGCCGACTGCAGGCGCACGGCCACCTTGCCGGGATCGCACTCGCCGTTCGCGAATCCGGGCTTGTTGTTCAGCCTGACCTCGATCGCCTGACACGAAGGATAGGCTTCCCGGTCGCTTCGATGCAGCCGCGGCCAGGCATTGCGCAATGCTTCGCCGCTATATCGATAGGCCCGATCCCCATAGGGGAAAGGCTTCCAGCTCGACATCGTGTTCTCCCCTCACCGTTGCGCACGGCCGGTCGTCTCACGCGACCCGATATTCTTCTGCCAGCTTTTCGTAGAGCGCCCGCGAACGCCCCCGCAGATACGGCGCCGCAACCGCCAGTACCTGAAATGCTCCCCTGCGCAATGCCGCTTCTCCGAGCGGTCGGCGCGGGGCGCGCGCATATTCGAACGACAGCCAATAGCTAGAGACGACCACGAGGTTGTCCGCAAGCGCTCGACGCTCGCGTTCGTCTGCCACCATCTCGCCGGCTTCGGCGAGCCGCGCACACGCCATCGCGGCTGCTTCGACCGACAGGTCGAGGATACGACGGAAAAGGACCTCGACGGTGCGAATTCTGGTCAGGATGTTATTCAGGTCACGATACAGGAAGCGATAACGCCACACCACGTCGAAGGTGTCACGAATCTGTCGCCACACTTCGTCCACCTCGCCGGTGAGCGCTTCGGGCCGCAGCAAGACCGCTTCCATCGCGCGTTCGAAGTCGACGCACAAGGCCTCGACGATCGCGTCCTTGCTTCGGAAATGGTAGTAGAGGTTGCCGGGACTGATCGCCAATTCGGCGGCAATCAGGCTGGTGGTGGTGTCCGGTTCGCCGAACTCATTGAACAGCCGAAGCGATTCATCGACGATTCGCGCCCGCGTACCCTTGATCCGACTCGCAACCTTGCTTGCCACTCCGTTCTCCGACCGGGCGCCGCATCGTGCCAGGGCCATCGTCTCGCCACGTCACGGGCGGCGTCAGCCTATCACCCACCGACGCGCACCCGCATCTGGCATCGCACAAGGATTGCGCGGACGTGAACGCAACAGGGCCCGTCCCACGATGGGACGGGCCCTGTCGGAAACTCGAGCCTGGCGGTCGCGCTTACTTGGCGACGGAGGCCTTGAGCGCGGCGCCGGCGCTGAACTTCGGCACGCGGCTGGCGGCGATCTTGATGGACTCACCGGTCTGCGGATTGCGACCGGTCCGCGCTGCGCGCTCCGAGACCTCGAAGGATCCGAATCCGGTCAAAGCCACCTTGTTGCCGGCAACCAGTTCGCTTTCGATGATCTCGAGCACGGCACCGAGCGAACGCTCCGCCTGAGCGCGGGAAACGTCCAGGCGCTCGGCCAGGGCTTCTACGAATTCGCCTTTGTTCATTCCATGTTCCTCGTAGTGTGGTTGTTCGTTTGCGTTTAAAGCCGCGGATTCTAGCATTGCTGGCGAAAATCTCGCGTCGAAAATGACAAACAGCGTATCTGCCCGATGCACGGCATCGACGTGTTCGATCAGCCGGCCACGGCGCGTTCACCGCCGAGCACATCGACCAGATCAGGCAGCAACTGTCGCAGTTCCGAAGCCATCAACGCAAACTGGGAATCGAACTCGGCCTCGCGGTCGCCCGAATCCTTGTCGAGCGTTTCGCGAACCACGTCGAGGAAGCCCAGCCTGCGCAGGTGGCCGGTTTCGGTCAGCACGAACGAGATGCGCTCGCGATAGCACAGGGCCAGGCGTGTCGGACGCTTGCCCGCCGCCAGGTGTGCTGCCACCTCGTCGCCGGAGAGGTCGTGACGCAGGTATCGCACGGTCGCCTTTTCCTCGTCTCCCGAGCGCAGCTCGAGTTCGCGATCGATTTCGAAGGGGCCGGTGGCCGCACCTTCGAGCAACCACTCGCTCATCGCGGTCGCAGGCGAGCGCTCGGTGTCGAGGCGCCGGACCGGCAGTTCATCGACCGTGTCGCGCAACATCTCCAGCACCGCTTCCGCGCGGTTGTCGGACGCCGCATCCACCACCAGCCAGCCCTGTTCCGGGTCGATCCACACCCAGTCGCTGCGACGCCGCGCGAACGCCCGTGGCAGCAACTCGTCGACGATGCGATCCTTCAATTCACGCAGTTGTCGGCGCCCCGGCTTGAAGCCCTGCTCGCGCTCCAGGTCCTCGGCGCGGTCGTCGGTGAACTGTCGGACGACCGCAGCCGGCAGGATCTTCTGTTCGGAGCCGGCGCGCAGCAGCCATTGACGACCGACGCTGTGCAGATGGCCACGCCCCCGCTGCGGCTCGAGCCAGCCCTGGGACTCGCGATCGAGTGCGCCGCAGCTCTGCAGCGCGCGCCGCGCCAGGGCCTCTTCCAGCTGCGCCGGCGCGATCTGCCAGGGCTGTGGCAGGCGGAACACCACAAGATTTCGGAACCACATCGTCGGCCGCTCCTGAAAAAAGCCTGGGAGTATAGCCGTCTGCCCGCCGATGTCCGCCGGCCCGATCGAAACTGCAGCGCCTCGAGGGTGGCTAACCGGGACCTTGCTCGCCCATCGTCCACCGGAACGGTTGGCCCTCGATGTGAGGCAGCGCGCGGCCGCGCGCGATGGCGCCGCGCAGCCATGCCTTCAGCTCGCCGGCCGCCAGCCCGCCGATAGGCTTGTCGTCATCCGCCTCGTCAACCGCACGGATCACCACGCCGGCGCCGACACGGTCGATCACGCAGCGCGAATTGGCACTGAGCGCGTTTAATTCCGCTTCCGCCTGTGCCATCGCCTCGATGCCCTCGTGCTGGCGCTTGCGCGCACTTTCGATGTGGGCGGAAAGCGCGCGACAATCCTTCAATTGCGGCGCCAGTCGCCGTCCAAGCGCTTCGAACGCGATCTTCTGCTCCGGGTTCAGACTGAACCCGGCGCTGCGCAACTGCGAAGCGATCTTGAGATAGCGCGCCAAGCCCGGTTCTTCGGCGATCACCTTGCGCCGTTCCTCGGCTCGGGCGATCTCGCTTTCGAGGCGATTGCCTTCGTCGCGCAGCGCCACCAGACGCTTGCGGATCGCCAATGTCCGGGGCAGCACCAGGTTCACCGTGGTCGAGGCCGAGCGGCGCGAACCTGCCTGTCCGAGATGCACCGTCGTACCGCCGACGACGCAGGCCTGGGCATCCGCAATCTCGATTTCCTCTGCGTAGATGTCGCACGCGATGGCCTGCTCCACGATCACACGGCGCGCCGAGATCACGGCACCTTCCGCCCGCTGCAGGCGGACGTCGCCGCGCGGGGCGTGAACCCAGGCGTTGACGACGAGACCTTCGATGCCGATCGGACCGTCACGATTGACCGCAGAGCCGCCCGACAGATTCCGTTCGAGACGTACGACACCGCCGCTCGAAACGACGTGGCCATACACGTCTGCGTGGATCGTGATCGATCGGCCTTCGACAGTCCTGCGCTCCTGAATCTCGCCGAACTCTTCGAAATGCTCGCCCATCAGCGCCAGATCGCCGGTCGTGCGTACGCTGACTCCCTGACGGTGCACAATGGCCTCGGATATCGCGATCTGATTGGTCGCCGCGTCGATGTCGAGGAAGCCGTCGATCGCCGCGGTCAGATACTGTTCGCCGTCTTCGCGTTCGATCCGGGTGCCGGGCCCCGCCAGATCCTCGATCTCGAAGTCGCTCGGCAGCGGTGCGGCAAGCAAGTCGCCGCGCAGGTCACGTCCCGGCTTGCCGGGAACCGGAGCGATCTTGCGGAGCAGCCGCACACCGCCCTTGACCTGCGGGAAGCGGTTGCTGAACTGGGTCAGGTCGGCCCGGCCGTCCGCCAGGACCCGCGGCCGGTCGTCGCGATGCAGGCCATTCCAGAGCTCGACGACGGTCGCGTCGGTCCCCGGCGCCGGCATCACGGTGCGGGCGATCAGCGTCCGCCCGTAACGCTCGTGCTCGATGCAGTCTCGAATGGTGTCGAGGTCCAGGCCCGCCCGCAGGCCCTTCAGCCACATCTGGATGACGAACTCGTCGGGATCGAGACGCGTCTGCAAGGCCTCGCCGCCGTCTTCGGGATCGAGGCACACCGGCTCGAACAAGTAATAGGCGCAGCCGTCTTCGAAAGTGACCTTGCGGTACAGGGTGGCGCGAACCGGGTCGAAATGTTCCAGTGCGCCCGCCCAGCGCACCAGCGGATCGCGCCCCTCCTGCCGGCAGCCTGCCACTGCTTCCTTCACGGCCGGCGGAGGATAGTCGAACATCAGGCTTGAAAAAGCGGGATAGTCGATGCCGCGGAACAGATATCCCGCCGCCATCAGCCGCTCGATCAGACGGCGAAACTCGGACGACTCACGCAACCGCTCCAGATCGACGTAGAGTCCGCTGTCCTTGCGCACAAGGAAGCGCGGCAGCATCGGTTCCGTGCATCCGTCGGCAGAGCCCGACGGCGTCGCCGGTCCGGCGGCGTCGCTGGCGACTTGTTCGGCTGCGGTCATGTGGATTCCCTCGATGCGATCGGCAGACATTCGTGTTCGTGCCCTCGCGGGCGCCTGAACAGCCATCGGCAATCGCGTCGATCTTCTTGAATCGGAACGAATAAGCTCAGGCGACCGGCATCGGCACCAAGCTCGCCGCGAGTCGTTCCCGGCCGCTGTCCGCGGCGCGCACCGCGGGCGCTCGACCGGGGTATGCGGCACCAACGAAAAGGCCCCGGCAGCATGCTGCCGGGGCCTGTGTCGTCTTGGGGCGAACGATGGGTTTCGAACCCACGACCCTCGGAGCCACAATCCGATGCTCTACCAACTGAGCTACGTCCGCCATTTCCGTGCCGCGCAGGACGCGGCTCGAAGATACCGTTCTCGATGGCCTGCCCGACAGGAATCGAACCTGTAACCCCCGGCTTAGAAGGCCGGTGCTCTATCCAGTTGAGCTACGGGCAGAGACCTGTGGGCAAACACACCGGGGGGAAGCCTGGTGGTCGGGGTGGAGGGATTCGAACCCCCGACATCTTGCTCCCAAAGCAAGCGCGCTACCGGACTGCGCTACACCCCGGAAGGCGCGAATCATACACATAGGCCGATACAGCGTCAAACCGACCGCAAGCCCGGCTCGAAGGGCCTCTCGGCCGGCTGTTACTTGCTGTCCGATTCGGTTTTCTGCTATTAAGGCGGATCTTCCTCGCATCGGATTTTCACTTATGGCTGATGAATCCCTTCACAAGCAATTTCCGCCTTACGTCCCGAAGAAGGGCGAGGAGTACATGAATGACAAGCAGCTCGAGCATTTCCGTACGATCCTCGACTCTCTCAAGCAGGAACTGATGGAGGATATCGAGCGCACCGTGCACACGATGCAGGACGAGGCCACGGTCTTCGCCGATCCCAATGACCGCGCCAGCCAGGAATCCGACATCGCGCTGGAACTGCGGAACCGGGATCGCGAGCGCAAGCTGATCAAGAAGATCGACGAAACGCTCGATCGGATTCGCGAGGGCGAGTACGGCTACTGCGACAGTTGCGGTGTCGAGATCGGACTCAAACGGCTGGAAGCGCGACCGACAGCCACCCTGTGCATCGACTGCAAGACACTGGAAGAGATGCGCGAGCGCCAGGTCGCGAAGTAGTCGGGATTCCCCGGGGCGGAGTTCTTCCTCTGTTTCCGGCAGGCATCAAAAAAGGGCGCTTCTGGCGCCCTTTCTCGTTGCTCCCGCCGAATCGGATCAGCCGGCGTTCTCGGACAGCAACGCCTTCATCGACAGCTTGATCCGTCCGCGCTCGTCGGTCTCGAGTACCTTGACCCTGACCACCTGCCCTTCCTTCAGGTAGTCGGAAACCTGATTGACGCGCTCGTTGGCGATCTGCGAGACGTGGAGCAGGCCGTCACGTCCCGGAAGCACGCTGACGATCGCCCCGAAATCGAGGATGCGCAGCACCGTGCCCTCGTAGACCTTGCCGACCTCGACATCGGCGGTGATCTCCTCGATACGCGCCTTGGCGGCCTGGGCGCCGTCGGAACTGACCGAAGAGATCGTGATCGATCCGTCGTCCTCGATCTCGATCACCGTACCGGTTTCTTCCTGCAGACCGCGGATCACCGCACCACCCTTGCCGATGACGTCGCGGATCTTGTCGGAATTGATCTTCATGGTGATCATCCGCGGCGCATAGGCGGACACCTCGGTACGGGCTCCTCCGAGGGCTTCGTTCATCAGCCCCAGGATGTGCATGCGGCCTTCCTTGGCCTGCTCGAGGGCGATCTTCATGACGCTCGGGCTGATGCTGTCGATCTTCAGGTCCATCTGCAGCGCGGTGACACCGTTCTCGGTGCCGGCGACCTTGAAGTCCATGTCGCCGAGGTGATCCTCGTCACCGAGAATGTCGGTCAGCACGGCAAAGCGATTGCCTTCCTTGATCAATCCCATCGCGATGCCGGCGACCGGAGACTTCAGCGGAACACCGGCGTCCATCATCGCCAGCGAGCCGCCGCAGACCGAGGCCATCGAACTCGAACCGTTCGACTCGGTGATCTCGGAAACCACGCGCACCGTGTAGGAGAACTCTTCCGCGCTCGGCAGAACCCCGGCGAGCGCTCGCTTGGCGAGCCGCCCGTGGCCGATCTCGCGACGCTTCGGCGATCCGAAGCGACCGGTCTCCCCGGTCGAGAAAGGCGGAAAGTTGTAGTGCAGCAGGAAGCGCTCGCGATACTCGCCCGCGAGCGCATCGATGATCTGCTCGTCGCGGCCGGTGCCCAGCGTCGACACCACGATCGCCTGGGTTTCCCCACGCGTGAACAGGGCCGAGCCGTGGGTGCGCGGCAGCACGCCGACGCGGATGTCGATCGGACGCACGGTGCGGGTATCGCGACCGTCGATACGCGGCTCGCCGTTGAGGATGCGCGAACGGACCACTTCGGCCTCGATCTCGTGCAGGATGTCCTTCAGCGTGTTGTCCGCGGGCGCCTCGTCCACACCTTCGCAGACGGCCTCACGCACCGATTTGCGGATTTCCGACAGGCGGGCGCTGCGCGCCTGCTTGCTGGTGATGTCGAAGGCTTCCGCGATCGGCGTCGCGGCCAGTTCGCGAATGCGCCCGATCAGGGCGTCATCGACGGGCGGCGGCGTCCAATCCCACTCGGGTTTGCCGGCTTCCTCGACCAGTTCGTTGATCGCCTTGATCGCCGCCTGCATCTGCTCGTGGCCGAAGACCACACCGCCGAGCATCACGTCCTCCGGCAACTGCAGGGCCTCGGACTCGACCATCAGCACACCGGCCTCGGTGCCTGCGACGACCAGATTCAACTGACTGGTCTGCAGTTCGGTCGCCGTCGGATTGAGCAGATAGCGGCCATCCGCATAGCCGACGCGGCAGGCGGCGATCGGGCCATTGAAGGGCACACCGGACATCGCCAGGGCTGCCGACGCACCGATCATCGCCGGGATGTCGGAATCCACTTCCGGATTCAGCGACAGCACCTGCACGATCACCTGGACTTCGTTGTAGAAGCCATCGGGAAACAATGGTCGGATCGGCCGATCGATCAGGCGCGAGGTCAGGATCTCCTTCTCCGAAGGCCGGCCTTCGCGCTTGAAAAAGCCACCGGGGATACGGCCGGCGGCGTAGAACTTCTCGACGTAATCGACGGTGAGCGGGAAGAAATCCTGTCCCGCACGGGCCTCCTTGGCGGCGACGACGGTCGCGAGCACCACGGTCTCGTCGATGCTGACGACGACTGCACCGTGTGCCTGCCGGGCGATCTCGCCGGTCTCCATGGTGACGGTCTGCTCGCCGTACGTGAATGTCTTCTTGATTGCGGTAGGCAAGGGATATCCTTTTCGTTACTGGTCGGTGGCGCGACGGCCGG
This sequence comes from Rhodocyclaceae bacterium, assembly GCA_020445765.1. GTDB lineage: Bacteria > Pseudomonadota > Gammaproteobacteria > Burkholderiales > Rhodocyclaceae > Cognatazoarcus. Next base: position 94,231 of record JAGRFY010000092.1, on the reverse strand, counting down.
TACCGACCGCGAGGTGGCGCATCTTTGGACGCCACCAAAAAAGCAAACCGGCGGGAGCCGTTCCAGGCTCACGCCGGCTGCACTAGGCCCAGCAGCAAGATTGTCGTGATCTGCAGCGCCGGGCAGGCATCGCTTTACTTGCGAAGACCGAGCCGCTCGATCAGGCCGCGATAGCTGTCGGCGTTGGTGCGCTTGAGGTAGTCGAGCAGCTTGCGCCGCTGGCTGACCATCTTGAGCAGGCCGCGGCGGGAGTGGTGATCCTTTGCGTGTGTCTTGAAATGGCCGGTCAGGCCATTGATGCGCGCGGTGAGAAGGGCCACCTGGACTTCAGGCGAGCCAGTGTCGCCTTGCGCGCGCTGGTAGTCCGAAACGATCTGCGCTTTCTGTGCGGTTTCGAGAGCCATTGCTTTGTTTACTCGTTCGTGATTTCAACCAATCTGAAGCCGGCGATTATACCCATGCCGAGGGAAATTTCTCAATCTTTGAGCCCAGATGCCTGTTCTACGTGCCTCGTCACAAGCCGTTTCGGCCACAGCCGTCCGGCGTCGTCGGAGCGGCCGAGGCCAATGAAGCCGTCCGGCGCTGTCAGCCGGAACAGCCCGCCCGGCGGAAGATCACGTGCGAGCGAGCCGCCGTGGCAAACCGCAGCGGCCTCGACGAAGTCGAGCCTGATCTCCGGCAATGTCCCGACCAGGCTGTCCATGCCGGCGAGCAGGGCGTCACGCTGTGCGACATCGGCCGATTCCAGTCGTGCCAGCGAGACCGCCCGATCGACCGTCAGTGGCCCGATCGCGGTACGTCGCAGTGCGGCCAGGTGGGCGCCGCAGCCCAGCAGCTCGCCAATATCCTCGGCCAGCGTGCGGATGTAGGTACCCTTGCTGCAGGTGACGTCCAGATCGAGGTACGGCAGATCGAACGATGCCAGCACCAATTGGTGGATCGTCACCCGCCGTGGCGGACGTTCTACCTGCACACCTTCTCGGGCGAGGGCGTAGAGCGGTCGTCCCTGGTGCTTGAGCGCCGAATACATCGGCGGTATCTGTTCGATGTCGCCGCAAAATCGCGACAGCGCCGATTCGATCGCCGCCCGGTCGACGACCACCGGGCGTCTCTGCAGCATCTCACCTTCGCTGTCTCCGGTGTCCGTGGTGATGCCGAGCTGCACACGCGCAAGGTAGCGCTTGTCGGCATCGAGCAATTGCTGGGAAAACTTGGTGGCCTCGCCGAAGGTCAGCGGCAGCAGGCCGCTGGCCAGCGGGTCGAGGGTGCCGGTGTGGCCGGCCTTGGCGGCGTCGTACAGTCGGCGCGCCTGCTGCAGGGCCTGATTCGAACTCAGCCCGGATGGTTTGTCGAGCAGCAGCACGCCATCGACTGCGCGCCGCGTCCTGCGCCGTTGCGACACCGCTTCAGTCTTCCGAATCCCGGGCGTGACGGCGGTCGGCCGCCACGGTGTCGTCGATCAGCTTGGACAGGCGCGCGCCCTCCTCGACCGACTGGTCATAGACGAAGTGCAGCTGCGGCGTGGTGTGGATTCGCACGCGCCGGCCGAGCTCACGACGAAGAAAGCCACTGGCGCGCCTGAGCCCGACCATGATCTCTTCGAGGTCGTCGCGGCCGGTCATCGACGTGAAGAACACCTTCGCGTGCGCGTAGTCGGCGCTCAACTCGACGTCGGTGAGCGTGATGAAACCGACCCGAGGATCCTTCACCTCGAGCCGGATCAGATCGGCCAGTTCGCGGCGGATCTGCTCCGAGATCCGCTGCCCCCGGGAAAACTCCTTCGGCATCTAAAGTGTCCGCGCGACTTCCTGGATCTCGTAGACCTCGAGCTGGTCGCCTTCCTGGAGATCGTTGTAATTCCTCATGGTCAGGCCGCACTCGAAGCCGGTCTTGACTTCCTTGACGTCATCCTTGAATCGCTTCAGCGAATCCAGTTCGCCCGAATGCACAACCACGTTGTCGCGCAGCACCCGAACCAGGGAGCCGCGCTTGACGATGCCTTCGAGGACGTAGCAACCGGCCACCGTGCCGACTTTCGAGATCGTGAACACCTGGCGTACCTCGACCATGCCGATCACCTGCTCGCGCTTCTCCGGCGCCAGCATGCCGGACAGCGCCGCCTTCACGTCGTCGACCGCGTCGTAGATGATGTTGTAGTAGCGCAGATCGACGCCGAAGCTCTCGGCCAGGTTGCGGGCCTTGGCCTCGGCACGGGTGTTGAAGCCGATGATCACCGCGCCCGACGCCTGCGCCAGGTTGACGTCGGATTCGCTGATGGCGCCGACTGCTGCGTGGATCACATTGACCTTGACCTCCTCGGTCGACAGCTTCTGCAGCGACTGGGCCAGTGCCTCCTGCGAGCCCTGAACGTCGGCCTTGAGGATCAGTGGCAGGGTCTTGACTTCGCCCTCCGTCATCTGCTCGAACATGTTCTCGAGCTTGGCCGCCTGCTGCTTGGCCAACTTGACGTCACGGAACTTGCCCTGGCGGAACAGTGCGATCTCGCGCGCCTTGCGTTCGTCGGCCAGAACGATCGCCTCCTCGCCGGCGGCCGGCACGTCGGACAGGCCGAGGATCTCGACTGGGATCGACGGACCGGCTTCATCGACCGGTTTGCCGTTCTCGTCGAGCATGGCCCGAACCCGGCCGTAGGTGCCACCGACCAGCAGGACGTCGCCCTTGCGCAGCGTGCCCGACTGCACCAGCAGCGAGGCCACCGGACCACGGCCCTTGTCGAGGCGCGCCTCGACGATAAGGCCCTTGGCGGGCGCATCTACCGGCGCCGTCAGCTCCAGCACTTCGGCCTGCAGCAGCAGACCCTCGAGCAGATCGTCGATGCCCTTGCCGGTCTTTGCCGACACCGGTACGAACATGACCTCGCCGCCGTATTCCTCGGGCACCACGTTCTCGGCGATCAATTCCTGCTTGACCCGCTCCGGGTTGGCTTCGGGCTTGTCGATCTTGTTGATCGCCACCACCAGCGGTACGCCGGCGGCGTGCGAGTGATGGATCGCCTCACGGGTCTGCGGCATCACGCCGTCGTCGGCGGCGACCACCAGCACGACGATGTCGGTGGCCTTGGCGCCACGGGCACGCATCGCCGTGAAGGCCTCGTGGCCCGGCGTATCGAGGAAGGTAACCATGCCCTTGGGCGTCTCGACGTGATAGGCGCCGATGTGCTGGGTGATGCCACCCACTTCGCCAGCCGCGACCTTCGACGTACGAATGTAGTCGAGCAGCGAGGTCTTGCCGTGATCGACGTGGCCCATCACGGTCACCACCGGCGCGCGCGACTCGAGCGGCGCATCGGAGGGCTCCTCGGCTGCTTCGAGGAACGCGTCCGGATCGTCGAGCTTGGCCGCCATCGCCTTGTGGCCCATCTCCTCGACGACGATCATCGCCGTCTCCTGGTCGAGCACCTGGTTGATCGTCACCATGCTGCCCATCTTCATCATTGCCTTGATGACTTCGGTGGCCTTGACCGCCATCTTGTGAGCGAGGTCGGCGACCGAGATGGTCTCGGGCACGTGGACCTCACGCACGATCGGCTCGGTCGGTGCCTGGAAGGCCTGTTGCTCGCGCTGGGCGCCGCCACGACCGCCGCGACCACCTCTCGGCCCACCTTTCCAGGCGCCGCCGACATCCGAGCCGCGGGTCTTCAGACCGCCGCGACGGCGCGACGAGTCGTCCTGCCAGCCACTGCCGCGCTTGGCGTCCTTGCGCTCCTTCGCGGGCGGCTTGTCGGGCTTGTGAAGGGTTCCCGTGGTGCCCTTGGCCTGGGCTTCGGCCGCCTGCTTGCGCGAGGCTTCCTCCTCGGCGCGACGCGCTTCGGCAGCCGCCCGGGCGCGGGCCTCACGTTCCTGCTTTTCCTTCAGATCGGCGGCCTGGCGTGCGGCCAGGTCTGCCGCGCGCTGGCGCTCGCGCTCGCGTGCCGCCAGTTCTTCCTCGCCGAGCACGTCGCGCATCGTCAACCGGGCGCTTTCGGCGGACTCCGGCTCGGGCTGCGTTTCGGCGGCACTGACCACTTCCTGCGTGGGCTCGGCTTCGGCGACCGCAGCCTCCTCGACCGGCGTCGGTTCCGGCTCAGGGGCGGCTTCGGGCTCGGCCGGCAGCTCTGCCTGCGGTTCGGGCGTGGCCGGCAACGGCTCGTCGACCTCGGCGACTTCGACCGCCGGCTCGGCGCTCGCCTCGAGCTCGGCTTCGGCCTCTGCCTCGGCTTCCGCCAGCAGCTCGTCGCGTTTGACGAAGACGCGCTTCTTGCGGACCTCGACCTGGACGGTTCGCGCCCGGCCGGTCGAATCGGTGGCCTTGATCTCGCTGGTCTGCTTGCGCGTCAGCGTGATCTTTGCCTTCGGTGCGGTTTCACCGTGGGATCGCCGCAGGTATTCGAGCAGGCGTGCCTTGTCCTGCTCGGAGAGCAGATCTTCGGCTCCCTGCTTCTCGACGCCCGCTTTCTGGAGTTGCTCGAGAAGGACGGCTGCCGGCATGCGCAATTCGCCGGCGAACTGGGTGACGCTCATTTGATTCATTCACTTTCCTCCGTCATTGCTCGAACCAGTGCGCCCGCGCCACCGTGATCAGTGCGCGCGCCCGGTCTTCGTCAATTCCCGCGATCTCGACGAGTTCGTCGACGGCCAGATCGGCCAGGTCATCCCGGGTACGGATTTGCTGTTGTGCCAGACTGGCTGCCAGCGGCTTGTCCATGCCCTCGAGCGAAAGCATGTCTTCGGATACGTTCTCCAACTGCTCTTCTGTGACGATCGCTTCGGTCAGCAGCACGTTGCGGGCGCGGTTGCGCAATTCGTCAACCGTCGCTTCATCGAAGGCTTCGATCTCGAGCATCTCCGCCAGCGGCACATAGGCGACCTCCTCGATCGACGAAAAACCCTCGTCGATCAGGATGTCGGCGACCTCGTCGTCGACGTCGAGACGCTCCATGAACAGGCCGCGGATCTGGCCGCGCTCCTCCTCCAGCTTCTGCGCCGACTCTTCCTCGGTCATCAGGTTGATCTGCCAGCCGGTCAACTCGGAGGCCAGCTTGACGTTCTGGCCATTGCGGCCGATCGCGATCGCCAGGTTGTTCTCGTCGACCACGACGTCCATCGCGTGAGGTTCCTCATCGACGACGATCGACGAAACCTCGGCAGGCTGCAGAGCGGCAATGACGAACTGGGCCGCATCCGGCGCCCACAGCACGATGTCGATGTTCTCGCCGCCGATCTCGTTGCGCACCGCGGTGACACGGGATCCGCGCAGGCCGACACAGGTGCCGATCGGATCGACGCGGGGATCGTTCGATTTCACGGCGATCTTCGCCCGCAGACCGGGGTCGCGCGCACAGCCCTTGATCTCGAGCAGGCCATCCTCGATTTCCGGCACCTCGAGCTCGAACAGCTTGACCAGAAACTCCGGCGCGGTCCGCGAAAGGATCAGCTGGGGCCCGCGGGCGCCACGATCGATGCGCAGCAGGAAGGCCTTGACCCGGTCGCCGACGCGAAGGTTCTCGCGCGGGATCATCTGGTCGCGCGGGATCACGGCCTCCAGCCGACCGACCTCGATGATCGCGTTGCCGCGCTCCATGCGCTTGATGCTGCCGGAGACCAGATGCTCCTTGCGCTCGAGGAAGTCGTTCAGCACCTGTTCGCGCTCGGCGTCCCGGATGCGCTGCAGGATCACCTGCTTGGCGGCCTGGGCGCCGATGCGGCCGAAATCGATCGGCTCGAGCGGTTCTTCGACGAACTCGCCGACATCGATGTCCCCGACTTCTTCGCGAGCATCGATCAGGCCGATCTCGGCCTCGTCGTTGGTGACCTCCTCGTCCGGCAGCACTTTCCAGCGGCGGAAGGATTCGTAGTCGCCGGTTTCCCGATCGATCGACACACGCACGTCGGCGTCATCGTGAATGCGCTTCTTGGTCGCGGATGCGAGTGCCGATTCGAGCGACGCAAACACGATGTCCTTGGCAACGTTCTTCTCCCGCGCCAAAGCATCCACAAGCAGCAAGATCTCGCGGCTCATCGTTCAGTTCTCCACATCCGTACTCTCAAAACTGGGGGACCAGCCGCGCCTTCTCGACCTCGTCGAAGTCGAATGCAAGTTCGCCTCCTTCGGTTTCGAGATGCACCGTTCCGTCTGCCAGACCAATCAGCACACCCTTGAAATTGCGTTGATTTCCGATCGGCATGCGGGTCCGAAGCTGGATCTGGTGGCCGGCGAAGCGCTCGAAGTCGGCAGCCTTCTTGAGCGGCCGGTCGAGTCCGGGCGACGATACCTCGAGGCGGTCGTAATCGACGTTTTCGACCTCGAACACACGCGTCAGCTGGTTGCTCACGGTGGCGCAGTCGTCGACGGTGATGCCGCGCTCCTGGTCGATGAACACGCGCAGCAGTCGCGATTTCGGCGAGGTTTCGAAATCGACCAGCTCGAAGCCCATTCCGCTCACCACCTGCTCGACGATTGCGGCCACGTCCATTTGCGAACCCACAAATAAAAAATGGGCTTAACGCCCATTCCTGTTGTTTTCAACCGGAAAAACGTGCCTGGCGAAAAAGCCGTTCGCCAAAGCCCGCGGAGTATATCAGTGCCCCTATGCCCGCGCAAATGCCAATTGGTCTTTCACGGCATGTGGAAGCAAGCCCGAAAGCGGTCGATCAGGCCCGATTCCTCGCGCTTTTCCGGCGGGTGCTGACAGCATCCTGAGGCACCGGCATACCGGCCAGCCGGCAGACTTCGGCAACGTCCATTTCCTCCCAGTAGCCGCGTCGGAGCCGGGGCGACATCGTCACCGGTCCGTAGCGGACACGCATCAGCCGACTGACGGTCAGGCCGAGCGCCTCGAACATCCGGCGCACCTCCCGATTACGACCTTCGGAAATGGTCACCCGGTACCAATGGTTGACGCCTTCGCCGCCGCCGTCGTCGATGCTGTTGAAACGCGCCGGGCCGTCCTCGAGCTGAATTCCCTGCTTCAGCGACTCGACCTGCTCCTCGTCGAGGCGCCCGAGCAGCCTCGCCGCATACTCGCGCTCGATCTGGTAGCGCGGATGCATCAGCCGGTTGGCCAGCGTGCCGTCGTTGGTGAACAGCAACAGGCCGGAGGTGTTGATGTCGAGGCGCCCGACCGCGATCCAGCGACCCCGCCTGAGCTTGGGTAGACGGTCGAACACGCTGACCCGTCCGTCCGGATCGTCGCGCGACACGATCTCGCCCTCGGGCTTGTGGTAGATCAGCACCCGCGGCACGCGAATGCTGAACTGAAGATTGACGAGCTTGCCATTGACCCGCACCTTGTCGGTCGGGCCGACCTTCTGGCCGATGCTGGCCGGCATGCCGTTGACCGAGATGCGGCCGGCGACGATCATCTCTTCGATCTCCCGTCGCGAGGCGATGCCGGTCTGCGCCAGTATCTTGTGCAGGCGCTCTGACTCGGCGAACTCGGCAGGCAGTTTGCGACCGCCGCGGGCGCGGCGGCCGGGGCCGCCGGCGGCGCCGTCAGTCCTGATCGACGTTTTCTGCGGGCCTTTCGGTCGGCGGGGAGTGCGGGAGGTCGACAAGGTCCATGATCCTTTCGATTTCGGTCAATGGCGGCAACTCGGTCAGCGAGCGCAGCCCCATTTCGTCGAGAAAGCGACGCGTGGTCGCAAACAAGGCCGGGCGACCCGGCACATCGCGGTGGCCGACCACGTCGATCCAGCCGCGCGATTCGAGCGTTCGGATCACGCCCTGGGATACCGACACGCCCCGGATCTCCTCGATATCGCCGCGGGTGACCGGCTGACGATAGGCGACGATCGCCAGCGTCTCCAGTACCGCGCGCGAATATTTCGGTGCCCGTTCGTGTTTCAGGCGATCGAGATAGAGCTGGTATTCGGGCCGCGTCCGGAAGCGCCAGCCACCGGCGACCTGCAGCAGTTCGACGCCACGATCTTCCCAGTCGACGCGCAGCTCGTCGAGTAGCCGACGCACCGTCTCGGGTCCGGGGTCCTGGTCGAACAGCAGGCGCAGCGTGCTGACCGGCAGCGCAGCCTGTGCACCCAGCAATGCCGTTTCCAGCACCCGCTTCCAATCGTCAGGGCTCGTCGGCTGCATGACCGCTGAGCCTCAGGTAGATCGGCGCAAAGGCGGCGCTCTGGGTCACTTCCACCAGCCGCTCCTTGACCAGCTCGAGAACCGCGAGAAAGCTGACGACGAGTCCGGGCGCGCCCAGCGAGCGGTCGAACAGTGCATCGAACACGACGAATCCGCCACCGCCGAGGCGGCGCAGGATGCCGGTCATGTGCTCACGCACCGACAGTTCCTCGCGCTGCACGGTGTGGTGGCGGTTCAGTCGCGCGTTGCGCACGATCTTCAACCATGCCAGCTGCAGGTCGTGCAGGCTCACCTCGGGCAGCCGCTCGACCACCTTCTCGGCCACCAGCACGCCGATCCATTCGAAGTCGCGCCCCTCGCGCGGCTGTGCGTCGATCTTGGCAGCGGCAAGTTTCATTTGCTCGTATTCGAGCAGCCGTCGCACCAGTTCCGCCCGCGGGTCGGCGTCCTCGTCCTCGACCGCCCGCGGTGGTCGCGGCAGCAGCATGCGAGACTTGATCTCGAGCAGCATCGCGGCCATCAACAGGTATTCGGCCGCCAATTCGAGATTGCTCGCCCGCATCGCCTCGACGTATTCCAGATACTGCGCGGTCAATGGCGCCATCGGAATGTCCAGGATGTCGATGTTTGCCTTGCGGATCAGGTAGAGCAGCAGGTCGAGCGGCCCCTCGAAGGCGTCGAGGATGATTTCCAGCGCATCCGGCGGAATGTACAGATCCAGCGGCAGCGTGAGCATCGGCTCGCCGTACAGGCGAGCCACCGCAGCCGCCTGTTCCGGCGTCTCGGACGGCGGCAGGTCGAGCGGCAGGTTCACCCGTAGTTGAGTCCCATCGCTTCGCGCACGTCCCGCATGGTGTCCTGGGCGAGCTTGCGCGCGCGCTCGCAGCCGTCGGCGATGATGTTGCGCAGCAGGCCGGGATCCTCGACGTAGGGCTGCGCACGCTCGCGCATCTGCTCCTGTTCGGCCACCACCGCATCGATCACCGGCTGCTTGCATTCGACGCAGCCGATGCCGGCGCTGCGACAACCCTCCTGCACCCACCCGCGAACCGAATCGTCCGAGTAGATGAGGTGGAACTGCCAGACCGGGCACTTCTCGGGCTCGCCCGGGTCGGTGCGCCGCACGCGAGCCGGATCGGTCTGCATCGTGCGGATCTTCTTGGTGATGCTGTCGGCGTCCTCACGCAGGTAGATCGTGTTGTTGTAGGACTTCGACATCTTCTGTCCGTCGAGGCCCGGCATCTTCGACGCCACCGTCAGCAGCGCGTCCGGTTCGGCCAGGATCATCTTGCCGCCGCCTTCGAGGTAGCCGTAGAGGCGCTCGCGGTCGCCGAGGCTCAGGTTCTGGGTCTCTTCCAGCAGGGCCTGAGCCTGCTCGAGCGCGGCCTCCTCGCCCTCCTGCTGGTAGCGTACGCGAAGTTCCTCGTACATCCGCGCCCGCTTCGACCCGAGCTTGCGGATCGCGTCGCGCGCCTTGTCCTCGAATCCCGGCTCCTTGCCGTAGAGGTGGTTGAAGCGTCGCGCAACCTCGCGCGTGAGCTCGACATGGGGCACCTGATCCTCTCCCACCGGCACCTTGTCCGCGCGGTAGATCAGGATGTCGGCCGACTGCAGCAACGGATAGCCGAGAAAGCCGTAGGTCGCCAGATCCTTGTCGGTGAGCTTTTCCTGCTGGTCCTTGTAGGTCGGCACGCGTTCGAGCCAGCCCAGCGGGCACATCATCGACAGCAGCAGGTGCAGTTCCGCGTGTTCCGGCACCCGCGACTGGATGAACAGGGTCGCCTGCGCAGGATCGACCCCGGCCGCGAGCCAGTCGATCAGCATGTCCCAGACGCTCTCGCCGATCAGCCGCGGATCGTCGTAGTTGGTCGTCAGCGCGTGCCAGTCGGCCGCGAAGAACAGGCACGGATACTCGACCTGCAGCTTGACCCAGTTCTGCAACACACCGTGGTAATGGCCGAGATGGAGTCGTCCGGTCGGCCGCATGCCGGAGAGAACGCGTTCAGCGTACATTGATCGTCTTACAGTCCGAATACGAGGGCGAGAGCATACCGGAACAGGGCCACCAGCGGACCGAGCACCGCACCGAGCACGCCGGTGAACAACAGCAGCAACAAAATCGGAAAGCCGAACGGTTCGAGTCGGGCGAATCGTGCGGCGAGCGGCCCCGGCAGCAGGCTGACGGCGATGCGACCGCCGTCGAGCGGCGGAATCGGCAACAGGTTCAGGATCATCAGGATCGCGTTGATGTGCATGCCGGCGTCGGCCATCTTCAGCATCGGCAGCGCGTAGTTGCTGCCGACCAGATGGCGGCCGAGCAGGAACACCAGGGCCCAGCCGACGGCCATCGCGAAGTTCGCCAGCGGCCCGGCCGCGGCGACCCACAACATGTCGGCTTTGGGGCGCCGCAGGCGGCCGAAGCTCACGGGCACCGGCTTGGCCCAGCCGAACAACATGCCACCGGCACTCAGCGCGAGGATCAGGCCCGGCACCAGCAGCGTCCCGACCGGATCGATGTGCTTGAGCGGGTTCAGGGTGATGCGACCGGCCAACTCGGCCGTCGGATCGCCGAAGTGGCGCGCGACGTAGCCGTGGGCGGCCTCGTGCAGCGTGATCGCGAGCAGTACCGGCAGTGCCCAGATCGCCAGCGTCGATATCAACTCATCCATCTGCGCGCAGGTGCAAAGGGTCCGATTCTAGCAAAGGGATCGCTCAACCCGCGTCGAGGCCGAAGGGCTCGAGCGCGCCCCGGCCGGCGCGCACCAGCACCGGCGAGCCGTCGGTCAGGTCGATCACCGTCGTCGCTTCGGCGCCGCAGTAGCCCGCCTCGATCACCAGGTCGACCTGTCTGCCGAGCCGGTCGCGGATCTCCTCCGCATCCGACAGCGGCAGATCCTCGCCCGGCAGCAGCAGGGTCGAGGTCACCAGCGGCCCATCGATCTCCGCCAGCAACGCCTCGACCACCGGATGCTCGGGCACCCGCAGGCCGAGTGTCTTGCGCTTCGGGTGCAGGACCCGGCGCGGCAGTTCCCGTGTGCCCTCGAGGATGAAGGTGTAGGGGCCGGGCGTGGTCGCCTTGAGCAAGCGGTACTGGGCATTGTCGACTCGCGCGAACTGGGCGATTTCCGACAAGTCGCGGCACATCAGGGTGAAGTGATGGCGGTCGTCGACGCCGCGGATGCGCCGGATCCGATCGAGCAACTGTGCCTCGCCGACCTGGCAGGCCAGTGCATAGGCCGAATCGGTCGGCAGGGCCACCAGCCCGCGCTGGCGGACGATGTCCGCGGCCTGGCGAATCAGGCGTGGTTGCGGATGCTCGGGGTGCAGCGAGAAATACTGGGCCATGCGCTCGGGCGGACGCCATCGCGGCCGCGAATTAGCAAAAACGCGACCATACCGGAATCAGATCCGGCGGCAAGGGGTTGCAGCGCCCGAGATCGACCGGCCCTTCGCCGATTCCGTGGAAATCCGAGGCACGCGAGGCAAGCAGGCCTCGCTGCCGGGCGATGCCGGCGAAACGGTGCATTTCCTGTTCGGTGTGGGCGCCACCGACCACTTCGATGCCTTCGCCGCCGGCGTGCTGGAAGCGGGCGAGCAGTTCCTGAAGCTCACGGCTGGAGAGCCGGTAACGGGCGGGATGGGCCAGGACCGCGACGCCGCCGGCCGCGGTGATCCAGCCGACGGCCTGTTCGATCTCCGCCCACTGGTGCGGGACGAAGCCGGGCTTGCCGGTCGCCAGGTAATGATCGAACACGGTCTTGACGTCGGGCATCAGTCCGCAGGCAACGATGTGGCGGGCAAAGTGGGCGCGCCCGACCAGCTCGGGATTGCGCGCCAGCCGTCGCGCACCGGCCAGCGCATCCGGAATGCCGCAGCGCGCCAGCTCGGCGCCGATGCGTTCGGCCCGTTCCGCCCGCCCCGACCGCAGTTCGGCGAGCGCCTGCTGCAGCGGGCGGTGACGGTGATCGATGCCCAGGCCGACGATGTGGATGGTCTCGCCGACAAAGCTGGTCGAGATCTCGACGCCCGGCAGCAGCCGCAGTGAACTGCCGCGGGCGGTGGCGAGCGCCTCGTCGATGCCGTCGAGCTCGTCGTGATCGGTCAGCGCCAGCAGGTCGACGCCATTCGCCAGCGCCCGCGATACCACTTGGGACGGCGTCAGGTGACCGTCGGACCGTGTCGAGTGGCAATGCAGGTCGGGATTTTCGAACATCTTCACGGTGCAACTCCGGCGTCGGCGGCGCACACGAATGCCTCGATCGCGGCGGCGACGTCGCCGGGGACGTCGCGATGCAGATTGTGACCGGTACCGGACAGACGGATCTCCCGGTAGTCGCTGAAACAGGCGCGCCCTGCGGCGCAGGCTTCGTCGTTGACCCCGAGATGCCGCCGGAGTTCGTCGTCCGCAGGCACCAGCGAGAGTACCGGCGCCCGCACCTGACGCCAGCAGGCCATCGCCTCCTGGCGTCGATAGAGCACCGGATTGACGTCGCGATGACGTGGGTCGCCGTGGCCGACGTAGCCACCCGCCGGGTCTTCGACGAGCATCTCGGCGGCCAGCCGGGTGGCCTGGCTGCGATCGAGGCGCGGATCCTCCTGCAGCAGACGTTCGACCAGCGCGGCGGTCGAATCGTAGTGTCGTGGACGGGCCTCGCGCGCCAGCTGATCGAGCCACTTGCGATAGCGTCCGGGGGCCTCCTCGGGTGGCCTGTCGGCGAGCCCGAAGGCGTCGAGCAGCACCAGGCGCGACACCGACCGGGGCCTGATGCCGGCGTACAGCGCCGCGACGTTGCCGCCCATGCTGTGTCCGATCAGGTTGAGCGGACAAATCAGACCGGCTCCGCGTACCAGCGCGTCGAGGTCCGCCAGGTAGTCGGGAAACCAATAGCCCCCGGGCGCCCGGGCGCTGCGACCGAATCCGCGCCAGTCGGGTGCGACCACATGCCAGTCGCGACGAAGCCGCTCGACGACGAACTGGAAACTGGCGGAGACATCCATCCAGCCGTGAAGCAGCACCAGCTGGGGTGCGCCCACCGTTCCCCATTCACGCAGGTGGTAGCGCAGGCCCCGGATGTCGATGTAGCGGCTGCGGCTCGTTGTCATGGCGCCCATCTTATCGCGGCCGGCACGCTTGCCCGACCCGGCCGGCCGATGCTATCGTCCGCTGACACTGCGGGAGAGCGCTGTTGACAGCCGCCGAAGGCGTAACCCCCGGAACCGCTCAGGCAAACGGACCGCAGTTCGAAGCAAGAATCTGGAGAGTGGCGGCCGTCGATCCGCCCACCGAAGGGGCACGCGGCCGCGGCCGCAATCTCTCAGGTACAAGGGACAGATGGGGACGGGCCGACACTCGGGCGCGTCCCCTTTTTTCATCATTGCCCGATTTTGCTGCCGCCACCGAGGAACACCGTCATGTCCAAGCAGACTCCGCTTCACCGCGCCCACGTCGATGCCGGTGCCCGCATGGTCGATTTCGCGGGCTGGGAAATGCCGGTCAACTACGGCTCGCAGATCGAGGAACACCACGTCGTTCGTCGCCGGGCCGGCATGTTCGACGTGTCGCACATGCTCGCGCTCGATCTCGATGGTGCCGATGCGCGAAAGTTCCTTCGCTCAGTGCTGGCCAACGACGTCGCCAAGCTGACCGTCGCCGGCAAGGCGCTCTATTCCTGCATGCTCACGCCGACCGGTGGCGTCATCGACGACCTGATCGTCTACCACTTCGCCGACGACCGCTATCGCCTGGTGGTGAATGCCGGGACGGCCGACAAGGATCTCGCGTGGTTGCGCGAACGCATCGACCGTGATGCGGCGGCCGTCGATCTCACGCCACGTCGGGACCTGGCGATGATCGCGGTGCAGGGGCCGGATGCAAGGCGCCTATGCTGGCAGGCGATTCCCGGAAGCGAAGAGGCGACCGGCACGCTGCCCCCGTTCCATGCGGTCGACTGCGACGGCGTGCTGATCGCGAGAACCGGCTATACCGGCGAAGACGGTTTCGAATTGAGCGTCCCGGCCGATCGGGCCGAGGATGTCTGGCGCAGCCTGCTGGGCGCCGGCGTGGCGCCCTGCGGCCTCGGTGCGCGCGATACCCTGCGGCTGGAAGCTGGCATGAACCTCTACGGCCAGGACATGGACGAAGACACCTCGCCCCTGGATGCCGGGCTCGCATGGACCATCGATTTCAAGGACGAGAATCGCCACTTCATCGGCCGCGAGCCGCTCGAGCAGGCCGGTGCGCGACGCCGGATGCTCGGGCTGGTGCTCGAAGACAAGGGCGTGCTGCGAGCCCACATGAAGGTCGCGACCGAGCATGGCGACGGCATCACCACCAGTGGCAGCTTCTCGCCGACGCTGCAACAGGCGATCGCGTTCGCCCGCCTGCCGCTCGCGGTCGCACCGGACGAGCGCGTTACCGTGGACATCCGTGGCCGCATGGCCGAGGCCCGTACCGTCAAGCTGCCGTTCGTGCGCAATGGCCAGTGCCTGATTTGAGCATCATTTCTCGCGCGGGCGGATTCGCCCGCACCACCGACTGTTTCGGAGAGCAAGCATGAGCAAGGTTCCTGCCGACCTCAAATACACCAAGTCCCACGAATGGATCCGCAGCGACGCCGACGGCGTACTGACCGTCGGCATCACCGATCACGCCCAGGAGGCCTTGGGCGACATCGTCTTCCTGGAACTGCCGGAGACCGGCCGGCAGGTCGCGGCCGGCGACGCCGTGGCGGTCATCGAATCGGTCAAGGCGGCCTCCGACATCTACGCGCCGGTCGATGGCGAAATCGTCGACAGCAACGCCGATGCCGTCGACGCCCCTGAGCGGGTCAACGCCGACGCCTACGGGAACTGGCTGTTCAAGCTCCGGCCGGCCGACGGCGCCTCGCTCGACGCGCTGCTCGATGCTGCCGGCTACGAGGCTGAAATCGCCGAATCCTGACGTCCCCATCGTTTCGAGTTCGAAGCCCATGCCCCACCCCATGCTGACCGCAGCGCTCGAGGAACTCGAGCAGGCCGGTGATTTCATCGACCGCCACATCGGCCCCGACGCAGACGAACGGGCTGACATGATTGCCGCACTCGGTGTCGCGGATCTCGATCAGCTGATCGCCGAGACCATACCGAAGAGCATACGCTCGAGCGGTCCGTCCGCCCTGCCCGGCCCCTGCCCCGAGCGGCTGGCGCTGGCCCGGCTGGAGGCCATCGCCGGGCGCAATCGCGTGATGCGCAACATGATCGGCATGGGCTACTACGACACCGTCACGCCGCCGGTGGTCCTGCGCAACGTATTCGAGAATCCGGGCTGGTATACCGCCTATACGCCCTATCAGGCAGAAATCTCCCAGGGGCGCCTGGAGGCCCTGCTGAATTTCCAGCAGATGGTCATCGACCTCACCGGGCTCGATCTCGCCAACGCCTCGCTGCTCGACGAGGCGACCGCCGCCGCGGAGGCAATGGCGATGGCACGTCGCATCTCCAAGAGCAAGTCGAATGCCTTCTTCGTCGACGCCGACGCGTTTCCACAGACCATCGACGTGCTGCGCACGCGGGCCCACTATTTCGGCTTCGACCTCATCGTCGGAGGCGCCGACGCCGCTGCCGCGCAGCCGGTCTTCGGTGCGCTGCTGCAGTATCCGGATCAACAGGGAAGAATCCGTGATCTGTCGACGATCGTGACCGCCCTGAAGGACCAGGGCGCGGTCAGCGCGGTCGCCGCCGACCTGATGGCGCTGGTGCTGCTCAAGTCCCCGGGCGAATTCGGCGCGGACATCTGTCTCGGTTCGGCCCAGCGTTTTGGCGTGCCGATGGGCTACGGTGGTCCCCATGCCGCCTACTTCGCCACCCGTCAGGTCAATGCCCGGTCGATGCCGGGCCGAATCATCGGGGTATCGAGGGACGCGGCCGGCCAGGTGGCGCTGCGCATGGCGTTGCAGACCCGCGAGCAGCACATCCGCCGTGAAAAGGCGAATTCGAACATTTGCACATCGCAGGTGCTGCTTGCCAACATGGCCGGCCTGTATGCCGTCTGGCACGGACCCCGCGGCCTCGCCACCATTGCCGCGAGGATCCACCGCATGGCGGCGATCCTCGCGGAGGGCCTGCGGGAAGCCGGCTTCGAGCTCGTCCATGGCAGCTACTTCGACACGATCCACGTGCTCACCGGCGCCCGCACCGGTGAACTGCTGGCTGCTGCCGAGGCAGCCGGCTTCAACCTGCGCCGGGTCGCCGACGACCGGCTCGGCCTGTCCTGTGACGAGACCACGTGTCGCGACGACGTGACCGCCCTGCTCGCGGTCTTCGGTGCGAGCCCGGACATCGCCACCCTGGACGGCCGACTGATCGGCGACGGCCGGTCGACGGCCGGGCCGATTGCCGAAGGCCTGCGCCGGACCTCGCCGATCCTCGGTCATCCGGTGTTCAACCGGCATCACACCGAACACGAGATGCTGCGCTACCTGAAGCGTCTGCAAAACAAGGATCTGGCCCTCGACCACTCGATGATCTCGCTCGGCTCATGCACGATGAAGCTCAATGCCACCAGCGAGATGATCCCGGTGAGCTGGCCCGCGTTCGCTCGCATGCACCCGTTCGCGCCGGTCGACCAGGCGCGCGGCTATCTCGACATGATCGGTGAACTGGCCGGCTACCTGCGGGCGATCACCGGCTTCGATGTGATCTCGATGCAGCCCAATTCGGGCGCCCAGGGCGAGTATGCCGGCCTGGTCGCGATCCGCCGCTACCACGACAGCCGTGGCGAGGCACGGCGTGACGTCTGCCTGATCCCGCGATCGGCGCATGGCACCAATCCGGCGACGGCGCAGATGTGCGGCATGCGCGTCGTGGTGGTCGCCTGTGACGACCGTGGCAACGTCGATCTCGCAGACCTGACGACGCAGGCGGCGGCCCACGCCGAACGGCTGGCCTGCCTGATGATCACCTACCCATCGACCCATGGCGTGTTCGAAGAGGACATCCGGGAGATCTGCGACGTCGTGCATCGCCACGGTGGGCAGGTCTATATGGACGGCGCCAACCTCAATGCCCAGGTGGGCCTGACCTCACCGGCCGCGATCGGCGCCGACGTCTCCCACATGAATCTGCACAAGACCTTCTGCATCCCCCACGGCGGTGGCGGTCCGGGCATGGGGCCGATCGGCCTGAAGGCGCATCTGGCACCGTTCATGCCGGATCACGTGGTGTCGGCGGGCGACGACGCGGACCGACCGAACGCCGGCCAGGGCGCAGTTTCGGCGGCGGCCTTCGGTTCCGCCAGCATCCTGCCGATTTCGTGGATGTACATCACGATGATGGGTGGCAGTGGCCTGCGGCGTGCCACCGAGGTGGCGATCCTCAATGCCAACTATCTGGCGAGCAGGCTGGCGGAGCACTATCCGGTGCTCTATACCGGGCGCAATGGCCGGGTCGCGCACGAATGCATCATCGACATCCGGCCGATCAAGGCGGCCTGCGGGATCACCGAGGTCGACATCGCCAAGCGACTGATGGACTACGGATTCCATGCGCCGACGATGTCCTTTCCGGTGCCGGGCACAATGATGATCGAACCCACCGAAAGCGAGTCGAAGGACGAACTGGACCGTTTCGTCGAAGCCATGGTCGCGATTCGCGACGAGGTGCGCCAGGTCGAGTCAGGCGTCTGGCCAGCCGACGACAACCCCCTGCGCAACGCACCACACACGCAGGATGCGCTGATCGGCGAATGGCCGCATCCCTACTCGCGGGCGCAGGCGGCGTTCCCATTGCCATGGGTGCGCGCCGGCAAGTTCTGGCCTTCCGTCGCGCGCATCGACGATGTCCACGGCGATCGCAACCTGTTCTGCGCCTGCGTACCGGTCGATGACTACGCCTGATGCACCGTGCGTCGCAACACGAATTATTGGAATTGCATAGCGACGCGAGCCAGGCGCCATTAGACTTGCGTCGGGCCGGCAAGCGTATACGCTAGAGGCCGAATTCCTCGCAGCGAAGGACCGAGCAACCGGACACGTCCGGATGCCGAGAAGCAACGATGAAGCGCCCTGCCTTGTTCTTGACGATCTGCTGGATCTGTGCCGGCCTTGCATCGGCGTGGCTGGTCACCGGTCTGTTGCAGGAGCGCGCCCGGCTGGACCGGGAAGCCACCGATCGTGTGATGGCCCTCGCGCGGCTGGTCGGTCGCCATGTCGGCAGCATGATGGATGCCACCGAGCTGATTCTCGCCACCAGTTCCGACGAACTCGACGGCCGGGTACCCGAGGTCAGTGACCGGCCGGCCGTCGCGGAAGCCCACGCGGTACTGAAGACTGCCGTCGCGCGCACCTCGGCGGTTGACGACCTGATGCTCGCGCGGCCGGACGGCAGTCTGATCACCAGCTCCAGCGAAACCGCCGTACGCGGCTCGATGAAGGGAGAGGAGTACTTCGAGCTGCTGCAGCGGGATGCCACCGCCGGCACCATCGCAACCACCGTCCGCGGACGCCAGAGTGGACGGTGGGGGCTCCTGTTGGCACGCGCATTGCGGGACGGCAAGGGCCGCCTGCTCGGTGTCCTGGCCGCCCACGTCGGCCTCGAGAACACTTTTCTGAGCTTCTATCGATCGCTCGGGCTGCCTCCAGGCGCGTCGATCGCGGTCTGGAATCGACAGGGCACGCTGCTGCTGCGCCACCCCTTCGTCGAGAGCATGATCGGCGTTCAGGTCGAGGTGCCGCAGCTGACACCCCTGCTCGAAGGGCAGTTGCGCGAGGCCGCCTTGATCGAACAGTCGCCGATCGACGGCGAAAGTCGAAACGCGGCGGTGCGCTGGGTAGACCGTCATCCCTTGATCGTCAGCGTCACCGAGAACCGAAGCACCTACCTTGCCTCTTGGCGTGCCGCAGCATGGCGCACGGCAATGGTGATCGGGATGCTGTGTGCCGCCTGCATCGTGCTGCACTTGTTTCTTCGCCAGCGGCAGCGCGCGGAGCAGCGATTCGGGCGCCTGCTGGACGGCGCGCCGATCGGTGTCGTCTGCTTCGATCGCGATCGCAATGGCCTGATTCGACCGTTTGCCGTCAACCGGCATGCGCGCGACCTGCTGCCGGCAATCAGCGGCGACGATCAAGGGCTCGCCGCGTTGGCGCTTCCCGGCGTCGAACAGGCGCTCGGACAACTCGACCAGACGAATCGGCCGTGGCGCCAGGCCGATTTGCCGGTGGACGGGGCGAGTGGCCCGAAACGGCTCGACCTGCAGCTGTTCCAGGTCGGCCCGGGCGAGGCGGGGCTGCTGATCACCGATGCCAGTGAACGCCATCGTCGCCAGGATGCCCACGAGCGTGAGATCGCGCGCATGCGCGCGGCGCTCGAAGACGCCGACTTTGGCGTCCGGGAGTGGGATGTGGCGGGCGGGCGCATGCACTACTCGCGCCAGTGGCTGCAGCAGCTCGGCTACGCGGTGGGCGAACTCGATGATGGTCTCGATTCCTGGGAGGCGCTGGTGCATCCGTCCGACCTCGGCCGCTGCCGCCAGGAGCTCGAGCGTCACGTGTCGGGCCTCAGTTCGAACTACCGCAGCGAGCATCGCATGCGCAGACGCAACGGCGATTACATCTGGGTGCGGGAGCGCGGACGCCTGGTCGCCCGCAGCGACGAAGGCCGACCGCTGCGCATGGTGCTCAGTCAGACCGACATCACGGCATTGCGAGGTCTCGAGGACAAACTGGCGCTGTGGGGGCGGGTTTTCAACGACGCGCCGGAAGGCGTCCTGGTCACCGATGCCGAAGCCAACATCATCGACGTCAACGATGCCTACTGTGCCGCCACCGGCTATTCGCGCAAGGAATTGATCGGCGCCAATCCGCGCATGCTGTCGTCCGGGCTGCAGGACACCGCGTTCTATCGCGAGATGTGGTCGCACGTGCTCGAGGACGGCCTTTGGCAGGGCGAGCTCAGTAACCAGCGAGCGGACGGCGGGCTTTTCGTGCAGCAGACCCGGATCGTGGCGATCCTCGACCGAGACGGCGAAACTGCCTACTACGTGGGTTTCACCCACGACATCTCGGAACTGAGGGACAACCAGGAACGGCTGGCCCATCTGAGCCGCCATGATGCCCTGACGCGCCTGCCCAACCGCCTCCAACTCACCGAACTGATGAGTCTCGCGATTGCCATGGCGCAACGCAACAACCAACTGCTGGCCGTGTGCATGCTCGACATCGACCACTTCAAGCCGATCAACGAACGCTTCGGATCGGCCGAGGGGGACAAGCTCTTGATCGAAGTGGCCGAACGGCTGGAAGCCGGTCTGCAGCCGGGCGACACGCTGGCGCGCATGGGCGGCGACGAATTCGTGCTGCTGCTCGCAGGCATCGAATCGCCGGAACACTGCGACCACCGCGTCGGCGAGTTCCTGGCGCGGCTGCGGCTGCCGTTCGAGCGTCCCGCGGGGGTCGTGCGCCTGACGGCATCGGTGGGTGCGACGCTGTACCCGTTCGATGGCGGCGATCCCGACACCTTGCTGCGCCACGCTGACCAGGCGCTGTACTCCGCCAAGCAGGGCGGTCGCGACGCCTGCCACCTGTTCGACACCGAGCAGGACCGACGGCTCAGCATCCACCGGCGGGCAGTCAGCGAAGTCAAGGCGGCCCTGGAGAAGGAACAGCTTCGCCTCCACTACCAGCCCAAGGTACGCTTCTCGGACGGCAAGGTGATCGGCGTCGAGGCACTGCTGCGCTGGCAGCACAACGAGCGCGGTCTGCTGCTGCCGGCCGATTTCATTTCGCAGATCAACGATGAGGACCTGCTGGTCTCGATCGGCGAATGGTGTCTCGAGACAGCGATGGCCCAGGCGGCGCAATGGCATGCAGCCGGGAATTCGATCCCGGTGTCGGTGAACGTGACGGCCGGCCAGATCCTCGGTGCCGAGTTCGCCTCCAAGCTCGAGGCTCTGCTCGAGCGCCACCCGGGTTTCCCACCTCATCTGCTCGAGGTGGAGATCCTCGAATCCGCGGCGCTGGCCGACCTGCCCCGCGTGGTCAAGCTGATGGAGCGCTGTGCACGGCGCGGCGTCAGCTTCGCCCTCGACGATTTCGGTACCGGCTATGCGTCGCTGACCTACCTCAAGCACCTGCCTGCGGCGACGCTCAAGATCGACCAATCCTTCGTCCGCGACATCCTCGACGACCCCGAGCATCGTGCGATCGTCGAAGGCGTGCTCGGCCTGACCCGGGTGTTCGGCAGGACTGCGATCGCCGAGGGCGTCGAATCGATCGAACATGGCGAGGCCTTGATCCTGCTTGGCGCGACCCACGGTCAGGGCTATGCGATCTCCGGCGCACTGCGCGCCGACGATCTGTCCGCATGGATCGCCGAATGGCGAAATCCGCCGGAATGGACCCGCGCCTGCTGGCGCTACCGCAATCTGTCATCGGAATCGCGTGCCCGAGGCTGATCGCCCGCGGCCAGCGATTCGCCCGAGCCCGGGATCAGGTCGCTGCGCGTGACGCCGGCGGTAAAGCGCCGGCACAGGCCGAGAAAGGCTCGGGTCGCTTCGCTTTGATACTTGTCGCGATGCCACACGAACTGAAAATGGCGCGACAGGTCGATATCGGACACTTCGATCGGCGCCAGCGTACCGCGCCGAAAAGCATCCCTCAGCGCAAGGCGGGAAATGCAGCCGATGCCGAGACCGGACTCCACCGCGCGCTTGATCGCCTCGGTGTGCTCCAGTTCGAGACGAACCGACAGCGGGCCATCGACATGCCGCATCGCGTGGTCGAAGGTCTCGCGGGTGCCCGAGCCCCGTTCGCGAAGGATCCAGACTTCGCGCGACAGCGCATCGACCGGGATCCCGCTGTGCCCTGCCAGCGGGTGTGACGGTGCACAGAAGACCACCAGTTCGTCGGCGATCCAGCGCTCGACCGAAAGTTCGGGCGCGTGGCACTGGCCCTCGATCAGACCGAGGTCCAGCTCGAAGCGCTGCAGCTGCTCGACGATGCGGGCGGTGTTGTGCACCGCCAGGCGGGCCCTGCATTCCGGGTGGCTGCGCAGATAGGCGGCCACGATCAGTGTCGCCAGATAGTTGCCGATGGTCAGCGTGGCGCCGAGCCGGATGGCACCGAATACAGTGCGGCCACGCAGCAGTGCCTCGAGTTCGCCGGCTCGATCGAGCAACTCGACCGCCCGCGGCAGCAACAGGCGGCCGGTTTCGTTCAGCAGCACCGACTTGCCGACGCGGTCGAACAAGGGTCGATCGAACTGGCGCTCGAGCTCCGAGAGGGCAGAACTCGCTGCCGATTGCGACATCGCCAGCGACTCCGCTGCACGCGAAACATTCTCGGCGCGAGCGATCGCGACGAAGACTTCGATCTGCCTGAGGCTGAATCGCATATCGATACTATCGCTAATAGATACTCATATTATCCATTTTTCAGTTAAAGCCGCGAACCCTAGAATGCGTCCAGACTCCATGAATCGAAGTGAATGAAGACCATGAGCAACCTGAGTACCGAACGTGTCCTGAACGTGCGCCACTGGAACGAGTCGCTGTTCAGCTTCCGCACCACCCGCGACCCCGGTCTGCGCTTCGAGAACGGCCAGTTCGTGATGATCGGCCTGGAGGTGGATGGTCGTCCGCTGACCCGAGCCTATTCGATCGCCAGTCCGAACTACGAGGATCATCTCGAGTTCTTCAGCATCAAGGTGCCCGACGGGCCACTGACCTCCCGCCTGCAACACCTGAAGGCGGGCGACCAGATCGTGGTGAGCAAGAAGCCGACAGGTACCCTGGTCTTGCACGACGTACGCCCTGGAAGAAACCTCTACCTGCTGTCGACCGGCACCGGCCTGGCACCCTTCATCAGCATCGTCCAGGATCCTGCGCTCTACGAACGCTTCGAAAAGGTCGTTCTCGTGCATGGCGTGAGACAGATTTCGGAACTCGCCTATGCCGAGACGCTGACCCGCGACCTGCCCGCCAACGAATACTTCGGCGAAGATGTCGGCGCCAAGCTGATCTACTACCCGACCGTGACCCGCGAGCCCTTCCGAAATCGCGGCCGGCTGACCGATCTGATCCGCAGCGGCAACCTGTTTGACGACATCGGTCTGCCGTCGATCGATGCTGCCGTGGACCGGGCGATGATCTGCGGCAGCCCGGCGATGCTCGCGGAATGCTGCGAACTGCTCGACGGGCGTGGCTTCGAAATGTCGCCGCGGATCGGCATCCCCGGTGACTACGTCATCGAACGCGCTTTTGTCGAGCGCTGAACCGCTGCTTGCCGGGAACCGATCGGGCACCCGACAATCGCCGTTCCGACCCCGGACAGGGAGCTTCGTGAATAACGGCATCGACACCGGCCCCGAGGCCAGGTTGCGCATCGACAAGTGGCTCTGGGCGGCCCGCTTCTTCAAGACCCGCTCGCTGGCGAGCCAGGCTGTCACCGCCGGCCACGTGCGCGTGAACGGTGATCCCGTCAAGCCCGCGCGCGAGGTCCGTCCGGGCGATCGGCTCGACATCGCCGCGGGCGAAACCCGCTGGCGCGTCGACGTGCTCGGCGTCAATGCCCATCGACGACCGGCTGTCGAGGCTCGCCAGCTGTATCACGAAACCGCTGAGAGCGAGGCCCGCCGCGTCGCCGAACGCGAAACCCGACGGCTCGCGCCAGCACCGGGCAGCGACCTGCGCGGTCGCCCGACGAAGAAGGCGCGTCGCCAGATTCATCGATTCGGCGGTGGCGATCCAGACTGACGGCGGGCGAGTGCACATGACTGGCGTCTCGTCGACGCACTCGGCCGGGCCGTCCTAGACGCGGCAGCATCGCACGGCCGGACGGCTCAGGGCCGGCTCGCGAGATAATCCTGCCACCACTCTTCGAGGCGCGGGAAATGGGTCGCGCGGTGGCGCTGCAACTGCTCTTCGAGCTTCGCCAGACTGCGCCGCTGGGCCTCGTCGAGTTGCTCGGGCGGACACGGTTCGAGCGTGACGACGAGATCACCGGCGTCGTCGAGCGATCCGCCCCGCCCCGGGTAGCCCTTGCCGCTCAGGCGCAACTCACAGCCGTCGACCTGGCCCGGCTCCAGTTCGATCAATACCGGTCCGAGCGGCGCGGCGATCGACAGGCGGCCGCCGGCGATCAACCGCAGCATGCTCACCGGCTGTCGGACGCGGATGTCCCGCCCGGCCAGTTCGAACAAGTCGTCAGCCGCGAGGCGAATGGTCAGGAACAGGGTACCGGCACCCCCGCCGGGCGACTCGTGGCCGAGACCCTTCAGGCGCAGCACTTCGCCGGGTAGCATGCCCGCGCCGACATGAACCGTGACCGTCCTGTCGGCGATGACCTCGCCGCTGCCGGCGCAGTGTTCGCACGCTGCGCGCTGGACGTAACCGCGACCACCACAGATATGGCATTTCTCGAGGCTGTGGGTGGTCCGCACCTTGCCACTACCGTGGCAGACCTCGCACAGGCGGGTGTGGGACAGCGCAACGCTGCCTTCACCGTCACAGACTTCGCAGGGCCGCTGCCGCCGGATCACAAACGGTTTGTCGCAACCGAGCATTGCCTCGACCAGACTCAGTTCGATGTCAGCGTGGCGGTCTGTTGCGCCAACATCCGATGGTGCGTCAACGTCGTCGTCACCGCCCTCGACATCGGGGTCGCCGGTCAGCCAGTCGAAGGCCGCACGGATCTCGCGAAAGCGGGCGGTGGCGTCGGGATCCGGGTTGCGATCGGGATGCCAGCGCATCGCCAGGCGGCGGAAGGCACGGCGAATCGTCGCGAGGTCGGCATCCTCGGCGATCTCCAGAATGCCGTGGGGATCGAACAGTCGTTCAGACACGGTGGCGTCGAGACGGGTTGTGAGCGAGCGCCGAATGATGCCACGGCTGCCCGCATACGTCCGCCCTATCGGCTCCCTGGCGGCCGGGCCAGTTGATCGAGCATGGCTTGGATCGCGGCAATCTGGCGACCTTCGCGTTCGCCGTAGCGGTCATCGGTGTAGCCCCACCAATCCCAGCAACCGCGGGGATTGTAGAGCCAGTCGAAAGTGCCGACGAAACCGTTGGTCGGCCGGATCTGCGGGAACAGAAGCACCAGCCGATTGCTCCACGCCCATTCCTGATAACCGGCATTGTCGACAAACCGGGTGCCGATCTGTTCGGTGGTCTGGCGGCAACCATGAAAGACCACGTGCACCCGACATCCGCCTTGCTCGCAACCGGGCGGCACCAGCAGGTAACCGACCTCGGCCATGCCGCTGGTCGCCGGTTTCGGGCCGAGATACGGCTGTTGGTCGAAGGCTCGAACCGAGCCCGGGGGCGGTTCCCTGGGCGGCGCCAGCGGCCCGATCAGGTAATTCAGCAATTCGCCAGCCGCATCCAGCGCACCGCAATGGTTCAGATAAGGCGGCTCGGACGTTCCGCAGGGGTTGGCGTCGGGATCTTCGACCGTGATCATCGCGTGACCCGCGGACGCGAGTGTCACCAGTCGTACCGCGTTCGGCTCGAGCACGCTACGGTAGAGGGATGCCAGGGCTTCCACCACGGGCCGCTCGACGGTTTCATCGCGTCCGCCCGAGAACAGCCAGGCACGGTCACCGGCAAGCCCTTCGATACCGTCGATGAGCCCGGCCTCCGACTTTCGCACGATGCGCTGCCTGAAGACGCGGCTCTCCGGCATTGGACTCCAGAAACGAGGCCTCATGCACCGGGTCAGGGCAAACCAGATCGAGCCGGCGGCGCAATCGTAGGGGCCGGCCGCCAGCACGCCGGCGCCGGCGACGCTCTCGGAATGCGCAATGTGAAACTGCACCGCCATGTACCCCCCCGAGGAAACCCCGGAGACGGTGACGTCCCTGACCGACGTCCCGAGTGCCGGCAACGGTCCAGCCGCCGCGGCGAAGCCCATGGCCAGGGCGCAGCAGACAGCCACGCAGAGTCGGACCGCAGCAATGGTCAGCCTCCCGCGCACGGAACCGCGGCGCGAGCTGGCGGCAGTTGCGGTGGCAGTGTTCGGCACGCGTCGCCTCATCGGCAGGCAAAACGCGGAGTATAGCCCCTGCGCACAGGCGTCCTGCACCTGCGGTCGTGGCGGAAATCGTCATGGACAAAAAAAAACGGGAATGGGCGGATCTACCGACCATTCCCGTCAACGGATCCGATGCTCGACGGACCCGGCACCTCACACCTGTGTCAAAAAAGGGTGCCGCACCGGCATCGCCGATGCGGCGCCAAGAGGCAATCCCGATCCATGCTCGGTCGAAGCATCACGTCTCCCGGCAGCAAGCCGTCGGGACTCAGCGGTTGTCCTCGACCTGCAGCAGGTTGTCGACCCGTCGCACGCCTTCGATGTCCGACGCGATGTCCAGCGCGCGTCGGACTTCACGCTCACCGATCACCGTACCGGCCAGACTGACGATGCCGTTCTGAGTATCGATATCGATGCGCGCGCCCAGCAGGCCCGGATCAGACATCAATGCTGCAGCGACCTTGCCATTGATCGCCGCGTCCATGGCGGTATCGCCGAACCGTTGTGCAGCGGCACCGTCTGCCGCTTGGGCACCAAGGCTGATCGAAAAGGCGATAGCCGTAGTCTTCAGGATGTTTGCAATCACACTGTGCCTGGACACGATGCACTCCTTGCGGGAGCGACTGCCCCGCTCTTTTTGACCTGGCTATTCCTTAGCCAGCTTCGTGCCAGCCGGAAAATCAACTATTTTTCAATGGGATGGACGCACGAGTCGGGAACAGCTGCTGACCTAGGGCGAGAAAGTGTCGGGCTGCCACGACAGGGCGTCGGGCAGGCACTGCAAGTCTATGATTTCGTGTCGACTGTTACTGTCGCCCAGATCCGACAGAATCGCCGGCGGTGCGGAACATGGCGGGAACCAGATCGTAGCGCTGCAGCAGCCGATAGAATTCGGTCCGGTTCCGCTGCGCCAGCCGGGCTGCGTCGGAAACGTTCCCATCAGTCAATTTAAGCAGCTGAATCAAATAGTTGCGCTCGAACCGCGCCTTCGCCTCGGCATACGAGAGTTCGTCCATTCGGCGCACGCGCAGCGCGCGATCGACCAAGGTCCGTGGCACCAGCGGCGATGTCGCAAGTGCGCAGACCTGCTCGACGACGTTGTAGAGTTGGCGCACGTTGCCGGGCCACGGCGCAGCCACCAGCGCATCGAGCGCCTCGGGAGCAAAGCCATTGACGTCCTTGCCGTACTTCCGTGCGAGTTGCGCCAGGAAGTGGCCGGCCAACAGTGGGATGTCCTCTCTCCGGGCGGACAGCGGGGGCAGATACAGGCTGACGACATTGAGGCGGTAGTAGAGATCCTCCCGGAACTGACCCTCGCCCATCGCCAGATCGAGATCGCGGTGGGTCGCCGACAGGATACGCACGTCGATCGCCCGCGCCTGGGTCGCACCGACCGGGCGTACCGCCCGCTCCTGCAACACCCGTAGCAGCTTGACCTGCAGGGCCAGCGGCATGTCGCCGATCTCGTCTAGGAACAGGGTGCCGCCGTGGGCCGCCAGAAACAGGCCGTCGCGGTTGCTGGCGGCACCGGTGAACGCGCCCTTGACGTGGCCGAACAATTCGGACTCGAGCAGTTGCTCCGGTATCGCCCCGCAGTTGATCGCAACGAAGGGATGATCGGCGCGCGGGCTGGCACGATGGATCGCGCGCGCGAGCAGCTCCTTGCCGGTGCCGCTGTCGCCACGAATCAGCACGCTGGCGTCCGATGCCGCCACCATGTGGGCTTCCCCCAGCAGTTCCCGCATTGCACTGCTGCGGCTGACGATCTCGGCACGCCAACGCTCGTCGCCGCTTTCAGTGGTCTGTAGTTGCGGCGACAGCGACAAGGCGTGCTCGATCTTCTCGCGCAGCAACTGGCTGTCGAAAGGCTTGGTCAGGTATGCGAACACGCCCTTGCCAATGGCCTCGACCGCGTCAGGAATGGTGCCGTGCGCGGTCAACAGGATGACCGGCAGCGACGGATGATGCCGACGAATCTCGGCGAACAGGCTGAGACCGTCGCGATCCGGCAGGCGCACGTCGCTGACCACCACGTCCGGCCTCTCGCTGGCGAGTTGCGCCTCTGCCGCCGCGGCGCTTGCGGCGGTGCTGACCAGGTAGCCAGTCGCTGCGAGGCGCATCGTCAGCAGGCGCAGCAGGTCCGGATCGTCATCGACGACGAGGACACGGGCACCGGTGTGAATGCTGCCACCTGCGTTCATTGCGTCGCTCCCCCCATCGGCACCGGTGGCGCCGGCCGGCCGGGCAGGCTGCGCTCGATCTCGGCCAGCGCGTCGATCTTCTCCTGTAGCGCACTCGCCTTCGCCCGCAGCGCCTCGACCTCGGCGCTCGCCTCGCTGGCCCGAAGCTCGGCCTCGCGCGCACTGACGCCCAGCCTGTCGGCCTGTGTATCCAGCTTGAGGCGCTCCGCGTACTGATCGGACAGCAGGCGCGCGAGCGGTTGCAGCGCGACCGCCTGCGGACTGTCCGATTCGGCGATGCCGTCGAGCAGACCGAGCGCCCGTACCAGATCGCTGCGGCGGTGGCCAAGCAAGATCGCCAGACGCAATGCGTCGAGCGGATCGCTGACCCGTCCCTTCAAGGCCTCCCGCTCTCGGGCGAGTTCCACAGCTGACATGCCGCGAGAGTTGCGATAGAAGGCCAGGATCGCGCGCAGATTGACGTCGCCCGCCGCCAGCGGCGACGCCTGCTCGACGATCACCGCCGGTTCGGCCGCCGGCAGCCCGTCTGCACCCCGCACCGTACTCCGTTCGAAGGCGCAGCCACCAAGGACCACGAGCGTGGCCGCCACCGCGACCATTCGACGCCGATCAACGGTCATAGGGCAACTCGATCCTGAAATGGCAACCCAGGCTGGCCGGCACCAACACGACGCTGCCGCCATGGGCGTGGGCGTACTCACGAACGATGGACAGACCGATGCCGGTTCCGTTCTCTCTCCCCTCTGGCTGCAGGCTGCCGCGAAAAAAGGGATCGAAGATGCGTTCGGCCTCCTCCGGCTCGACACCCGGGCCTTCGTCGATGCAATCGAGCCGCAGGCGCTTGCCCTTGCGGTTGGCGATCAGCCGGATCAACGACCCTTCGGGGCTGAACGCGATCGCGTTGGCGAGCAGATTCGACAGCATCAGCGAGACCTTCTGTATGTCCACCTCGATCGCATCGGCTTGACCCTCGACCGACACCTCCAGCCGCCTCTGCTGAATCTGCAGGGCTTGCTCCTCGACCACCGAACGCAGTAGCGCCACCGGTTCGATTCGGCCGAAGCTCAGGCGACGGGCATCGAAGGCCGCCGCATTGACACCGAGCAAGGCCTCGATCCGGGTCTGCAAGGTCGCACAATTGTGCTTCAGGATCGCAACCACTTCGCGCTGGGGCTCGACCAGTGGTCCGAGCACGCGGTCATCGAGCAAGGATACCCCCTCGCGCATCGCGGCAAGTGGCGTCTTGAGTTCGTGCGAGACGTGGCGCAGGACCCGCACGCGGTCCGATTCGAGTTCGTTCAATCGCTCGCGCAACCATTCGAGCCGCTCTCCGACCTGTCGCAGGTCACGGGGACCACCGACTTTCACCGGGCGGTCGGAATAGCCATCACCAAGCGCGACGATGGCCTTCTCCAGCCGCGACAGCGAGCGCACCAGCCACGCACCGAACGCTATCGCGAGCAGGATGCTGACCAGGACCGCCGCGGATACCTGACTGGCCACGCGCGCACGGTTTGCGTCGAGCGCGTCGAACAGACTCTGGTTGTGGGCCTCGATGGCCTCGCGTACCGCACCGGACACCACGCCACCGACCGCCGCGAGCCGGCTCAGCTCCGCGAACAAGGCGTCTTCGTCGCCCGCCGCCGACAACAGCGCTTCGACACGCCCCGCACTCTGGCGCCAGTCCCGCAAGGAAGGCAGGATCGGCGCCAGGTCGATCGTCACCAGCGACCCGAGCCCGTCGATCGCCTCGACGGCTTCGGCCCGGCTCGCGACAAAGCGCTCGAATAGCGCAGGCTCGCCCAACAGGCGATATTGCCGGGCGCTACGGGTCATGTCGACCGCGCGCTCGCCGAGCAGCTGAACGACCCGAGACAGGCGCAGTGCATCGCCGGCGGCACCGCGGCTGCGACTGGCGAAGTCTTCGAGGACCGCCAAGCCCTGCATCGCTGCTGCGGTCAGCACGGCAGCGATCAGCAGGAAGGCAAGAAGGAGATACTGACGAAAGGATGGACTTGGCATCGACACCAAGCTTTGGCGGTGGGGTGGACCGGCACGAGTGTAGGCAATGGCTTCGACCGCCGCAAAGTTACGAAATGCAACGAAATGGCATAGCCGGGGTGTCGGGCGCTAGCGACACCAGGCAAACCCGCGCCGCACAATGCTTTCCGTCCAAATCACGAGTATCGGTGTCGCCTGACGGCGACATTCTGCGCCGTGATGTCCGTCACGAAAACTCCAGCCGACGCGACAAACGCCTGATTCTGTGAAATATTCCCTTGCTGGCACGGTGCTTGCCAATATCCCCGGCGGCGTCCGCGACCGCAAACATCTCACAGCAAGAGGAAGGCTCATGTTCAACAAGCAGAATCTTTTCGCGAAACCCAGTGGTCCGACCACCCCTGAGCGTCGTCCCAACTACCCCAACAACCTGGGTAGCCGTGGCAGCTCGGTGCTGTCCGCAACGACCGCAACCAGCACGACCAACAGCCTTTCCAGCGAAAACCAGGACGCCAACGAAAGCAGCGAGAAGGAAACCATGACCGGCACCGACAACGCCAACACCACGCCTGAAACCGAGTCCAGCGGCAGCCAACTGATCGTCGGTCCCGACGTCAAGCTCAAGGGCGCCGAAATTCTCGACTGCGACACGCTGGTGGTCGAAGGCCGGGTCGAGGCGACGATGGACAGCCGCGTCATCAAGATCGCCGAGAAGGGCTCGTTCTCGGGCAAGGTCTGCATCGATGTGGCCGAAGTTCATGGCGACTTCGACGGTGAACTCACCGCGCGCAAGCAACTGGTGATTCACGCCACCGGCAAGGTCAGCGGCGTGATCCGCTACGGCAAGATCCTGATCGAGGAAGGCGGCATCGTCAGCGGTGACGTGCAGTCGATGAACGCCGAGGAAGCGGCCAAGAGCGCCCGCGTCCAGCCTCTCGTCGCCAACAAGGCCTGACGCCACCAACCGCCCGGGGGCCACGATATGAATGCAACGACGATCGCGAGCCCCCTGGCTGGTTTCGAGGGTGGCGTATGGACTTGGCTGGGTGGCGGCGACTCCGAAACACAGGAAACGCTCCGTGCCGACCCGATGGACGGCCTCCGCTTCGAGGTCAGCAGCGGCACGCTGCCTGCGGCTTCCGCGCTGGCGAAGCGTCGCTACCAGCAGCGCGGCCTCGGCACTGCCGGTGTCGGCGGCACTGGCGATCGCCTGCCCAGCATCACGGTCCTGGCCCGCCAGGGTGCCCATCTTTGGGCAACCTTGCGGCTCGGTCTGGATTCGATCGCCGGGCTGCAGGCCGATGCCCACTATCGTCGCGAAATCGATCGCCTGCGTGGGAATTCCCGCCGCATCGCCGAGGTGACACGCCTGGCGATCGACGCGCCGTGCCCACCGGGAACGATGCTGATGGCCCTGTTCCGGCAAGCGCTGCGTCAGCTTCGCCACCAGGCGCCGATCACCGATCTGGTGATCGAGGTCAATCCGCGCCACGCCCGCTTCTACATCCAGCGTTTCGGCTTCACCCAGATCGGCGAAGAGCGCATCTGCAGTCGCGTCGGCGCCCCGGCGGTGCTGCTGCACCGGTCGATCTCGTCCGCAGAATTGCGGGAACAACTGGCCGCCTGAATCACGCTGGAGCCGCACGCCGAGCCCGGCTCGGGTATGCTTGCGCCCTGCCCGTAACCACGCAGACTGCAAGTTCATGGCCCAGTACGTGATGTCGATGCTCCGCGTGAGCAAGGTCGTGCCGCCGAAGCGGCAGATCATCAAGGATATATCGCTTTCGTTCTTTCCCGGAGCCAAGATCGGCCTGCTCGGCCTCAACGGCGCCGGCAAGTCCACCGTGCTGCGAATCATGGCCAGGGCCGACACCGAATACGACGGTGAAGTCCAGCATCTCGCCGGCATTTCGATTGGCTACCTGCCCCAGGAGCCTCAACTCGATCCAGCCAAGACAGTACGCGAGGAGGTCGAGGCCGGTCTTGGCGAGATCGTCGAAGCCCGCCAGAAACTCGACGAGATCTACGCGGCCTATGCCGAGCCAGATGCCGATTTCGACGCGCTGGCCGAGCAGCAGGCCAAATACGAGGCTATCCTCGCCGCGGCCGGTTCCGATCTCGACAACCAGATGGAGATTGCCGCGGACGCGCTTCGCCTGCCACCGTGGGAGGCCGCCATCGGCAACCTCTCGGGCGGCGAAAAGCGCCGAGTCGCACTGTGCAAGCTGCTGCTGTCGAAGCCGGACATGCTGTTGCTCGACGAACCGACCAACCACCTCGACGCCGAGTCGGTCGAGTGGCTCGAGCAGTTCCTGGTGCGCTTTCCAGGCACGGTCGTCGCAGTCACTCACGATCGCTATTTCCTCGACAATGCGGCCGAGTGGATCCTCGAGCTGGATCGTGGCCACGGCATCCCGTGGAAGGGAAACTACTCGTCGTGGCTCGAACAAAAGGGCGAGCGCCTGGCCCAGGAACAGAAGCAGGAGGCGGCTCACATCAAGGCGATGAAGCAGGAACTCGATTGGGTGCGCTCGAATCCGAAGGCGCGACAGGCCAAGAGCAAGGCCCGCCTCGCCCGCTACGAGGAAATGAGCAGCGTCGAGTACCAGCGCCGCAACGAGACCCAGGAAATCTTCATCCCGCCTGGCGAGCGGCTCGGGGACAAGGTCATCGAGTTCGATATGGTGAGCAAGGCCTTCGGTGACAAGCTGTTGATGGACAAGGTCTCGTTCAGTGTGCCGCCGGGTGCCATCGTCGGCATCATCGGCCCCAACGGTGCCGGCAAGTCGACCTTGTTCAAGATGATCCAGGGGCGCGAGCAGCCCGATTCCGGCGCCATCGAGATCGGACCGACCGTCAAGATGGCCGCCGTGGACCAGTCACGCGAAGGGCTGGCCGACGACAAGACGGTGTTCGAGGCGATCGCCGATGGCGCCGACGTGCTGACCGTCGGCAGGTTCGAGATGCCGAGCCGCGCCTACATCGGCCGCTTCAATTTCAAGGGTGGGGATCAGCAGAAGATCGTCGGTAAGCTCTCCGGCGGCGAACGCGGCCGACTGCATCTGGCCAAGACCCTGATCTCGGGTGGCAATGTGCTGCTGCTCGACGAACCGTCCAACGATCTGGACGTCGAGACGCTGCGGGCCCTCGAGGATGCGTTGCTCGAGTTTTCCGGGTGCGCCCTGATCGTCAGTCACGATCGCTGGTTTCTCGATCGCATCTGCACGCATATCCTTGCCGCCGAGGGGGAGTCCCAGTGGACCTTCTTCGCCGGCAACTATCAGGAATACGAAGAGGACAAGAAGAAGCGCCTCGGCGAGGAGGCGGCACGGCCGAGACGCATCCGCTATCGGCCGATCAGTCGCTGACCGGCTTCGGGGACGAGCCGCCGGCCATTCTCCTCAGGAATCCGAGCAGCTGCGCGTCGTCATGGTCCACGTGGCTGCGCAGGGCCGAGGCGAGTTGCGTGACCGACGCCGCAAACGCGCCCGACGACCGCTCCAACGTGCGCAGGCGGTCGAGTTCGAGGCTCAGTCGGCGATGCTCGGCGAGGTGCTGCTCGGCCGCCGGATAGGCATGGCGCGCCATCGCGCGCTCCTCGCCGTCGAAGTGCCGCCGCGAGTAGCGCACCAGCGCCACCAGCAGTTCCTCGGTATCGCGCTGCTCGCCCACCAGTGCCGCCAATGCTCGAATCAGCCGCTCCTGAATCAGGTGCTCCTCATCGATCGCGACCGCGATCTCCGTGGGCACCGGGGCCACCGACGGCCGATCCGTGGCGCAGTCGGTGCTTGGACGATCGGCGGCATTCACGATGATTCAGTCTCCGGTGAAAATGTCCACCAGCAGCGACTGCAGTCGGTGCAGCAGGCCCTTGCGTGGCGGCGGCCGGGGATCGTCGGATTCGGCCTCGATCTGATCGCCGGGCGCGTAGGCAATCGGCACCGGCCCGGATTCGGCCGCGGCCTCACTCACCTCATGCGGGATCGGACCTTCCACCAGCGTGACGTAGGCGGCTTCCGCGCCGGCCTGCAGCATGACGATGCGTTCGGGTGAGATTCCGCTGCGGTCGCCGGCCTCGTCCGGGTGCATCGACAATGGATTCGGGTGGGTGACATAGGCGTGAGCACGGTCAACCAGCGCCATTTCGTCGATTCTGGGCACTGCCAGGCTGGGCAGGCCGAGGTCCTGCATCAGCATCTCGTGGCTTCGCAGACGGCGGCTCTTGGCCACCGCATCGATCGCTTCGAGCGTCGCGAACTGGTCCGGGTTCTGGTTCGAGCCCGCCAGCAGATGAAAGGTCGGCATCTCGTGAAACAGGCCGAGCGTACCAACCCTTCCCCGATCCAGGTCGGGCGACGCGCGCGCCAGCTCTTCGGCAAACAGGGAAATCGAGATCGAATGCAGCAGCAGGCTTTCTGCGACCATCCGTGCCGCCCGCCCACGGATGCCGCGCACCAGTTGCAGCATCGCGATTTGCGATGCGACCGCCCGGACCTCGCCCATGCCGAGCATCATGATCGCCTGCGACACTGAGTCGGCCGGCTCGGCGCGCCGGTAGGCTGCGCTGTTGGCAAGGCGCAGGAGCGCTGCCGCGACCATCGGCTCAGAAGCAACCATGCGCTCGATGACCGTTTCGGCGATGCGCGAATCCTCGGTTGCGTTGCGAATGGATACCGCAGCACGCACGCTCGATGGAACGAAAAAGGCATCGTCGGAAATCGGATTCATTCTCCGATTTACGGCGATGCCGCAAGCAAGTTGAGCATGCACCCGCCCGTCGAAATTCGCACGGGCGGGGCATCGGCGCCCGATCCGCGCCGGCGGTTTCCGACGGCGGGCGGCCAGCCGTGTCGGACCCGATCAGTCGCCCGTGGGCCCGTCGTGGCAGTCGTAGCAGCCGACCTGTTGACCGGGCTGGTAGCTCACCTGCCGGCCTTCGGCGCTGAAGCTGCGGGCAACCTTGACTTCCGACAGCGGTCCACCGCGGTAATCCGCACCATGACAGTAGGCACACTGCTGGTGATTGTCTTCGGCGACATTTTCATGCCGGTCGACCCAGCGGCTGCCGACCGTATGCATGCCATGGGGACCGCCATCGGTGGTGTCCGGCACGTTCTGATGACAGGCCGTGCATTCACCGATGCTGCCTTCGCGACCCTGCACGTCGAGCGCCAGCAGGTTGTCATTGACATGTGAGCTTGGATACTCGGCGTGAGTCGCACCATGGCAGGCCTCGCACTGCAGATCGCCATGCCCCTTGCTGAAACGATACAGATCGAAGCCGACGGCCGGCACGTCCGAATTGGTCGCATAACGCCGATCGGCCCACGCCTTGAGCTGTCCGTCCGCGGTCAAGGCATCGGTCTCACGCTGGCCATCGTGGTGGCAACTCTGGCAGTTGGGCTGTTCCAGCCAGCCGACCCGGCCTTCGCGCCCCACGTCGGCCATGTGGCCGTGGCAGTTCTGGCACTGCATCGCCAGCGAGCCGTCCTCGTTCAGCGCATTGCCCATGACGCCGCGCAGGCATCGCGTCTCGGAACCCGGATGGCATTGGTAGCAGGCACTTCGGTTGTCGCTGTCACCCAGTGCCTGTCCGGTCAGCGGATCGAGGGCCGTATCGTGCTGCGAGTGCATGGCCTCGGTCAGCGGACTGATGCCGGCAACGCCGGTTCCCGGCAGTGCGTTGGATCCGTGGCAACTGGCGCACAGGATCGCGCGGCCGCCGTCGGCGGTCGCCAGCAGCCCCGCGGGCGAGTAGCCGAGACTTGCCAGCGCCGACTGGTAGGCGGGGTTGGAACCCTGCTCCTGGTCGTGCAGGTTGAGGATGTTGCGACGGTAATCGCGCTCCGGATCCGGATCGTTCAGCCACCCGCTGTCCGGGCGTGCGTCGTCGCCGCTGCCCGAGCCGTGGCAGCCGATACAGGTCATCTCGTCCGATACCGGAAGCACCACGCGCGCTTCGGCGAGAAGATTGCCGTTGCCGTCGTGAGCCGCCACTCTCACCAGCGGGTAGAAGTTCTTGGCCAGGGTGTCGTCGTAGGGCGTGATCGGTATGCCGTCGGCAACGAACATGCCGGCCGCTGCATCGAGGTTCATCACCTGCGGCGTCGTCTCGGCACTGCGGAAGCCAGCCAGGCCCTCGCCAGCCGGCGGAGTCACGCCGAAGAAATCGGCGACGTAGTCCCAGAAATTGGTCTTGCCGACCGAGAAGCTGTTGATCGAGCCGTCGGGGTCGGTCATGGCCTCGAAGGTCACGGTCACACCGTCGCTGACCACGCCGTTGCCATTGCGGTCGATCAACTGGGCGCGCAGGTTGTTGAACGGTGGCAGTATCGA
This sequence comes from Rhodocyclaceae bacterium, assembly GCA_020445765.1. Lineage (GTDB taxonomy): Bacteria > Pseudomonadota > Gammaproteobacteria > Burkholderiales > Rhodocyclaceae > Cognatazoarcus. Next base: position 57,606 of record JAGRFY010000092.1, on the reverse strand, counting down.
GAACACCGAGTAGTCTGCATCCATGCAGTGCATGCCCAGATCGTTCCAGCCGAGCAGCGTGTAGCTGTCACCGCCGCCACCACCACCGTCTCCGCCATCACCACCGCCGCCGCCACCCTCGTCGCTGCGCACCGCGACCGGAATCGAGATCGACGATTCGCCGTCGCGAACGCGAATCACCGCGGTGCCGATCTCGCCGGCCTCGACCCGGATCTCGCTTCCGCGCAGCTTGGCCTGGATCACACTCTCGTCGGAGGTCCGAATGCGAATACGACCTTCGACGCCGAACAGCTGGATGGTGGCTTTCTGGTCGCGGGTGATGTCCAGTGAATCCGGTACCGCCGACAACTCTGCGAACGCGGCGCCCGGCAGCATCGCCAGCGAAACGAGCAGCGGCAGATGCCGCCGCAATAGTGGTTTCATGATCATTCGATCCTCCCCTAACAGGACGTGGGACATATGCGAAGGTGCTGAGACCATTCTTTAGTGATGGTTATTGCCATTCTTGCGGAACAATTTCCCACGTCAATCGGGTGATGGACGAACGGTAGTATTCTCAAACATCGTGAAACACTAATAATCCAGGCTTAAGGAAAGCCATCATTCGGCGGTGTCGTGCTTGCCAGCCCAACCCGGCCATGCCACCATCGCCGCTGCCCGGCCGTGAGCGCCGGCGCTCGAACCCGGATCGCCCGGCGCCGCCGTCACCGCAGCACGACCGGAGCCAAGTCCATTCCCGATCTCATCGACGATGATCTACCGTCCCCGCCGTCATTCCGCCACCGCCACCGAGTGCGACGAGGGTAGCCGATGAAGCTCGCCGTGACCCTCGCTGCCCTGGTCATGGCTGCGCTGGTCCTGCCCTTCGTGCTGCCCCGCGGCGATGCACCGGCAGACCAGGGCTACCTGCCCTGGCGGGTCGAAGTGCTAGGAAACGGGCGCAGCCGGGTATTCGGTCTGACCCTGCCGACCAGCACGCTGGCCGAAGCCAGGCGCCTGCATGGCGGCGACCTGTCACTGGGCCTGATTCGCGAAGCCGGCGGCGAACTGTCGCTCGAGGCCTATCAACCGAGCGTTCGACTCGGCTTCGTGACGGGAAAGCTGATCCTGACGTTGGCTGCGTCCGCCGACGAATTGACTGCCATGTCGCGTCGGGCCGCCGATTCCGAAGCCACCCGCAGCGGCGCCAGGAGACTGAGTCTGGCGTCGGCCGATGTGCGCTCGGCCGAACACCTGCGCATCGTCGGCATCAGCTTCATTCCATCGGTGGACCTCGACCGGCAGGTGATCGTCGATCGCTTTGGCGAGCCCGACCAACGCATCGAGCAGACGGGCGGGCTCGTTCATTACCTGTATCCGGCGCGCGGACTCGATCTTCTGATCGACGAGGGCGGTCGCGAACTGCTCCAATACGTCGCACCGGCGGATTTCGCCCGGCTGACGGCACCGCTGGCCGCCGGCGAAAGGGTGGAACCAGTGGCTCAATAGTGTGGTGGCACCTCGTTGGCGCCATCACGTGGGTTACCGTCGGTCGCGACGGCCGACAAGCGGCCGCCGAGTTCGGTCAATTGGCGCTGCAATCGGCTCAGTTGCTCCTGTTGCCGGTAGACGGTCACGTTCAAGGTGTCGAGCAAGTCCTCGACATCCATCAATCGGGCTTCCAGATGGTGGATGCGTTCCTGTTGATCCATTGCATGGGCTCCGCGCGAATGTCGGCGCATTATCCCGTAGGCGCCCTTTGCCCGGGCGGCCGTCCCGGAATCGGGGTCGCCGGCATGGCCGTAACAGGGCAGCCGCGACCGTCATGCGCAAGTCGCAGCCCGCGGTGTTAGGCTGCGCCGGATCTCACTCCCGCCCCATCGACCGCCATGCCATCCCGCCGTCGCGTCCATTCCCTTGCCCGTCTTGTCGTTGTCGCCTTGCTGCTCGCGGTAGCAATGCCATCGGGCGCCGAGGAACTCGCCAGCCTGCTGCAACGCATCGAGGCCGCCTACGGTGCCGTCGGCAAGCTCACCACGATCCGTCAGAGCGGTCGTACGGTCAGCAGATTGCGCGGCGAAGGCACGATGGAACGCCTGTGGGCAGCCCCCGATCGCTTTCGCATCCGGCTGGGCTACGCGTCCGAAACGGAGGTCCGCAGCATGGCCGCGGGACGCGCGTGGCAGGGCTCGGTGGACAAGTCCGGCCCCTTCCTGCAGGCCATGCAACTGCAGGCTGCCCGATCACAGCTTCCGTGGAATCTGATGGCAATCGAGCACACCGCCTTGCTCGGCAGTCGCATCGCGGAAGACGGCAGCACGGTGCACACGCTGGTGCTCGTGCTCGAGTCGCCGCTCCGCCTGCTGGTGGAGGTCGACGACGCCACCGCCCGCGTGCGGCGTTCGATCGGCACCGGCATCGGCGACATGCAGTTCATCACCGAATACCGCGATTTTCGCCACATCGGCGGCCATCTGGTCGCAACCCGCGAAGAGCACTACGCGATGGGTCGGCACATCGGTCATTCGATCATCGAACAGCTCGATTTTCCGGCCGACCCGGGAGACGGGGCGTTCCTGCCGCCGCAGTGACCGGCAAGGGCCCGACACGACATGCGTGGCCGACGCCGGCCGCGACACTTGCGACCACTGCCCCACCCATCCATGATGACTCATTGGTCGAAGGAAATTAGCAGTCCCATGAAACGTGCTGAATCGATTGCCTGCCTCGTATGGCTCGCCGCAGCTGGCGGCGTGGTGGCTGCGCCGCCGCCCGGCCACCCGTCCCCGGACGACGCAATGCGCATGATGCGACCGCCGGGCAATGCCCAGCATGCCTCGCTCACCCGAAGCGGGCGCGTATTGCAGCACATGGATGCCAATCAATACACCTACATCGAAGTCGATGAAGACGGGCATCACACCTGGTTGGCGGCGCCCCGCACGCCCATCGTCGATGGCAGCCGTATCCGCTTTCCGGACGGCGTGGTCATGCGCGACTTCTACAGCAAGCTGTTGAAGCGCACGTTCGAGGCCGTCATCTTCGTGCGTGCGGTTGAAGCCGGTGGCATCTGAGCGCGACGGACGGCAGCGAGCTGCCCGGCAGGTGCGTCGCGACGCGCAGCCTGCCGGCGCCGACCGCGGCGTGGACCAGGACCCATCGGGCAAAGCCGCCCGGGAGGCAGCGTTGCCGCCGGACGCGCGGCTGGCGATGCTTCGGCTGGGCGAGCAGGCACGTACGATTCGGCGGCGGATCGGGGAGCAGCGCGACGATCCGGGTCCGGTCGGACGCACATGGCCATGGATCCGCGCGACACTCGCGGTCGAGCTCGAAACCGCGTTCGTGCACTGCCTGAATGCCCTGTCGGCCTTGCATGAACTCGCTTTCGACGAGCGTGCGGTGGCGCCGGTCAGTGAGATCCGGGCGCGGGTCGCTGCGATGGCCGGCTGTGTCGACCACGCCCTGAGCCTGCACCGTGACGTCGGCGCGGCGCTTGCAGCCGGGGGGCCGGATCGCCATGCCGTGCTCGAGATCATCGAGACGCCGCTCCTGCAGATCGCAGCCTTCTTCGACGCGATGCATCACGCGCTGCTGGCGCCGGTCGAACCACGGCCGGGCCAGTCCGCGGAGATCGAAGTCGCGCTCTCGATCGCGCTCGATTTCCGCGCTCAGCTCTCGGCCGCGGAGTCCGGCGCCGTCGTACGGGCGCACTGAGCACGTTCGAGCATGCGTTGCCTGCTGGCGGGCGATTCGAGGCTGATCCGGCCGAGCGCGCCACTGCGATAGTCCTGCAGCAGGATGCGCGAGGCCTTCTCGAGATCCACGCGACCACCACGCAGGCGACAGCCGCGACGCTCCCCGATGGCCTCCACCAGGGCGACACCGTCCTCGACATCGTCCGCTCCGTAGCGTGCCAGCAATGCGCTTCGGTAGCGTTCGAGCAGCACGTCGCCAAGCACTGTCGCGACCTCTTCGTCGATCACCGCGTTGTGGCCGATTGCGTGGCTCGCAGCGAGCATGAAGCCGTCAAGATCGTGTTCGATCTTGGGCCACATCAGGCCGGGCGTGTCGGTCAGCCGGCGCCCCGCGCCGAGTTCGAGTGTCTGCTGCTGTCGGGTCACCGCCGGTTCGTCACCGACCTTGCAGACACGCCGGCGCGCCAGTGCATTGATCAGGGTCGACTTGCCGACGTTCGGAATGCCCATTGCCATCATGCGCAACGGCTTGGTTCCGTCGTTGCGGTGCGGCGCGAGTTGCTGGCACAGATCCGGCACCCGCGTGGCATCGCCGGCAACGCGGCAGGAGACCGCGTGAGCGACGACGCCGGGCTGGTGGTTGTAGAATGCGAGCCACGCTGCAGTGACGACCGGGTCGGCAAGATCGGCCTTGTTCAGCAGCTTCAGACGTGGCCGGTTGCGCGCCTGGCACAATTGCGCGATCAACGGGTTGCTGCTGGCTTCCGGCAGGCGCGCGTCGACGACTTCGATCACCGCATCGACCCGTGCGAGTGCTTCCGCTGCCTGGCGCCGGGCGGCATTCATGTGTCCGGGAAACCACTGGATGGTCATTGCAGTCTCAATGCGGGTAGGTCCGGGCCGATTATCTCATTGCCGCCCGGGTCGCCGCTCCAAGTCGCCGGGAACCGCCATGAGATCGACCCTTCTTGCCATCTGTCTGACTCCCCTGGTGCCCGCGGCGGCGTTGGCGCAGACCGCTGTGCCCGATCTCGATCAGCAGGGCCGGCGCGGTGACATCGCCCGCAAGGTCCAGGAAAAGGCTGCCCGGCAATTCGATCAGGCCGACCTCGACAAGGACGGTCGCCTCACCGAGCAGGAAGTGGCCGCGGTCTCGCCGTTCAAGGCGCGTGCGTTTGCCCAGTTCGACAAGAACGGAGACGGCGTGCTCGACTGGCCGGAATTCGTCGGCCACGAGCGCTGGGCCAAGTGACATTGCCCTTCGACGCGTTTTTTCGACGATTCCTGCACACACCGTCACAAAAGCGTGTATCGTGACGCCGCGGTTGTATCGAGCAGCGTGTTCCAGGTGGTTTCCGCGGGGTGCGGCGCCCTTGTCGCCCCCGGTCTGATGTCTCCGGCTTAAGTTCTTGATCGATGCTGCCGAGCGGGCTCGGCCCGAATTGTCCGTTTTTATAGGAAAGCATGACACATGAGTACTCAAACCGGCATCGTTAAGTGGTTCAACGATTCCAAGGGCTTCGGCTTCATCACCCCGGACCAGGGCGGTGAGGATGTCTTCGCGCATTTCCGCGAGATCCAGATCACGGGTTTCAAGACGCTGGCAGAGAACCAGCGCGTCGAATTCGAGATTCGGCAGGGCCCGAAGGGCCTGCAGGCGGCAAATATCCGCCCGCTGTAAGTCTCGACGACTGCATCGAGAACGCGGCTTCGGCCGCGTTTTTTCGTGGACCGGGACCGCCAGGAAACCAGGGCCCCGAAAGCCTTTCGCGGCAGCACGGAGCGCGACGCCATCCGGGCTAGAATGCAAGCAGACTCACGCCGGAGAGATCGCCATGTGCCCGGTTACCGACGTCCGAATTCCACGCTATCCGGAATGCTGGGAAAGCTGCGGCTCCTGCGCGAGCGGAGAGGTGACCGTGCAAAGCGTTCTCGTCTCGGTCGGCGAGCGGGTCGGACGCGACGACACCCTGATCGTGCTCGAAACCGGCAAGGTAGCGCTCGACATCCCCTGCCCTGCCGACGGCGAGATCGTCGAGGTCTGTGTCGAGGAAAACGACCCGGTCGATGAGGGCGACCTGATCTGCCGCGTAGACACCGACTGACGGGACGGCCTCACTGCAGTCGCGCCGGATGGATCTCCACCATCCGATCGTCGTTCGAGATCCACACCGTGCCGTCCTGGATACTGACCTGCAATTGCATGTTGCGCGACGCCAGTTCGCCGAGCGCCGCCGACTCGGCGCTCGAGACCGTCAGGATTTCGAGCTTGTCGTGTCGCCTCAGCGCGGATGCGCTGGCCTGCCACCAGGGCTCGACCGCCCGCCCGCCATACGCCAGCAGGACCACGCGCTCGGATCGCGCGCAGGCCTTGCGCAGGATGCGCTCGTCGGGCAGGCCGACTTCGATCCACAAATTGATGGTGCCGTCGTAGTCGTGCAGCCACAGGGCTGCCTCGTCGTCGGAAGACAGTCCGCGCCCGAAGCCGAGCCTGGGATCGGCATGGAGCGCAAAGGCGAGCAACCGGATCATCATCCGTTCGTCGGTCTCCGACGGGTGACGGGCGATCGTCAGCGCGTGCTCGGCATAGTACTGGCGGTCCATGTCGGAGAGCTGCAGCGTGGCCTTGAAGACGGTCGATTTGAGGGCCATCGGTCAGTCCGTCCCGCTCTCGCCGTTGCCGGCCCGCAAGCGCGTGTACTTCTCCCGCGAACCATGGGCGAGCGCCACCGGGTAGCGCCGCGCGTTCTTTGCCAGCTTGTCCCAGGTCGCGGCGGCGAGATCGATGCCGGCGCGCTCGGCGACTAGCAGCAGGTAGAGCAGCACGTCGGCACATTCCTCGCCGAGCGCCTGCCGGTGCTCGGCCGCAGCAACGCTGCGCTCGATTTCGTCGTCGTCGAGCCACTGCGTGTGCTCGAGCAGTTCGGCCGCTTCGAGGTTGAGGGAGACGATCAGCTTGCGCAATGTGTGGAACTGCGCCCAATCACGCTCGTCACGAAACGTCAGAACGGCTTCGCTGAGTTCAGAGAGTCGATCACTGGCCATCGGGATCCGAAAATTGCTGTCCAGGCTCGCGACTATAGCGCCGGCGCCCGCCGAACGCAGCTCGCCAGTGGGTCTGCGAAGCCCGCAGCCGCGCCGGGTACGGCCCGGTGGCAAGCAGGCAGCGCCGACGAGACGGCATTACGGGCTAGAATCGCTGCATCCCCAAGTCACTTCTCTCGACGACCGTGTCCCGTACCCTCGTGCTTACCATCATCGGCGACGATCGCCCCGGACTCGTCGGTTCGCTCGCAGCGGCCATCAGCGAACGCGACGGCAACTGGCTCGAATCCTCGTTGGCACATCTCGCCGGAAAGTTCGCAGGCGTCGTGCGCATCGAGGTTCCGGAGGAAGGGGCCGACGGGCTGCTCGCTGCCCTGGCCTCGATGCCGGAACTACGAGTCATCGCAGAGGCGTCGGACGTGCCGCCGCAAGCGGCCGGCGCCCGACGCTTCGCGCTATCGCTGGTCGGCCACGACCGCATCGGCATCGTCTCCGAACTGAGCGCGGTGCTCGCCCGGCATTCGATCAACGTCGAAAAGCTGACCACCCGCACCGCAAGTGCACCGATGTCGTCGGAAACGCTGTTCCACGCCGACGCGGAGCTGCAGGCCGGTGCCGGCTTCGACAGCGCCGTGCTGCAGTCCGATCTCGAGCGCATTTCGGCCGACCTGATGGTCGATATCACGCTGGTCGACAACTGACTCGTCGACGTGGCCGGCGTCAGCGCCGGCGGCTCGCAAGAAAGTCGGCGACCGCCGCCTCGTGTTCGCTGGAAGTGTGGGTCAAGGCCTGGTAGGCGGCCGACAATTCGAGCACGGTGTCGAGGCTCGCGTGCTGGGCCTCGCGCATCAGACGCTTGGTCATGCGCAGCGCCCCGCCCGGATTGGCGGCAATGCGGCCGGCCAGATGGCGAGCCTCCTCGAGCAGGCGTTCTGGCTTGGTGACATGGTTGACGAGGCCGATTTCGCGCGCCATGCGCGCGTCGATCATGTCGCCGGTGAAGGACAGTTCCGCCGCACGCGAAAAGCCGAGAATCCTCTGCAGGAACCAGGCGCCACCATCGCCGGGAATCAGGCCCAGCTTGACAAAGCTTTCGGCGAAGCGTGCGTTCTCCGAGGCGATGCGGATATCGGCCATGCAGGCGAGGTCGCAGCCGGCACCGATGGCCGGGCCATTGACCGCTGCGATGGTCGGCACGTCGAGGCGCCAGAAAGCCATCGGGATGCGTTGAATGCCTCGGCGGTAGTTCTCCCGGATCTGGGCCGGCGTGCCGGCGGCCAGCCCCTTCTTTTCGTGAAAATCCTTGACGTTGCCGCCCGCGCAGAATGCGCTGCCAGCCCCGGTCAGGATGACCACCTTCACCGAATCATCGCGCTGAGCACGGCGGCAGGCCTCCGCCAGCTCGTCCCATTGTTCAGGATCCGTCAGCGCGTTGCGCTGATCCGGCCGGTTCAGGGTCAAGGTGACGATGGCATCCTGCTGGTCATACTGCACGAATTCCGACACGACAGTCTCCTTTGACGATCGAGCTTGATTGCTATCACATTTAGCGTTATCTGTGTTTGTTTCGGCCGTCTTTGCGCGGCCTGAACTGTTGCTCGCAGCAGTCACCGGATTTGGCATTGATTGATCAACGGCAACCAGGGAGAAGACGATGACGACCAACCGTTCGGGACGACAGCCCATGCGCAAGCAGGTAGCGCCCAAGGCAGCCGACGAGAGCCGCAGCGACGAGGCGCCGGAAGTCTACGACAAGCAGGCGACGCCCGCGCAAAAGGCCAAGGCTGCTGCAGAGATCCTGCAGATCAGCCACTCGCCGATGGCGACGGCAGTGGCCGAGGCGCCGCATGGCAGCTGGGAAGACAGCGGTCGGGCACCACTGCCCGAGAGCTACCCCTATCGCGAGCGCATGCGCCGCAAGGAATACGAGGAACGCAAGGCCGAGCTGCAGATCGAGCTGCTGAAGGTGCAGAGCTGGGTCAAACAGACGGGGCAACGCCTGGTACTGCTGTTCGAAGGCCGCGACGCGGCCGGCAAGGGCGGCACGATCAAGCGCTACATGGAGCACCTGAATCCGCGCGGTGCCCGCGTCGTCGCGCTCGAGAAGCCGTCCGACGTCGAGCGCGGACAATGGTACTTCCAGCGCTACGTCGCAAATCTGCCGACCTCGGGCGAAATCGTCTTCTTCGACCGCTCCTGGTACAACCGCGCCGGCGTCGAGCGCGTCATGGGATTCTGTTCTCCGCACGAATACCTCGAGTTCATGCGGCAGACGCCCCAACTCGAACGGATGCTGGTCAATAGCGGGGTCCGGCTGTTCAAGTTCTGGTTCTCGGTCAGTCGCGAGGAGCAGTTGCGACGGTTCATTTCGCGACGCGACGATCCGCTGAAGCACTGGAAGCTGTCGCCGATCGACATCCAGTCCCTCGACCGCTGGGACGACTACACGGAAGCCAAGAAGGCGATGTTCTTCCATACCGACACCGCCGATGCACCCTGGACGGTGATCAAGTCCGACGACAAGAAGCGCGCCCGATTGAACTGCATGCGTTACTTCCTGTCGAAGCTTGACTATCCGGACAAGGACCCCGTCGTCGCGCGCGAACCGGATCCGTTGCTGGTCGGCAACGCCGCCACGCTGATGGAGCGCGACGAGGTGGCGATTGACCGGTTCGATTAGGGCCGACTGCCGGTGACCCCGCCCCCCCGGAGTCATGCGCCGGCATCCAACTGGCCCGAGTCCTCCCCCGTGTCCGCGCTGCAGGGCCCCTGGTGCAGCGCGGCACGGGGTCAGGGCGTTCCCCTGTCCCGGTCATCCGCGTGCCTGGCGACCGGGCAGCTTGCCGGCGCGCCACGTCCGCTGCGGTAATCGCGCTGGCACCGCGTCTGCCCCCGTCCTGCTATAGCACCGGCGCCAACAGGTTCGCCGCGCGGGTCGACAACCTGTTGAGAAAGCTTCGGCGGTTGACCATGTCGAGCGATACCTCGACGCCGTCCCGCATGTCCTCCGCCAGCATCGCCTCGACCGCAGTGACGAATTCCCGGTCGTCGGAAAAGGCCGTGATCTCGAAGTTGATCAGGATCGAGCGATGGTCCAGATTCACCGACCCGACACTGGCGAGCAGATCGTCGACCAGAAAGGCCTTGGTGTGGAGCATGCTTCGTCGATATCGGAATACCCGCGCGCCGGCGCGCACCATCTCCGCCTGGTAGAGTTGCGAGGCCATTCGTACGATTCGGTGGTCTGCCTTCAGCGGAACCACGATACGTACGTCGACACCCCGCAGCACGGCGAGGCGCAATGCCTGCAGGATCGGGTCGGTCGGCACGAAGTACGGATTGGCAATCCAGATACGATGGCGCGCCGCATTGAACGACGACAGCAGCGACACCGTGCATTGCGGCTGTTCATCGGCCGGTCCGGTCGCCCAGACCACGGCGCGAGCCTTGCCAGCGGGCTGGGGCAGTTCGAAGTCCATATCGGGCAGGGTGCGCCGTGCCCAGTACCAATCCTTGACGAAGGTGATTGCCGCGCTCATCGCCGCCGGACCCTCGATGCGTACGTGCGCGTCCCGCCACGGCGCGCGACGGCCGCTTTCGTAATAGTCGTCCGAGACGTTGATGCCACCGAGAAAGGCCGTGCGGCCGTCGATGACGACGATCTTTCGGTGATTGCGGAAATTGATGCGAAAGCGGTTGCCGCGGCCTCGGGTGGTATCGAACTGGCTGCAACTGATTCCCGCCGCCATCATTCGGGCGAGAAACCTGCGCGGCAGGCTGGAGCCGATCGGGTCGTACATGAAGCTGACATCGACGCCGGCCCGGGCGCGCTCGATCAATGCTTCGGCGACCCGGGCACCGGTCCGGTCCGCATTGAAGATGTAATACTCGACAAGGATGTAGCGCCGCGCCCCTGCGATCGCTTCGAGAATCGCGTCGAAGGTCGACTGGCCGCCGATCAGCAGGCCCATGCGATTACCGCCCAGGAATCCGGTGTCCGACAGCTGACAGGCCAATTGATGCAAGCCATGGAGACCGGGCTGGGGAGTTTCCTCGAAATCCCGTAGCCGATCGAGCGGCTTGAATTCCTCCCGCGCACGCGCGGTAACGATCGCCCTGCGGCTGGTATAGCCCTCGAAGCGCGTCCGCCCGAACACCCAGTACAAAGGCAGGGTCACGATCGGCAAGGCCATCAGCGCGATGACCCATCCCATTGCGCCCTGTGCCGTGCGGGTCACCATGATCGCGCGCACCGCGCTCATCAACGCCAGCACGTACACTGCAGCGGTAGCGATCAGCAGCCAGCCGTCGCCGGAACCCAGGAGCCGATCGAGCGCTGCCAGCATGCCGGGCTCTCCCTACGCGGCGCTTCGAACCCAGCGTTCGACGACCCGCTGCAGTTCGGTGAGTGAATATGGCTTGGCCAGGAAGTCGTCCATGCCTGCGTCACGGGCGGCCACCCGGTCGGCATCCATCGCACCGGCAGTCATCGCGATGATCGGAATCCGGGTCGGCGTGCCGGCCTCGCCGGCGCGGATCACGCGCGTCGCCGAACAGCCGTCCATGCCCGGCATGTGGCAGTCCATCAGGACCAGGTCGAAGGGCGACCGCGACAAGGCCTCGATCGCTTCGCCGCCGTCCGCGGCCAGTTCGAACGTACAGCCCAGCTTGTTCATCATCCTGCGGGCGAGCGCCTGGTTGACCGGATGATCCTCGACGATCAGCACATGGGCGCCGACCGGCGCGATCGTTCCGACCGTCGCGGCTTCAGCGTCGGGCGGCTCGCACGCCGCGAGCGGGATCTCGAAACGGAACACACTACCCTCGCCGGGCATGCTGTCCACCTCGATTTCTCCGCCCATTGCGACGACCAGCCTGCGAGAAATCGCCAAGCCGAGGCCGGTGCCGCCATGGCGGCGCTGGATCGAGCCATCTGCCTGTTCGAACGGCTCGAAGATCCGCTGCAGCGCGTCCGCTGCGATGCCGATGCCGGTATCCTCGATCTCGATGCGCAAGCGCCCGGTGCCCTCCGCCACCCGCCGGGCCCGTATCGTCACTGCACCACGCTCGGTGAATTTGACGGCGTTGCCGATCAGATTGTTGAGGACCTGACGCAGGCGGTCGCCATCGCCGACCAGCCACATCGGCACCGCCGCGTCGACCTCGGCGCGCAATTGCACGCCGCGTTCACATGCCCGCGACGACAGCAGCCCGACGCACTCGTCGGCCAGTGCACGCAGATTCACCGGCTTCGCGTCCAGTTTCGCGTGCTCGCCTTCGAGCTTCGAGAAATCGAGGATATCGTTGATCACCGACAGCAAGGCACTGGCCGAACCATGGATCGCCGCAACTCGCTCGCGCACGTCGTCGTCCAACTCGTCCCTCAACAACAGCTCCGCCATGCCGATGACGCCATGCATGGGTGTACGCAATTCGTGACTGATACTGGCAACAAAATCGGCCTTGCTTCGAAGGGCAGCCTCGGATTGCTCGAGGGCCTCGGTCAACTGCTGCCGTCGCCGACGGCTGTCGTCGTCGTACTCGCGCAATCGCTCGGCCATCCGATTGAAGGCGTGCTGAAGCTCGCCCACCTCGTCGCCGCCATGCTCGGCGACACGCGTCGAAAAGTCGCCGGCACTGACTGCCTCGGCCGCGGACGACAGCTGCGTCAGTGGGGACACGATGCGACGCTGCAGCAACTGCGCCAGTACGAACACGAGCAGGCTCAGCGCCACCAGTCTCAATACCGACAGTCCATCGGCGATGCCACGCCAGCGCGCCGTTCGGGCTTCGGCCAGGCGCAGCGCGCGGTCGGCGAAGGTCTGCGTGCTCTGGCGCAGGCCGGCAAGTCCGGCCTCGTAGGCATACACCGCATCGACCGCCACTGTCCCGTTTCGGGCAGTCTCGCCAAGCTGCGCCAGCGGTGCCAGGGCAGTCGTCAACTGATCGAACATCGCCGTCTGCCGGGCGCGCAGGCCCGCCGCCTCTCGACGCAGATCGTCGCCGACACGATCCCGGCTGCGCAGTCGCTCGAGGCGTATCCGGGCCCTCGCCATCGCTTCCCGCGCTTCGGCGGCATAGCCCTCGTCATTCGCCAGAAACGCCGAGGCCGCCTCGCCGGCGGCGCGCACCATGTAGGCTTCGAGTTCGCCGTTGAGGCTCACTTCCCTCGACCAGTCCAGGGCCTGCTCGAGCGTCGCGTCGACGCGGCGCCCGGCGGCCGCGCCGAGCACCTCCAGCAGGACCACCAGAACCAACACGACCGCGGATATGGCAATGACGCGACTGCGCAGCATCCGCTGCCCTCCGAATGGCGGATGTTTGAGAGAATACGAAAGAACCGGCCCCCGGCCCAAGTGACTTTGTCATCGACCACGGCTGCCGCGAGGCGAGAAACGGCCGAATAAGTCACGATGACGGGCGCGTGATGGCCGAATCGAGAGGAAGCAAGTGAATCAGGACAGTCGACCAACCGACAGACGAGCCGGCAGGGCGCCGGATCAGACTGCACCCGCCATCGACGACAACCGCACTCGAATCGTGCCGCCGCGCCCGACAAGCGCCACCAACGGTGTCGACCCCGCCACGGCGACGCCGGAGGACGACAACCGCACACGACTCGTGCCGCCCAAGAGGCCGGAGCCGGCGTCGACGATTCCGGGCGGGCCGATGCCACGGGAGAAGACCGAGGTCAGGCAGGTCGGGCGCTATCGCATCCTCGAGTTGCTCGGACGCGGCGGCATGGCCACCGTGTTCAAGGCGCACGACCCGGGCATCGACCGGATCATCGCGATCAAGTTCCTGCACGCGTCGCTGTGCGAGGACGAAGAGTACCGCATGCGGTTCTTGCGCGAGGCTCGCGCGGCCGGCATGTTGACCCACCCCAACATTGCGACGATCTACGACGTCGGCGAGATCGAAGGCCGCCCCTATATCGCGATGGAGCTGCTCGAGGGCGAGCCGCTCAACGATCTGATGGCAGCTGGCGCCGAATTCTCGATCAAGGAAGTACTGGAGATCGGCATCCAGCTCGCCAGCGCCCTCGACTACGCGCATGGCAAGGGCGTGGTACATCGCGACATCAAGCCCGCCAACATCATCGTCAGCAAGAATCGGAATTCGATCAAGGTGGCCGATTTCGGGATCGCCCATCTGGAATCGGCGTCCCGCACCCAGCACACGCGCATCGGCGACGTCATCGGAACGCCGCAGTACATGTCGCCCGAACAGGCCATGGGCGGCAAGATCGACGGGCGCTCGGACCTGTTCTCGGTCGGCATCGTCCTCTATCAATTGATCACCGGTCAGAAGCCGTTCGAGGCCGATACCATCGTCGCGTTGATGATGAAGATCGCCAAGGAGAATCCGCCCACCATCCAGAAGCTCCGTCCGGAGACCCCGCCAGCGCTGCGGCGCGTGATCGATCGTTGCCTGTCGAAGCAGCCGGACCGTCGATTCCAGTCGGGCAAGGACTTGCGGGAAGCGTTGATCAAGCTGATCCGGACGCTCGACGACGAGGCCGTCGAGCGGCCTCGCATCGTGCCGCTGCGGGTCAAGTGGACGCTGATGATGGCGCTATTCGTCGCGACCGTGATGGGCGTGACCGCGAGTATCGTGACCCAACGCCAGAACCAGGCACTGATCGCCCAGGTGATCGACTACGGTGCGTCGCTGTCCCGCTTCATGGCGACGCAGAGCGCAGTTCCGGTATTGTCGGAAGACTGGATCTCGCTCGAGATCTTCGTCCAGGAAGTGATGCGCAGCCAGGACTTCCAGAGCCTGACGGTGGCCGACCGGTCGGGCATCGTGCGCGCCAGCAGCAACCCGAATCTGCTCGAGGTGGTCTATCGGCGCCCCGACGGCGAGACCCTCGAGAACCCCGGCGGCACAGTCAAGGTCCAGCGTCATCAGGTCGAAGGCGAATCGGTGATCGATTTCGAAGCGCCGATCACCTTCCAGAACAAGGAAATCGGACGGATCGCGCTCGGCATTCCGGAGGCCCCGCTGTCGCGCGTCTCGCGCCTGGCCATCGGCCTGATGATCGCGCTCGTGCTGGCCACCATCGCCGCCGTCGCGGCCGGGACCTGGATTCTGGCAAACTGGTTCTCGAGGCCGATCCGACTGCTCGAGGAGTCGATGCGCGAAATCGGCTCCGGCCGACTCGACCATCGCATCGGCGAGCGTCGCAACGACGAATTCGGGCTGCTCTACCATTCATTCGACGAGATGGCCGCCGCACTCGAGGAGCAGATCCGTCCGGGCGCGCCGGCCACTTCGCGGTTGGCGGCCGACGAACCGGAGACCGAGCTGGCACCCGAACCTCCAGACGATCGGCCCGCCGGCGGGGGAGCCCGGGGGTGAGCGTGGCCAGGCGAGCCGCCGGAATGCTGGCGGCGCTACTGGCGACTTTGCTCGCGGCCTGCGCCGGCCAGACGCCGACGCCCGTGACCGGCGCGGAAAGCGACGGGCTGGCGGCCGACGGCTCCGTGCTCGCCCGCAATCCGCGATTCGTGCTCTATCGCGCCCAGGCTTCGGATGAATGGCGCGGGATCGCCGCCCGCTTCCTCGGCGACGCGCGCAAGTGGTGGCGAGTCGCCGACTACAACGACGGCGTCGAACTGCGGGCAGGCGAGATCGTCGTGGTGCCACTGCAGGCCCCGAGCCCGGGCGGCGTCGACGGAAAGCGATTCCAGACGGTCCCGATCCTCTGCTACCACCGGTTCGGACCCGGCAACAGCAAGATGATCGTATCGGCCGAAAATTTTGCGCGACAGATGCAGTGGCTCGTCGACAACGACTACCGCGTGATCCCGCTGTCGGACCTCGAGGGATTTCTCGCCGGCCGCAACGACCTGCCCCGCCGTGCCGTCGCGATCACCATCGACGACGGCTACCGGACCGTGTTCGAGCACGCGTATCCGATACTGAAGAAGTTCGCTTTCCCGGCGACCGTGTTTCTCTACACCGATTTCGTCGGCGCCGGAGACGCGCTGACCTGGAAGCAGATGCGCGACATGGTCGACAGCGGCCTGATCGACATTCAAGCCCACTCGAAGAGTCACACAAACCTGATCAATCGCGCGCCCGGTGAAGATGGCAAGGCCTATGCCGAGCGCATCGACGTCGAGATCGGCGCCCCGATCAAGGCGATCGAGTCGCGGCTGCCGATCAAGGTCAAGCGCTTTGCCTTTCCGTACGGCGACGTCAACCAGGACGTCCTCGATCGCCTGCAGCGTCATCACTACGACCTCGGCCTGACCGTCAATCCGGGCGGCAACGCGTTTTTCTCCGAGCGCTACATGCTCCGTCGCACGATGATCTACGGCGACCACGGCCTGGCGGCGTTCAAGGCACGGCTGGAGACCAGTCGCCCGGTGTCGCGACCATGAATCGAAAAGCGCTCGCGTGTCTGCTGCTGCCGTCGGTGGCGCTGCTCACAGCCTGTGCCGGCAACCCGGCTTTGCCGCCATCGAACGGGGCATCTGCCACGCGTGCCCCGGCCACAGCCTTCGAAAAGCGACAGATTGCCCGCGCCCAGGGCTTCGCCAAGGCCGGCAGTCACTTCGAGGCGGCGCAGGCCTGGGAGGTGCTGACGCTTTACGATCCCGGCAATGAGCGCTATCGCGATGCTTGGCAGGATGCCGGGCGCATGGCCGCGCGTGAGGCTTCGTCACAGCTCGACAAGGCACGTCGCGCCCGCGCCGACGGCAACGAACAGCAGGCGGTCAGACGCTACCTGCTGGCACTCGCCAACGACCCCAGCCGCAGCGACGCGGCCGAAGGGCTTCGCGAACTCGAACGCACCCGCAACCGGCGCTATTTTCTGGGACGCTCGACCCGCGTGACCATCGGCCGCCCGGACGACTACCTGACCGAGCCACCGCCGAAGGCGAAAGTCGTCGATCCGGCGCCGGTCACGGCCGGACAGGTCGCGGAGGATCAGATCGAGACCATTGCCGATAGCGGCGCACTCGAACACGCAGCGCTGTTGACCCGTGACGGCGCATTCACCGAGGCGCTGGCATTGCTCACGCGCTATTTCACGGCCCACCCCGACGACGAGCAGGCCGGCCGGCAACTCACGGAAACCTGGGAAGCATTCGGCGACAAGTCCTTGCGCAGCGGCAGGCTGCGTGCCGCACTCAGGGCCTACGAACGGGCCAGATCGTACGCCAAGGAAGGCTCGGACAAGCTCGGCGCCAAGATCGACGCGCTTCGCAAGTCGCTCGGCGACGCGTCGTGAGACGCAAGGTCAGCGAATCGATTTGATCCGCTCCTGCAGCACCAGCGCTTTCTGCCGCTCGAGTTGCGCGATGTCGTTGCCCGGGTCGAAGGCCAGCAATTCGTCCCAGGCGTCGATCGATCCCTGCAGATCCTGCCTGGCAAAGGCCGCGCGCGCCCTGCGGGTGTACTCGGCCACGATTTCCTTGCGCATCAGCTCCGCATTGCTGAGCGCTTCCTGATTCGACGGATCGAGCGCGTAGGCCGACTGGAACGCATCGAAGGCAGCCAGGTTGTTGCCCTGGGCTTGCTCCCGCAAACCGCGCTGGAACGCGAGATCGGACGGCGTCGGCTCGGGCAGCGGCCGCAGGGCCGGGGACGCGGGCAACTCGCCAGCGGACGGCGGCCGGTCGACTGCCGGTACCGCGACGACCTCGGGTTCGACCGGGGCCGACGGCTGCGCCTCGATCACCGGCTCGGCCGATTCGACGGGGACGTCGGCGGCTGGCGGCGCGGGCGGCACCGGGACCTCTTCCGCGGTCGGCACCGCGTCCGACCCATGTTCCGGCGTGGCCACTTCGACCGGGACCCGGCTGGGCTCGGGCGCGTCGACCTGCGCCGGTTCCCGCTCGCTCGGCCTCGACTCAGCCCGCACCGGTTTCGGCTCCGGCCGCATCGGCGTAGAAGGTCGAGCGCCGGGAATGCGGATGACCTGCCCCGCCGGCACCCGCCGCGGCACTTCGATGCCGTTGTAGCGCGCAAGGATATAGAACTGGAAGATGTCTCCCATGAAGCGCCCTGCGATCTTGGACAACGACTCACCCGGCTTGACGGTATAGCCAAAGGAGTCTTCGCCCAGCGCTGCAATCGGATCGACGGAGATCTGCTCCAGGAAGCTCTGCGCGAGCGCGTTGGCCGGGTCGATCTCCAGCGCCCGTTCGATCTCGACCCGGGCCTCGTCGACACGTCCCGCCTCGAGCAGATCGGCGACCTTGAGCGCAACGCGCTGTGCCTGCTGCTGCTCGGCCGGCGTCGCGACCTTCGGTGGCGGCGGCGGTTCCGCTGGTCCTTGCTGGTTCGCCGACTGCTCGGTCTCGGACGGTGGCGCCTCGGCCTCCTTCTGCGGCAAGGTCAGGCAGGCACCCAGGCCAAGGCAGGCAATCAACAGCAGGCGGCCGGGCAAACGAGCGGTTTGTGCTTCCGTCATGGGCAATCCATTGGACTCGCGCGGGGCCGGTGCGTGGGTCCGGCAAGTGACGCAAAGGCGTAAGCTTAGGGCAAACTGGCCCGCATGCGCGAATCGTGAATGGACTGCAACAAGTTTTGCGACTGCTGCCGGCATCGCGGCCGGCGTGTCAGCGCCCGACGAACCGCGGACCGCGCTTTTCCTTGAAGGCGCGTATACCTTCGGCATAGTCCTGGCTGTCATAGACCAGCCTGCGCAAGCCCTGGACCTTTTCGAAACCGCGCGGGCTGACCGGCCTGGCACCGGCCAGCACCCGCAACTGCTCCTTCATGCTGGCCACGCTCAGCGGAGCGTTGGCCACGATCGTACCCGCCATGTCGTAGCAGAAGGCCTCGAGTGCCTCGAGGGCGACGACGTGATTGATCATGCCGACGCGCTCCGCGCGCTCCGCGCTGATCGGCGTCGCGGTGAATGCCAGTTCCTTGACGATCCGCAGGCTGCCGGCACTCATGAAGGTGACCATGCCGCTGACATTGTAGGGTACGCCCAGCCGTGCCGGCGTCACGGCAAAGGTCGACTCGGGCGTGGCGACGACGATGTCGCAGGCCAGGATGGTTTCGACCGCACCGCCCCAGACCGTCCCCTCGATCATCGCGATGATCGGCGCGGGATGGCTTTCGATGCTGCGCACCAGATTGCGCAGGGGATCGTCCCAGCCCAATGGATCCCGCCGCCCCTCCGGCAACTCGGCGACGTCGTGGCCGGCCGACCAGACCTTGGCGCCCGGCATCGCGCGCAGGACCACGGCGCGCGCGCCGGCTGAGCAGAACTCGTCCAGGGCAGCCACCAGCTGCGACACCAGTTCGCGGCTCAGGGCGTTATGTTTGCGGGCATGCGTCAGCACGATCGTGCCGATCGCATTATCCAGCTGGGTCTCGATCAGGGCCATCCTTCTGTCTCCGGGTGGGGTGCGGCGTTTGCCTCGATGGAGACCGATTCTTCGGCAGACGCCGGCCACCGGCAATTGAGGAGATCCACGACTGCCGTGCACGGCATCCGCACAAACCACACCCGTCGGTGCCCGCTCAGGACTGCGGGGCGGCGGCGCGTTCGCGTTCGAACCAGCTCGCCAGGTAGGTGCTCATCGCACGAACCTTGGCCGACAGATGTCGCCGGGTCGGATAGACCACGTTGATCGGCAAGGCCGGCGGCATCCACTCCTCGAGCACCGGCACCAGACGGCGGTCGGCGATCAGCGGCGCCAGGATGAAGTCCGGGGCCATCGTCACGCCGCAGCCGGCGGCAGCCATTTCGGCGAGGAGAACACCGTTGTTGGCATGCAGCCGCCCGCCGACCCGTACCTCGATGCGCTCGCCGTCGGCATCGCTGAAATGCCAGCTGTTGCCGCTCGCCGCATAGGCGTAGGTCAGGCAGCGGTGTCGGGACAGTTCGTCCGGCGATCGCGGCGTGCCGTTGCGGGCCAGATAGTCGGGCGCGGCGGCGGCGATCAGGTGCGCCACTCCGATCCGTCGTGCCACCAGGTTGGTGCTGCCGACGCGGCCGACGCGAATCGCGACGTCGATGCCTTCTTCGATGAAATCGACCACGCTCTCGGACAGCACCAGATCCAGCGAAAGTTCGGGATAAGCCTCGCTGAATGCTGCCAGTGCCGGCGCCAGCCGCAGGGTCGCCAGCGCCCCTGGCGCCGTGATCCGCAGGCGCCCGCGAGGTACCGCGGCGCCGCCGGCCGCCAGCGCCTCGGCCTCCTCGACATCGGCCAGCAACTGGGTGCAGCGCTCGAAGTAGGCATAGCCCTCTTCCGTCGGGCTGACCCGGCGCGTGGTCCGATTCAGCAGCCGTACATTGAGATGGGATTCCAGTTGCGCCACGTGCCGCGACGCCGCCGACGTCGAGATGCCGAGGCGATCGGCAGCGGCCGCGAATCCGCCGGCCTCGACCACGGTGCAGAACACGCGCATGCCTTCGAAGCGGTCCATTGATTATCCCGATTTGTGCAAAACATAGTCGAATAATAGACTATTTATCCAACAAAAAGGGATAGCTAAGCTTCTCCCATCGCAGCAAGGGCTGCGTAACCAACCTACGGAACAAGGAGAGACCCCATGAAAGCCAACCAACAGACGCTGCAAGACTACGGCATCGCCATTCTGCGCATCGCGCTCGGCGTGATGTTCCTCGCCCACGGCTTGCTGAAGGTGCTGGTATTCACCCTGCCCGGTACGGCAGGATTCTTCGAATCGGTCGGTTTCCCCGGCTTCGCCGCCTACATCGTCGCCCCCGCCGAAATCCTCGCCGGCGTCGCGCTGATCGTCGGTTTTCGCACCCGGCTGGTGGCTGCCGCGACGATTCCGCTGCTGATCGGCGCCCTCAGCGTCCATGCCGGCAACGGCTGGGTTTTCAGCAGCGCCAACGGTGGCTGGGAGTATCCCGCCTACCTGGTGGTCGCCGCGATCGCCCAGGCCCTGCTCGGTTCGGGTGCCCTGGCGGTCGAACGCCTCGGTGCCGGCAGCCCGGTCGCCCGCCCGCACGGTGCCTGATATCACCGACCCTGGCAAAACCCGGCCACCGTCCAGCGCGGTGGCCTCAATGGAGTCCAGACCATGACACGACAACCCGCCCTGTTCGTCTCCCACGGTTCGCCGATGACCGCGATCGACTCGGGTGAGCTCGGACTGAGCTGGCAAGCGCTGGCTCGACGCCTCGAGACGCCCGACGCGATCGTCATGATCTCCGCCCACTGGATGACCGGCATTCCGATGCTCGGCGGCCATGCCAACCCGGACACCGTGCATGACTTCTTCGGTTTCCCGGCCGAACTCTATCGCCTGCGCTACCCAGCGCCGGGCAATCCGGCCCTGGCACAGACCGTCAAGTCGCTGCTCGCGGACGCCGGCATCGCCGCCGGTGTCGATCCACGCCAGGGCCTCGATCACGGCGCCTGGGTTCCGCTGCTGACGCTGTTTCCGGACGCGCAGGTGCCGGTGGTGCAGCTTTCGGTACAGCCCGACCGCGGCGCCCGGCATCACTGGGCCGTCGGCAAGGCGCTGCGCCCGCTGGCCGACGACAACGTTCTGGTGATCGGTTCCGGCCACATGACGCACAACCTGCGCGACTACTTCGTCGATGGCGGCCGGGCTGCGCCCCGCACGCAGGCGTTCCGGGACTGGGCTCACGAGCAACTGCTGGAGGGGCGAATCGAACGCTTGCTCGACTGGCAGCATGACGGCCCCCATGCGAGCCTCGCGCACCCGACACCCGAGCATTTCCTGCCGCTGTTCGTGGCCCTCGGGGCAGCTGCAGAGGGCGCCGTCGTCGAGCACCTCGGCGGCGGCACCCTCGGCGGTGCGTTGGCGGCGGACAATTACCTGTTCTCCGCGGTCTGAACCGCAATCCCGGAGATCTCCCCCAGCACGTCCAGGAATCCCGAGAGCTGGGGCGAGATCGTGGTCGGAGACCAGGCGACGGAAAGCACGAACGAGGCGCCGTCGTCGGCAATCGGCACATAGCGCACCCGCGGCAGACGAATGCACGCAAGCGGCGCCGGCAGCAGCGCCATGCCGATGCCGGCGCCGACCAGCCCGACCTGGGTCGTCGCTTCGCGCGCGGTCTGCACGATTCGCGGTTCGAAACCGGCCTGCCGGCACAGGCGCCGCAAGATGTCTGGCAGGCCCGTGCCGACGCCATCCGGGAACCCGATGAATCCCTCGCCCGCGACCTCCGCGAGGCGGACGCTGTCGCGGCCGGCCAGCGGATGGGCGGCGTTGAGCACGAGGCACAGCGGATCACGGCCGATCTCGCGGACCGCGACACCGGGTGGCCGTACGCCGCCGACATAGCGCACCAGTCCGACATCGAGGCCGCCGGCCGCGATTGCCGACAGCTGGTCGGTCGTGAACATCTCCTTCAACTGCAGTTCCACCCCCGGATGGCGCCGGCGATAGGCAACCAGCAGATCGGGCAGGGTCGACGTATAGGGGAGCGAAGAAGTGAAGCCCACCCGCAGGCTGCCGAGTTCGCCGCGGGCAACCTGTCGCGCTTCATCGACCGCCTCACCGGCCGCGGCAAGAATGTCTCGCGCCCGGCGCAGGAATCGCGTTCCGGCTTCGGTGAGGCTTACCCGACGCTTGCTGCGCTCGAGCAGGCGGGCGCCGACCTCTTCTTCGAGCGCACGGATCTGGATCGACAGCGGCGGCTGGCCGATGTGCAGCCGTTCGGCTGCCCTTCTGAAATTGAGCTCTTCGGCGACGGCGACGAAGTAGCGGAGGTGGCGCAACTCCATTGATACTTTCCATATATCAATATCAATCTAAAAATATATTGGACACTACTTTTAGTCCAGCATATCGTCGCTGTCATCACCACACCGCAGCCCCTGAAGCCGACCCGACCGAGCCCGACGACATGCAAGACGCCCACGCCCCGCAGCGCCTCGAAGCCGGCACCGACGGTTACCGCCGAGCCAATCTGGCGATGTTCGTCGCCGGCTTCGCATGTTTCGCGATGCTCTACGGCACGCAGCCGCTGCTGCCGCTGCTGGTCGACCACTTCGGCGTGTCGCCGGCCACCGCGAGTCTCAGCGTGTCGGCAGGAACGATCACGCTGGCAGCCATGCTGATCCCCGCAAGCCTGTTGTCAGACCGATTCGGCCGCCAGCGGGTGATGCGCTGGTCGCTGATTGCCGCCGCCGTGTTCGCCACGCTGTCCGCCGTGGTGACCGATTTCACCCAGTTGCTGGTACTGCGTGGTCTGCTGGGAATGGCCATCGCCGGCGTGCCGGCGGCAGCGATGGCCTATCTCGGCGAGGAGATCGCGCCGAACGCCCAAGGCCGCGCGATGGGACTCTACATCGCCGGCAACGCATTCGGCGGCATGAGCGGCCGCGTCATCTCGGCGCTGCTCGCGGATATCGGCGACTGGCGGATTGCGCTGGCCGGCCTCGGTGTCGTCGGCGTGGTGGCGGCCTTGCTCTTCTGGCGCGCGCTGCCGAGTTCGCACCACTTCCGCGTTCGCAGCCTCGCGCTGTCCGAGCTATGGCGCGATGTCACCGCGATCTATACCGATCGCGGCCTGCCCTGGCTGTTCCTCACTGCCTTCCTGCTGATGGGCGCCTTCGTCGGCTTCTACAACTTCCTCGGCTTCCGCCTGGTCGCCGCACCCTTCGAGCTGGCACCAGCCTGGATCGGCGCGATCTTCCTGACCTACATGATCGGCAGCTGGTCTTCGGCCTGGGCGGGCCGCCTCGCCGATCGTTTCGGGCGTCGCAACGTCCTCTGGGCGATGACAACAGTCGCCCTGGTGGGCCTGCTGACCACGCTGGTCGACCACTTGCTGCCGATCGCCTTCGGACTGGCGCTTTTCACCTTCGGCTTCTTCGGTGCCCACAGCATTGCCAGCGGCTGGGTCGGAAGGCGGGCCGGCGAGCGCCGCGCGCTCGGCGCCGCCATCTACCTGTCGAGCTATTACCTCGGCGGCAGCGTCCTCGGCAGTTCGGCCGGGCTGGCCTGGGCCGGCCATGCCTGGCCGGGCGTGGTCAGCCTTCTCGCCGCGAGCATCGTCGCGGTGCTGCTGGTGTCGCTGCGGCTGCGGACGATCACGCCCAAGCAGCCGACCGATCCGGCACTGGCGCCGGCATGATCAGCGCTGACCGGCCAGCCGTCGGCGGATCAGCCGCAGGCGCTGCTTGACCCGCCGGGCGTTGTCGGGGCCGATGCGCACCATGATCTTCTGCCCGGCCGACAACGACTCGAGTTCGGGATCGGCAAACTGGTAGATGACCTTCGGCTGCACCAGCGCGATCGGACCTTCGATTTCCGGCGAAGCCAGCAGATGGTCGATCGCTCCGACCAGCCGGTCGTTGAAATTGCCGGTGGGATATCCGAGTTCCCGGTAGGCTTCCTGGAACGCCGGATAGAGCGCCTTGTAGCCGGAAACAAGGGCGTCGACATTGACCGACTCCGCCATTTCGACGAAGGCGGCGTAGCGTGCCGCATTGGCCGGCATCAGCACCGGCCCGCCGCGACCGGATTCGACGATCGGCAGCCCCGCTGCGGTGGATACCGGCCACAGCCTGACCGAAGCCTTCTCGCGCGACAGGTTGTCCACCGTGGCCACCACCCGGCGTACCACATCGCTGCCGGCCAGCAGGCCGCGAGCACGCTCGCCGACACTGGCAACCAGCCAGCGCTCGACGTGCTCCGCGCTGTCGGCGAGCGACGGCAGCGGCGTGACCGGCTGCTGCGCGGCGTCACCCGACGGCTGCGCCTCGCCGGCGTCGACACCGTCGCCGCTGAGCACGAGGCGATCGATCGGGAATTCGGGCTGAGTCGGCGGCAGGACTTCCCCTTGCGACACGCTGGGCGGCTGGGCCTGCACCACCGGCGGTGCCGCCCGCGGCGGATCGAGCTTCGGCGGGCGCGACACGAACCAGGCCAGCGCCAGCACGCCGGCGACAGCGAGAATGCCAAGCACGAGTCTCATGTCGTCTCCCGACCGGTAATGCGGCAGAGGGTACAACCGTTTCGGCTTTGGCGGCGCGGGAGTGCACGCTGCCACCGATCACACACGGGAGGTTAAGATTGGCAAGTATGGAAACTCGCGCCAGCGGCCGCAGCCCGCGCTGAATGGACAGAATTCGAAGAAGCCTCGGCGCACTCGCCTGCCTCGTTGCCCTGCTTGCCGGCGCCCATGCGCAAGAGCAGGCCGCGCCGGTGGAAGTCGCGACGCTGAAACCCAGCGGTCGTGACCGCATCCTCGATCTGAGCGGCACCGTCACCGCCCAGCGCCGGGCCGAACTCTCTCCGCGGGTCGGCGGGCTGGTGGCTGCAATTGCCGCCGACGTCGGCGATCGGGTGCGAGCCGGCCAGTTGCTGCTCGAGCTCGACGACGAATTGGCCCGCCTCGCCCTGCGCCGCGACCAGGCCCAGCTCGAAGAGGCACGCACCCGGGTACGCGAAGCTCGCCGCCTGCATGGCGAGGCGCGATCGCTCGTGGACAAGGCCTTCCTGCCCGAGACACGCCTGCCGGCCAGCCAGGCCGAGGTCGACATCGCGCTCGCCGCGGAGCGACGCATCGTGGCGCAGTCCCGCGAGTCTGCCGAGCGGGTCGCTCGCCATCGCGTCAGCGCGCCGTTCGAGGGCGTCATCGTGCGCCGAAGTACCGAACTGGGCGAATGGGTCGACACCGGCGATTCAGTGTTCGAACTGGTAGCCACGCGGCCTCTGCGCATCGACGTCCAGGTGCCCCAGGAACGCTTTGCCGAACTCACTCCGGAAACGCCGGTGCTGGTAATGCCCGACGCCCTGCCAGACCTCCGCCTGCCGGGACGCATCGCCGCGCGCGTACCGGTCGGTGATGCCACTGCCCGCACCTTCCTCGTGCGCGTGCTGGTGGACGATGCCGGCGACCGCATTGCACCCGGCATGTCCGCCCACGTCCAGTTCCGACTCGGCGAGGATGGCAGCGGTGTCGCCGTACCGCGCGATGCCGTGCTGCGCCACGCGGACGGTCGTGCCGAAGTCTGGCTGGCGGCCAGCGACGGCGACGGCAACGTCGTCGCCCGCCGCCGCGAAGTGCGCGTCGGCCGCACCCTGGGCGACCGAATCGAGGTCGCGGACGGACTCGCCGCCGGCCAGATGGTGGTGGTTCGCGGCAACGAGCGCCTGCGCGACGGCCAGCCGCTCCGGGTCGTCGCGACGCGATGAAACCGACAGAGGCTTGAGCCGTGTTCGAGGCCGTCATCAAGCGTGGCACGCTTCTCGCCGTCGGCATCCTGGTGGTCTGCATCTTCGGCATCATGGCGCTGCTGCGAGTGCCGGTGCAGATGATTCCCGACCTGGAAGTGCGCACGATCTCGATCCGCACGAGTTGGCCAGGGGCGACCCCGCAGGACGTTGAGAAGGAGATCCTGATCGAGCAGGAGCGCTACCTGCGCAACGTCCCCGGCGTGCAGCGCATGCTCTCGGGGGCCAGTACCGGCAATGCCCGCGTCGAACTCGAATTCCCGTTCGGCACTGACATCAACGACGCGCTGATCCGGGTCAGCAACGCCCTGTCGCAGGTTTCGTCCTATCCCGAGAACGTGGACGAGCCGCGCATCTTCACCAGTTCGTTCTCGTCCAACTCCTTCATGTTCTTCCGCGTCCAGCCGCTGCCGGGCAATCCCCGCGGCCTGCGCATGGAGGAGATGAACGACTTTCTCGACGAGCGCGTGCGCACCCGCCTGGAGCGCATCGACGGCGTCTCGGAGGTCAGCATCTGGGGCGGTGTCGAGCGCCAGGCCCAGGTTTTCGTCGAGCCGCGACTGCTGGCGGAGCGCGGGGTGACGCTGGCCGAGGTGCGCGACGCGCTGCGTGCCCGCAACCGAGACGTATCCGGCGGCGACGTCGACAGCGGCAAGCGTCGCTATCTGCTGCGCACGGTAGGTCGCTTCGACGATGTCGCCCAGATCGAGGATCTGATCATCCGCCGCGAGGGCGACGCCATCCTGCGACTGCGCGACATCGGCCACGTCGAGATGGGCTTCGCCGAGATCCGCTCCAAGACCTACGTCAATGGCGAGCGGGCGGTGAATCTGTCGATCCGGCGCGAGCCCGGCTCCAATGTCATCGCCATCAAGGATGCCGTGCTGGCCGACGTGGCGGTGATCAATGCATCGGTGCTGGCACCTGCCGGCATGGTCATGAACGCCACCACCGACGATGTCCGCTACGTCGAGGCGGCGGTGGCCAATGTCTGGCAGAACCTGCTGATCGGCGCCTTGTTGGCCACCGCCGTCATGTACGTGTTCCTGAGATCACTGCCGGCGACGCTGATCGGTGTCGCCGGCATTCCGGTATGCACGATCGCCAGTTTCCTCGGCCTGCTGCTGGCCGGGCGCACGATCAACGTAGTCTCGCTGGCCGGTGTCGCCTTCGCCATCGGCATGACGCTGGACAACTCCATCGTCGTCCTCGAGAGCATCGAGCGCGAACTCGCCCGCGGCCGCAGGCGACTCGAGGCGGCCCTGATCGGCGTGCGCCAGGTCTGGAGCGCCGTGCTGGCCTCGACCTTGACCACGGTGCTGGTGTTTCTTCCGGTGCTGTTCGTGCGCGAAGAGGCCGGCCAGCTCTATTCGGACATCGCGGTCGCGCTGTCGGCCGCAATCCTGGTGTCGATGGCGGTCGCGCTGCTGGTCATTCCCACCGCTTTCGTCAGCTTCGAGTTTCGCGAGGAACGCAGCCATTCCCGTGCGGGCGCCGCCCTCGGCAGGGCCATTGTCGAATCCTCGGCGTGGCTCACGGCCACCGCCTGGCGGCGCACATCGTGTCTGCTCATCGTCGGCGGACTGGCCTTGCTTGCTTTCGTGCGCCTGACGCCGCCGGCCGAATACCTGCCGGACGGCGAGGAACCGAAGAGCTTCTCTCTGATGGCAGCGCCTTCCGGCTACAGCATCGAAGAGATGAGCGAGGCCGCCGAACGCTTCCAGCAAAAGCTGCTGCCGGCGGTCGGTGACGATCCCGCTCGCTTCCTCGCCGGCAAGACCGAGATTCCGGCGATCAGCTACATGCTGGTGATCGTGCAGAGCGAACAGGTGCGCGTCATCGCGGAACCGGTAGACTGGGACACGCGCAACATCGAAGGCCTGATGGATGTCATCGTGCGCGAGATGCGCGCGATTCCCGGCATGCGCGCGTTTTCGTCACGCGGGTCGATCTTTGCCAGCAACTACGGCGGTACCCGCAGCGTCAATGTGGACATTTCGGGCGACCGGCTGACCGAGATATTCCAGGTTGCGGAGGTACTGCGCAGCAGAGCCGAGGCCTTGTTCGACAACCCGCGAATCCGATCAAACCCCACCAGCCTCTCCCTCGGCCAGCCCCTGATCGAGATCCGTCCGCGCTGGCAGCGCCTGGCGGAGCTCGGCATCGACAGTCGCGCGCTCGGCTACGCCGTCGCCGCGACGGCCGACGGTACCTATCTGGACGAGATCTTCCTCGGCGACGAAAAGATCGATATCTATCTGTACAGCAGCGAAGGCCGCATCACCCGCCTCGACCAGATCGGCGCGATGCCGGTGGTCGGGCGCGACGGCGCCGTGTTGCCGCTGGCCAGTCTCGCGGATGTGGTAGAGACCGTCGATACCGAGAACGTGCGCCGGGTCAACGGCCAGCGCACGGTCACGCTGTCGATCATCCCTCCGCGCGAGGTGGCGCTCGAGACCGCAGTCGACAAGGTGCGCAACGAGTTGATCGAAGTTGCCCGCAGCAACGGCGAAATCCCGGATGCGATCCACGTCAAGCTCTCCGGCGCCAGCGACGCGCTCGACGCCACGCGAAGCGCCCTGGCCGGCAACTTCGTCGTCGCAGTGCTGCTGTGCTACCTGTTGCTGGTCGCGATCTTCTCCCACTGGGGCTATCCCTTCCTGATCATGACCACGGTCCCGCTCGGCATCGGCGGCGGCATCGTCGGCCTGTGGCTGCTCAACGCCGCCGGCCATGCGCTGCCGATGGTCGGACTGCCGCCGATCAGCCAGGCCTTCGACATGATCACGATGCTGGGCTTCCTGATCCTCGTCGGCACGGTGGTCAACAACCCGATCCTGATCGTCGAACGCGCCATTCGAAATCTGCGCGAAGACGGCATGACCGAGCGCGAGGCGGTGCGTGAGGCGGTGGCTTCGCGCCTGCGTCCGATCGCCATGTCCACCATCACCACGGTCTGCGGCCTGTCGCCATTGGTGCTGGTGCCGGGCGCCGGCAGCGAACTCTACCGCGGCCTCGGTGCGATCGTGCTGTTCGGGCTGGTGTTCACGATGGTGGTCACGCTGACCTTCCTGCCGGCGCTGCTGGTGAGCGTGCTGGCGTGGCGCCGAGGCCGGACGGCTCGCTGAACCACGCGTCAGGCCACGATGCGGGTGGCGACCATCACGCCCACTGCCGCCGCTGCCTGGCCGACCGCGGTGCAGGTGCCCGGCGCCATGCCCTGGGCCTGCAGCACCGCCATGCGCCGCTCGAAGCTGCAGATCGTCTGCATGGCCTCGTACAGCGCCAGCCCGTCCGCGTAGTCCGAATCGATCTTCATGCCGTGCCACCCTCGCCGGTCGTGATCTCGAACGCGATGACACCGGTCGCCGCAGGAAGGACTCCAGGACGGCTTTGCGGCCGTTCGATCGGCCTTACGAAACTCTTAGGGACGCTTGACCGAGTTCGGTAGCTGTCGCGGGATGTCGACCAGCTGCAAGGGTCGTTCGACCTGCAGCGCGATGCGGCCGCGACCACGCTTCTCGATGCGGATGCCGCAGTCACGCTCTTCGAGTCGGCGCTTGAGCAGGATCAGACGGGCTTCAAGATTGTCGCCCAGCTCGGGCAGGCGGATCCGTGGATCCAGCCGCAGCTCGCGATTGCTGAACGCGACCCGCCCGAGCGATGCGTAGTCACGCACCAGTGCCCAGAAGATCGAGCCGGCCACGCCCTTGATCAGATAGTCGTCACCAACGAAGATGCTGTCGTTCTCGTCGAAATGGCGGACGCTGAGCGGCGTACCGTCGGTCGCATCGCGATCGGCAGTCCTGCGGTTGCGCTCGTCGGGTACGTCTGCGCCGTGCTGCAGCGATTGCATCATCGCGCCGAGCAGTGCCGCCAGCGCCACCAGGGCGTCCTCGTCGTCGTAGTCGAAGGCAAGATCCCGGGCGCTTTCGGCACACAGCACCCCGAGCAGGCGCCCGTTGACGGCAATCGGTACCGCCAGCTGGCTGCGGACGTCGGACAGCCCCGGCAGCGGAATTTCCGCATCCAGCCCGGAGGTCAGCCCACAGGCGCTGAGATTCTCCCGGATCGCACGTCCGTAGGCGTATTCGGCACTGAAATGACCGATCCGGATCGGCGCCAGTTCGCGCGCGGCGACACCGATGACGCCATGCCCGAACGGGATCTCAGAGCCGACGCCGGAACTCTCGTAGCCATGACTCGCGATCGTGTAGAGCGCCTGGCGTCGCTCGTCCGCCATCAGCACCATCGCATGATCGATCGCGAAATGATCCGCCAGCGAGGCCAGCGCCCCGGCGAGCAGGCCTTCGAGGTCGGTGGCGTCGCGCAGCCGCTCACTGCTGCGCCGCAGCGCGAGTACCACGTTGCGTCGCACAGGGGGCGCCGGCAGGCAGTGGCCCGGCACCTGCTCGATGTCGAGCACACGGTAGACATCGGAGCCCAGCAAGCGGAAGACGTCGGCCATGCCGGTGTGCGAGGCGATGCCGGCCAGCTTGGCCTTCATTCCTTCGAACAGCGGGCCCTCGGTTTCGGTACGCAGGTACTCGAGGGTCAGTCGGTAGTGGGCGGCGGTGAATGGGTGGATCAGGGCGACCCGCGCAAAGGCACTCGCCAGCACGTTGCGCCGGGTGCTGCTGAAGAACTGATAGGACAGGGCCACGTGCCCGCTGTCCACGTACTGCACCTGCGACAGGTAGGCGATGTTGGGCGTGCCGTCGGCCGCGACCGTCGCGATGCTGCCGGGAATCGCCCCGTCGAGACAGGCGCGGATGTCCTCGAGGCGAACTCTCATGGCGCCGGCGCCAGCGGTTGTCCGGCGCCGGGGCCGGGCGTCTGGGAGAAGCCCGCGTCGACGGTGAAGCGGACCGCGACCAGATCGTCCGCGCTCGACTGCAGCAGGCAGCGGATCACCTCGACCGGATAGCCGAGGCCGGACAGCTCCGCCGCGAAGGCATCGACGTAGGCCCATGCGCGATCGGGATCGCCGCCCTCGGCCGGCACGATGCGGGCATCCGTCCCCTTGAACTGGAGCGTGAAATGGGTGGAAGGCTGGCTGAACACCGCCGCGATCCGGGAACTTCGGCGCACGTCGTCGAGCAGCGCAGCAGCCGGCGTGGCCGCCAGCAGGATGGTCATCGTCCGCCCATCGTCCCCGACTCGGCAGCCGCTGCCCCGCGCCATGCTCGGCAGTCCGCCGGGGCTGCACGAAGCCAGGCTGATCGAGACCCCACCGGAAATCAACCGGGCGATCCTGGGTTCGATCGGCGCACACGAGGCCATGATGTCGCATCATAGCCAGCGCCGCAGGGCTGCGAAAGAGGGGGCGGCGGCAGGGGGCGCCGCCGCCCGGTTTCAGCCGGGAGAGGTCGGAAAGCGCACCACCGGCCCGCTCACCGACTGTCCGGGCGGCGCGAAGGTCGGCGCGTCGTCACCGGCCGGACCGAGCGAGCGGATCAAGCGGTAGAGTGCCCGCAGGTCGTCCTCCGTCATGTCTCGCAGCGCGAACCATGGCATCGGCGGGCGAGCGCCGAGCTTCGGGGCACGGGCGAGCCACTCGGCCTCGCTGATGCCGGCCATGTAGCGCCGGAGGTTGGTCGCATAGGTCGTACCCCAGGGACCCTGCCAACCCAGCCGGTCGCCGGTCAGCCACTGCGCTTCGGGCACCTGACCGGCACTCTGCGCATAGCCGGCGGTATGGCAATCGTTGCATCCGGCGACGCGGGCGACGTAGCGTCCGCGTTCCAGCAGCGGATCGCCCGCCATTGCGTGTTGCGACACGGCCACCAGCGACAGCACGGCGGACATGCATAGGGAAAGGTGTCTGGCTCTCATCTCGGATGCTCCCGGTTTCCGGCTCATTGCCGGCCACCATGTTCGGCAATCGCTGGACACCTCGCCGCTCAGAGTTTCGGATGGGAATGCTCAAAACTTGCTAAGTTGCCCCTTCGCCGCGGTTCGGCCCGATCCGCCCGGCTCGCATAGAATCCCCCAAGGTGACGCTTCACAAAGGAATCCCATGAACGACTACCGCTCGCTTCTCCAGGCCCGCTACGGCACCGACGCCGTGGCCGTCCCCGCAGCGGTGACGCCTGTCATCGAACAGCTGCTGAGCCACCGCTCGGTCCGCGCCTACCGACCGGATCCAGTCACTGACGACCAGCTCGCGGCCATTATCGCGGCCGCCCAGTCGGCGGCCAGTTCGTCGAACCTGCACGCCTGGAGCGTGGTTGCAGTGCGTGACGCCGAACGCAAGGCTGCGCTTGCCGAATGCGCGGGCGGGCAGGCTCACGTGCGCGACGCACCGCTGCAACTGGTATGGCTCGCCGATCTCGCCCGCCTTCATCGGGTCGCCGAGCATTGCCAGCGGCCGGACGAGGCGCTCGACTACACCGAGATGCTGCTGGTCGGGGTCATCGATGCGGCACTGGCGGCCCAGAATGCCGCCATCGCGGCCGAATCACTCGGGCTGTCACTGGTCTACATCGGCGGCATGCGCAATCGCCCTGAGGAGGTCGCGCGGATTCTCGGATTGCCGCCGCGGGTCTTCGCCGTATTCGGCATGTGCGTCGGCCATGCCGACGAATCGAAGCCGGCATCGATCAAGCCCCGCCCGGCGCAATCGGTGGTGCTTCACCAAGAGCAGTACTCGCTGGCGCAGCAGGACGCGCCGCTCGCAGCCTACGACGAGGCAATGGCACGCTTCTACGAGAGCCAGCACATGAACGTGCGGGGCACCTGGTCGGTGCATTCGTCGAAGCGGGTCGCCGGCCCCGCTTCGCTGACCGGCCGCGATCGTTTGGTGGAAGCGCTCAACAATCTCGGCTTCGCACTGAAATAGCTCGGTCGGGGCGTTGCTCAGAACACCGACAGTCCGGTCCTGGCAGCAAACATCTCCAGCGCCCTCATGCCGAGCAGCGAATTCCCGGTCTGGTCGAGACCGGGCGACCATACGCACAGGCTGAGCCGGTCCGGCACCACCGCGACGATGCCACCGCCGACGCCGCTCTTGCACGGCAGGCCGATGCGGAAGGCAAACTCGCCGGCTGCGTCGTAGGTGCCGCAGGTCAGCATCAACGCGTTCAGCCGTCGGGCCTGGCGTTCCGTCACGACCGTGCTGCCGTCCAGCGGGTGGGCGCCGTCACGGCACAGAAATGCGGTCGCGCGGGCAAGCTGGACGCAGCTCATCGCCACCGAACACTGGTGGAAGTACAAGTCGAGCACCGTGTCGACATCGTTGTCGATCTTGCCGAAGCTGCGCATGAAATTGGCGAGTGCGATGTTGCGAAAGCCGGTGGCGGCCTCCGACGCGGCCACCTCCTCGTCGAAGGCAACCGCCTCGCCGCACAGGCTGCCGACCATCGCGAGCAGCGTGGCCCGCGCGTCGGGGCATGCGCTGACCAGTCGATCGGCGACGGCGATCGCGCCGGCGTTGATGAAGGGATTGCGCGGCACGCCCTGCTCCCATTCGAGCTGCACCAGCGAATTGAAGGGGTTGCCCGACGGTTCGCGGCCGATGCGCTGCCACAGGGCGTCGCCGACGTGGCGCATCGCCAGCGCCAGCGAAAACAGCTTGGAGATGCTCTGGATCGAAAACGGTACGTCGGCGTCGCCGGCCGCGCAGACCCGCCCGTCCCCGGTGCATAGCGCGATGCCGAACTGCGCCGGGTCGACCCGCGCCAGTGCAGGGATGTAGCTCGCGACCCGGCCGGCACCCCGCTCCGCCGCCAGCACAGCGGCAATGTCATCGATGATCGGCTGGAACTCCATGGGCGCAATCTCCTGGGCAGGCGAGGCGTCGCCGGGCACCGCGGGCCCCGGGCTGGGCGTCACGGACGTATCAGCTTCCGGGTGGCGGCGCGATGCCGAGCAGTTGCAGGTGGAACGGCGTCGGCTTGGCGACGAACGCGATCGCCCGCACCTCGAGGTTGCCCGACCCGCAGTAGACGGTGCCGAAGCCGGCCTCCGTGAGCACGCTGATCATCGCCTTCGGCGTGAAACCGGTCTTGTGGCAGTAGAAATCGTTGCCGCTGCGCTCGACCTCGGCACCCCAGCCATAGATCACGTCCCTGACCGTGATCGGTCCGGCACCGGATTCGTACAGGGTGTCGTCGATGTCCAGCCCGCGGGCAACCGACTGACGCATCACTTCGCCGATGTCGGGCACGCGGATCTCGCAGAAGCCGTCCGGCTTCAACACGTGCCGGAAACCGGCGAGCACGCGACGCACCTCGTGGCGATGATAGTGCTCGAGATTGTGCGCACAATGCACCGCGTCCATCGTCGCGCCGTCGAGGCGTTGGAGTTCCCGTGCATCGCAGACGATGTCGGGCTGGCCGGCCGGATCGATGTCCAGCAACAGGTGCTGCCAGCCATTGAAATGTGCCGGCAGAGCGATTTCGTGGTTGTTGCCGCCGACATTGAGTACCCGCCGCCGGGCGTCGCCGCCTGTCTGTTCCGTCATGCACCCGGTCCCCGTTCGAGTTCGTGGGCGTTCAAGACTACCGCAATCGGGCTTCGATAGCCCCCGCGGCCTCCACCCGACGCCACCGGGCGGCGGCTGCTTCAGGCCTTGCCGGTGCGACGTCGCGCGATCAGCGCGACGACCATGACGCCGACGACGACCAGGTTCACGGACAGCACCGCGACACCGGGCCAACCCGGGTGTCGCATCAGTTCGACCACTTCGAACGGCAGGTAGAGGGCACCGCTGGCCGCCGCCAACACCTCCGCCCAGGCGCGCTCGCGGTACAGTCCCCAGGCCTCGGCCAGACGCAGCATCGAATACCCGGCCGCACCGGCCGCCAGCCACAACAAGCGACCGTTGTGCAGGTCGGCTGCCGCGTCGAGAAAGATCCGCGGGTAGTGCGACGCGGGATTCAGATGCGCATGGCTGATCAGCGCCGCCGCTATCGCGTGCAGGTCGCGATGGATCAGCGACAGCACGCCGGCGGCCGCCAGCAGCACCAGCACCCCCTTGAACGCCTCGATGCCGGCGATCACGCGGATTGCGCGGCGTTCCATCCGTGGGTCGACCGAGGCCAGCCTCATCGACCGGCGGTACCGAAGATCATCGGTCCCGTCGATCCGACGACGCCACCCGATCGCGCAGACGCGCTTCCTGCTCGCGCAGTTCCGGTGACATCGCATCGCCGAAGTCCTCGACCTCGAACACGGGACGGATCTCGATCTCCGACTCGCCTTCCATCGGATTCGGGCAGCGCTTGGCCCACGCCACCGCTTCATCGAGCGACGCACAACGCCACAGCCAGAAACCGGCGATCAGTTCCTTGGTCTCGGCGAACGGGCCATCGACCACCGTACGTTGCGACCCCGAGAAGCGTACCCGGGCCCCCTTCGCGCTCGGCTGGAGGCCCTCGCCGGCGAGTATCACGCCGGCCTCGACCAGCGCTTCGTTGAAGCGTCCCATCTCGGTCAGCAGGTCTTCACCCGGCATCTCGCCGGCCTCGCTCTGTGCCGTCGCACGGATCATCACCATGAATCGCATCTCGGTCTCCTGGTCTGGCGCGGCGATCGCCGCCTGCAAAGCCATGTCGCATGGGCCGCAGCCGATTCGACAGGACGCCGGCAGCTCAGCGACCGCGCCATCCCGCGACGACCGCCAGCGCGATACCGCACCACGAGGCCGGAGGCGATTCTGGTGGGCTAATCCATGCTGATGATCGGGCAATTGACGACGATGTTCGCAGCCGCGAACGGCGTGCCGTCCGGCGCCGTCACGATACGCTTCTGCGCAAGGTTGCGCACATCGCCGAAATCGCTCTGGCGCAGGTTCTCGCCGGCGGCCACCGCAGCCGGGCTCCAGGCCGCCGGAAAGACGTCCCAGAGCGGGCTGTAGCGCCCCTGCGAAGGATTCCAGGACAGCACGTTGAGCGGGTCCAGGCCATCGATCAGGGCCGAGTTCAGCCCCTGGCGCTGGTCGTTCGCGTCACCGGTCTGGCCATTGACGAAGGCGGCCAGACTGGCCCGCGCCGAGTCGGTGCCGTCGGCGCCGGCACTCGGTGCGGCGGCAAGCGCCGGCGCGTAGGTCACGCCCTCCAGCGCCGCGACGACCGGATCCGACGCGTCGGTGGACACGTAGCGCACCGCCTTGCCGCCGGAGAAGCCGTCGGTCTCGAGAATACGCACGGTGCGCCCATCGAAGTCGATCGCCACCACCTTGTCGGCGATGCCACTGTCGTTGGCGACATGGGGCGCATTCAGTACCCGCCCGTCCGGCATCTGCACCAGCGGACTGTAGCCCGCTTCGCCGACGGCGCCCGGCGCGGTCGGTTGCTGCGGCGGAAAGCCGCCCGGCCCCGGCGTGACGATCCGCTCCGGTGTGAAGTCCACGGTGGCCGTGAACTCGACCACGCCGTCCGCCATCGTCACATGCTGCACTGCGCCGGTATCGCGGGCATTGGCGAGCTTCGATGCCTGGTTCACGCCGAGCCGCGCGGCGTCCTTGCCGTCTGAGGCGTCGAGGATCACGAACCACACCGGGCGGCCGTCGCTGACGCCCAGGTAGAGCGGCAGGGTCACGGTGTTGTCCGGATGCTCGACGGCGCTTTCGACGAACAGCGTCGGTTCGTCGTCGGCCCGTGCGAAACCGGCGGGCACTGCCGAAACCGCCAGCACGACACAAACGGCACTCAGGGAATTCCGGCTCAGCAAAGAGAATCGCTTGGTAAACATGATCGACCTCCAGTCGTCTTGGTTCGGGGGCGCCGTCACGCGCTGGTGGCGGGTCCGGCATCACCATGCTGGCGGCCGACGATCACGAAATCTTCACGGCCGGCTGGAGCTTCGATCCCGTCGCGACGCCATCTCAGTGGGCAGAGAACCAGGCTGCGGCCTGATCGCGGGTAAAGAACACGCCGTTGCGCACGAAGCCCGATTCGACCGAGGATTTCAGCGCGCGTGGCCGGCCGTCGGCAGCTCTTTGCGACACCGCCTCGTCGGGCAGACCGTCGAGCAGGTGGCACGGTGCCGGCCGCCCGTCGTGGAAGCGCGACAGCCACACAACGCCGCTGGCATGGTCGCGAAACGCGGGACGAAAGCCAGCGCCGCGGTTTTCCTCGCTGCGCCCGCCGCTACCGGCGAAGCGCCTGTTCTCGGCCTGCAACCGGGCAGTGCACAATCCGCTTTGCATGATCGCCTCCTGGCTTGACTGGTGGGGCCGGCGGCGGAGCGTCCGCCGCCCGACCATGGTGGTCACTCTGCGCGGCGGCGATCACGGCGCGGTCACGGCGCGGTACACGTTTCGTCGAGGTATGCGGCCGTGCATGCCGGCCACCCCGGGCAGGGATGCGCGGCCGGTCGTACAAGATCGTTCGCCGTGGTCCGGCGCGGCTCGACGGGCGAGGCCCGGATGCGCGCCCGGCCGCGGCATCGATCAGCGCGATCGACTCATTTCGGCTTCGGACACACGGAATCGCGCAGTGCGGCAAGCTCGCCAAGAATGTGCGCGACGACCGCCTCGATCACGATGCGTCCCTTCTCCGGCGTCGCCAGCGTGGCGTCGCCCCAAACGCCAGAGGGCGAGAAGATGCCTTCGCCGACGGCGTCGCGGGTCAGCCCGCCCGGCGCCGCCGGATTGTCGTCACGCACCGCGCGCGTCATGTCCACGCGGTCGGGCGCGATATGCAGCATCACCGAAGTCTCGATCTCGTCGGCATGGCTGCCGCGCTGCTGTCGTTCGACGCCCATCCGCGCATCCGCGCCGGCTGCGCGCAGGTCGGTGAAGCGAAGCAGAATGCCGTCTTCCGCCAATCGCTCGGCCGCGGCCTGCAGCGGAGCGATGGTCGAGATGCCGGTGTTCAGCACATAGAAGCGTCGTGGCCCGTGGCGTGCCAGGCTGCGGACGATGTCGAGCAGCAGGTCGCGGGCGGTGTCGAAGCTCAGATGGGTGGAGCCCGGATACTCGACGAAAGCCGGATAGAAGTGGTACGGAATGGTCGGCGCCAGCACCACCTGGCTGGCCTCGACGACGCGCGCCGCCAGGTATTGCGCCAGGCGCAGGTCGTTGTCCAGCCGCAAATGGGGGCCGTGCTCCTTGGCTGCGGCACCGAGCGGTGTCACCACCACGGCATCGACGGTGAGGATCGCTTCGGCCTGCGGCCAGGTGAGGTCGGCCAGAACCACGCCACGCGTCTTGCGCCCGGCGGCATGGTCCCGCGAAGAACGGGAAGCCCAGCCACCATCAACGGAACGATGTGCAGCCACGACAGGCACTCGCAAGGCCTCGAACATCCGAATTATGGTCGAGCGACCGGGCTTCGCACGGCCTCGTCCGGCCGCTTGGCCGCCGCCCCGGCCGGTCTGTTCGTACAATGACATCCGGGGCGTCGACACGGGTCGGCCGCCGCGTCGTTCCCACGTCCGGAGGAAGCATGAAAGGCCCAGTCGTTGCCGACAACAAGCCAAGGAAGGTTTCACTGCACAAGGGGCAGGAGTATTACTTCTGCGTTTGCGGGCGCTCGGCCAGTCAACCGTTCTGCGACGGCTCGCACGCCGGCAGCGGCTTCGATCCCAAGGCCTTCGTCGCCGACGATGACGGCGAGGCCTTCCTGTGCGCCTGCAAGCACACCGGCAATCCACCGTTCTGCGACGGCACCCATCGCCGCTTTTCGGACGAGGACGTCGGCAAGGAAGGTCCCGGCCGCGGGCAGGCGGTGGCTGCCGCGCCGCGGGCCGAAGCGACGCCCGAGGAACCCACCGTCGCCTTCATCCACGAACTGGCACGCGACGGCCTGTCGAAGATGGGCCGGCACGGTCCGATGACGGCGATGGGCGTACCGCGCCATCTGCTGCCCCACTGGGACGAGTTGCAGATCATGGTGGCGCAGATGGCCGCCAAGCCGCTGATGGAGGACGTGCCGGTGGCGACCGAACTGGTGGTCGGGCCGGAGGCGAAGCGGCCGCTGGTGCTGAAGATTCCGCTCTTCGTCTCGGACATGAGCTTCGGTTCGCTGTCCGAGGAGGCCAAGGTGGCGCTGGCCCGCGGCGCCGAGCGGGCCGGCACCGGGATCTGTTCCGGCGAGGGCGGCATGCTGCCCGAAGAGCAGGCCGAGAACTCGCGCTATCTCTACGAACTCGCCAGCGCGCGCTTCGGCTTCGAGGAATCCCTTCTTGCCAAGGTGCAGGCCTTCCATTTCAAGGGCGGCCAAGGTGCCAAGACCGGCACCGGCGGGCATCTGCCGGCCAACAAGAACGTCGGCAAGATCGCCCGCGTGCGGGGCATCCCGGAAGGGCAAGCGGCGGTCTCGCCGCCGACCTTCCGCGAGCTGGTGACGGTTGCCGACTTCCGCCGCTTCGCCGACCGCGTGCGCGAATTGAGCGGCGGCATCCCGGTCGGATTCAAGCTGAGCGCCAACCACGTCGAACGCGATATCGGATTCGCGCTCGATGCCGGTGCCGACTACATCATTCTCGACGGGCGCGGCGGCGGTACCGGCGCGGCGCCGGTTATGTTTCGCGACCATATCAGCGTGCCGACGATTCCGGCGCTTGCGCGCGCGCGCCGCTACCTGGACGAGCAAGGGGCCAGCGGGCGGGTGACGCTGATCATCACCGGTGGGCTGCGCGTGCCGACCGATTTTGCCAAGGCGCTGGCGCTCGGCGCCGACGGCATCGCCATCGCCAACAGCGCGATCCAGGCCATCGGCTGCGTCGCCGCACGGATCTGCAACACCAACAACTGCCCCTCCGGCATCGCGACCCAGAATCCCGAGCTGCGCCGTCGCCTCGACGTCGAAAGCTCGGCGGCACGGCTGCACCGCTTCCTCGACGCCGCGGTCGAGCTGATGTGCGTGCTCGCCCGTGCCTGCGGGCACGACCGGCTGAGCGGCTTCGCAAAGAGCGACCTGGCCACCTGGCATCGCGACATGGCGCTGCTCTCGGGCGTGGCCTATGCGGGCTATGCCCGCCTGCCGGGAATCGACTGAGCTTGCCGGGATGCGCTGCCGTCCCCGAGGGCGACCCCGGATCGGCACGGCGGCCGCCGGCAAAGCGACAGGCGCCGCGGGCGGCAATCGAGTAGACCAGCCGACTAGCGAGCCTGAATCGAGCACCCCTGCAGCCAAAAACGCCAACTGCATCATTTCGGCCCAGCTTACTCGCTGCAACAACGCATCAGCCAGATCGCACCGGCATTAAGCGCCATTGCCCAAGCACCTGCCGACGCAGGCCCCACGAGTCGCCATGGCGCACGTGGTTGATCCACGACTGGACGCTCGCATCGAACTCGCCGAAGGAGATCTCCCCCGCCCGATAGGCCCGGTAGCGGCACGCCAGTCGGCGCGAGGCATGGCGAACGCCGCGGGCCTTCGGCAGCCGGTGATCAGGATGGACGACGAAACCGAGCCACGGCGTGCCGCAATGGGTCGGCATGACCTGGGCACTGCGCTCGTGGACGGTCAGGCGCAGTTGCGCCAGCCGTTCCTGCAGCGCTGTCTTCCATTGCCATAGCTGCCTTCTGGAATCGCTGAACAGGGCGAAGTCATCCACGTATCTCAGGTAGGGACGGCAGCCCAGTTCGCGCTTCACGAAAAGATCGAACGGATGCAGGTAGCAGTTCGACCAGAACTGCGAGGTGAGATTGCCGATCGGCAGCCCGCGCGGGCGGCAGGCCGCCAGCAGGTCGTCGCCCTCGAACCATCGCATTTGGTACTCGTCGCGCAAGGCCTCGCTTCCGCCGGCGACGATAACCGCGACCAGCGCCATGATGTCGGGCTCCGGAATCAGCCGGCCCAGGCCCGCCAGCAGGATCTCGTGATCGATCGAGGCGAAGTGCTGGCGGACGTCCACGCGCAGCACGTAGCGATACTGGCGGGCGAAGTGCTGGAAGCGGTCGATCGCCCGGTGGGTGCCCTTGCCGGCACGATTGGCGTAGCTGTCGCCGATGAAGACGCGCTCGAAGCGCGGTTCGATCACCGCGCACAGCGCATGGTGCACGACCCGGTCGATGAAGCCTGCGGCGCTGATGCGACGGCGCTTTGGCTCGTGGATCAGGAAATGGGCGTAGCCGCCGGGGCGATATTCGCCGCGCCGCAGGCGCTCGCCCAGGGCCAGCAGGCGGTCAGCAAGCTGGTGCTCGACGGCCGCTACTGATGCCCGGCGGCGCTTGCCGCGGGCGGCCCGCTCGAACGCCGCCAGCAGATGGGGCGTGCTGCAAAGCAGTTCGAAGGCTGGACTGGGAACGGAGGATGACATGGCACAGGATCTGGTTCTGCTCACCCGATTGTTCGATCTGCTGCAGTGGCTGCTGCCCAAGGCCGAGCGATTTCCGCGCGTGCATCGCCACACCGTGACGCTGCGCCTGATGAACGCCGCGCTGGATTGCCAGGAGGCGGTGTTCGCGGCCCAGAGCACGCGGGGCCAGCGCCGTCAGGACGCGCTGCAGGACGCCGACGCAGCGCTCAACCGGCTCCGCCTGTACCTGCGCCTGGCCCATCGCTGGCGCTGGCTCAACGATGGCCAGTACGCCCACGTCGGCGAACAGGTCGCGGAAGTCGGCAAGCTGCTCGGCGGCTGGATCCGCCAGAGCCGGAGCTGAGGCGGGTGGGCGCCACGGGAGCGGATCCAGGTGGCGCCCGGCTTCGATATGTGCCCGACGCGATGCTGCCACGTGCGGACGGGACTCACCTGCGCCATCGATCGCTCCCCGGCCTCGTCCGGCAAACCGTGGTCGACCGGAAATTCCGTCGGCGCCCAGGCGCCTTTCGGGGAGGATCACGATGTGGGACCAACACAACACCCGAAAACCGATATTGTCGTTCCGGTTGTCCGGGTGGTTGTCGTTGCGGGCGGACGAGCGCGCGTTGACGGCATTGTTGTTCCAGGACCCGCCGCGCACCGCCCGGGCCACGTCCCAGGGAACCCCGCAGAACTGCAATCTGCCCGCCAAGTATGGTCCGCCGCGACGCACTGCGCCAGAAATTTACGTGCGTCGCTGCGCGACGCAAACAGTGAACAGCAAACCCGCGGTCCAGCGGCCAGCGGCGCCGGGGCCCGCTATTCGATGGGGGACCAACACAACACCCGAAAACCGATA
>JAGRFY010000092.1:0-15604 GCA_020445765.1 Rhodocyclaceae bacterium | reverse complement strand
TCCAGGACCCGCCGCGCACCGCCCGGGAACCGCCTTCGTCAAGCTCCGCGCAACTGCCCTCGCTGCCGTCGAAGCTGTCCTGCCACGCCGAGCAGGTCCATTCCCATACGTTGCCGCTCATGTCGTGCAGGCCGAAACCGTTGGCCCGGAATTGCCCGACCGGCGCGCTCTGCTCGTTGTCCCATGGGCTGCCGCAGCCGTCGCAATTCGCCATCGCCAATGGCCCGTCTTCGGTCTGAAGCCGGGGATCGTCGCCCCACGGATAAGCGCTGTCGGTGCCG
Source organism: Rhodocyclaceae bacterium (assembly GCA_020445765.1). GTDB lineage: Bacteria > Pseudomonadota > Gammaproteobacteria > Burkholderiales > Rhodocyclaceae > Cognatazoarcus. The sequence continues at coordinate 15,323 of JAGRFY010000092.1, read as the reverse complement.
GCCCGCGCGGCGTATTCCCACTCGGCTTCGGTCGGCAAGCGGCACTTCTCGCCCCGGCGCTCGCCCAGCCAGTCGGCATACGCGCCGGCCTCGTGCCAATTCACATTCACCACCGGCCGGCTTCCTCGCCCGCCCTTGGCGGTGGTCGGGTACTTTGGTCCGCCATTGCCGGAGCGGTGCTGATGCCAGACATAGTAGTCGTACTCGTCGTAGGTGACCTCGTACTTCCCCAGCCGAAAACCCGTGGCGACATCGGCTCGCGTGCCCGGAGAACCAAAGTTGCGGAAGAATCGATCCGGAATGCGCTGCAGGATGGACTGATCCTGCTCGCCCAGTTCGACAGGACCGCCAGGCGCGGCAATATCGACCAGCGTTGGAGTTGGCGCGTACCCAAGCCTGAAGCGCTGCAGCGACAAGACGGCATCGAGCGGCAGCTCGTGGCGCTTGGTCCATAGGTAGGATTCGCCCACATAGACGATCACCAGCAGCGCGCAGGCCAGCAGCGCGCCGCGGGCACGACGGCTCCAGGCAAGAAAGCGCGCCTCGTCCGAGCCGGGTGGCAGTCGCAGCGGCCGGTACTGTCCCAGGCCGATCAGCCCGAGATGCCACACCCGACCGAGGCCGCGGCTGCGCTGCCAGCGCTCGCTCTGGAAGCGCAGCTGCTGGCGCACGAGGTCGCGGTCCCGGTTTTCCTCGATGTAGCGGTAGAGGGTGGGCCAGTAGCCGATGCGCTCGCCGCTGTCCGGATCGCGGCTGCGGGCGCGCAGCAGCGTCTCGTGGATCAGGTCCACGTAGCGCGCGTCGCCCTCGCTGCTGGTGGTGATCAGCCGCAGCGCGCCGTTGAGGCCGTTGCCGCCCGGGGCATCGGCGCGGCGCTCGCCGGCGAGCATCTGCACGACCCGCTCGCCGTCGGCATCGCGCCCTCCACCGGCCACCAGCACGGCCTCCTCGCGGCTGACCCGCTGGCGGGTGTGGCGGCCGTCGTCATTGATCCGGGTCAGGCGCAGCAGCAGTTCCAGCGCCGCCCGTTCGCCCTCGGGCACTGCCCGGCCGATGCGTGCCAGCAGCGCGTCGGCCTGGGCGCTCAGCATGCCGGCGATGCCGTTGCAGGCTCGGTAGCGTTCCCCGGACAGGCGATCGCCCTCGCGCGCCAGCCACAGCGTGTAGAGCGCATTCTCGACCAGTGGCAGCGCGCCGATCTCGCCCCGCGCATCCTCCAGGATCGCCGTCGTCACCTCGCCGACATCGAGGTGCGCGAGCCGCGCCGGCTCCTCGATGATCTCGCGCAGGCCCTGCTCCGAGATCGTCGGCAGGAAGTAGCGTTTGCAGCGATGGTTGTAGATCTGCTGCAGGGCCGGCAACTGCTCGAAGCGGTCGAGAAAATCCGCGCGCACCGTGCTGATCAGGAACAGCGGGCAGTCCGGGTCCTGCAGCGCGCGGGCCAGCAGCGCGTCGAAGCGCCTGCGTGGCGTGTCGTCGGCGAACGTGAACAGTTCCTCGAACTGATCGACGATCAGCAGGAACGCGCCGCCGTCCTGCCGGGCATCGCGCAGCGCGAAGGCCAGCGACCGCTCGTCCTCCTCCAGGCGCTTCAATCGGCGCAGCGAATCGCGCTGCGTTGGGTCGGGCACCAGGGCCTGCTCGAGCACCTCGGCGAGCCTGGCCAGCGGGTCCCGGCCCGGCATCATCGGGCCGAGCAGCGTCCACCGTTCGAAGCCGGTGCGGCCCCACAGCGCCCCCTGCTCGATCATCGGGAGCATGCCGGCCTGCACCAGCGAGGATTTGCCGGCGCCGCTGTTGCCTTCGATCTGCAGCCAGCGATGGTAGGCGCCGCCGTCGCCGCCGGAGAGGTCGTCCGGGTTGGTCTGCTGCTGGTCACCGAGGCAGGCCAGTGCTTCGAGCGTTTCCCGGCGGCGGCCGAAGAACAGCCGCGCATCACCACGGCCGAAGGCATTGAGGCCGAGGAAGGGACAGCCCTCGATCGCCGGCTGCGCTTCGAAGCGTACCGCCCGGGAGCGGATCGCTGCCAGCAGCTCCTGGGGCAGCAACTCGCCGGGCGTCCAGCGCGCACTCTGGAACAGCGCCAGGAACGGCGGCAGCGCATCCGCCTGCGCGCCGTCGAGCAACACCGGAAAGATCGGCAGGCGCGGCGCATCGTCCGGCGGCGACAGGTGCCGGCTCAGGGCCACCTGCACCTCGGCACCGACCCAGCGCCGGATACCGTCGCGGCCGACCAGCACGACGAAGGCCGAACAATCCACCAGCGCCTGTTCCAGACGGCTCAACCAGCGATCGCCGGCGCGGATCGCATCCTCGTCACGAAACGGCTTCAGCCCCACCTGTTCGAGCGCCGACTTCAGCGCAATGCATGCGTTGCGGTCGGTGCGGCTGTAGCTGAGAAATACCGCTCCCGCCCCGGCGGCGTCCTCTACTGCGCGTTTCAGGCCATCGGCATGATCCATGCCGCCATTCGAGATGGCAGGGCTCGAAATGGGCATTGCCGTTCTTGCCTCAAATGAAAAGGATCAACCGACGATCAACACTCGCGGACGCGGCACCGTCGCAGTGCAACGACCCAGGGCCTTGCCGCTCGAGCACCCACGCCGAGGGGGTTTCGCACTCAAGGAATACAAGGTGGCTCAAGTTGAGAGCATTGAGAGCCGGGGGGCCTCCCTTGGTAGGCTAGCGCGGCTCGTCGCAAAGCCATCCCAGTACCGCCAGATCCACGGTTTCCGCGATGCCGGCAACGGATCGACCCGCCAGCACGTCCTTGGCCTTCGCGTAGCCCTGGCCGACGGCCAGTTCCAGCGTGAGCCGCGTCGTCAGCCCCCGGCTGTGTTCGGCCTTGTTGTGCTTCTCGAGCTTCGCCGCCAGGTTCACTGCATCGCCGATGACCGTGTATTCGAGGCGCTTGCCCTCGCCGATGATGCCGAACACCACCTCGCCGGAGGCCAGTCCCGCGCCGACGTCTGGCGCGGCGAGGCCGGCCTCGCGGCGCTTTCGGCGCCAGCCGTCGGCGGCAGCGAAGATCGCGTCCACCGCCTCGATCGCGTTGGCCGCGCAGCGCGGATCAGGCGTGACGGCGCCGAAGCTGGCGAGGATGCCGTCGCCCATGAACTTGTCGATGCTGCCGCCGTGGGCCTTGATAATCGGCACCATCAGGCCCTGGTACTCGCCCAGCAGCGCGATCAGTGCGCCGGGCGCCAGCGTCGCGGCGGCCTTGGTGAAGCCACGCATGTCGAGGAACAGCACCGCGGCTTCGCGAAGCTCGCCCTGGCCGGCCATCACCTCCGCCTCGGATTCGGTGATCCGGCGCACCACGCCATCGTCGAAGAACAGCGACAGGTCGGCGGTGGACTGACGGCCGGATACGGCATCGGCCAGCAGCCGGCGGGCACGCGACAGCGCCAGCGCCAGCACCGCGGTGACGGCCACGATCGCCAGCAGCTTGTCGAGTTCGCCTCCGTAGTGGATCTGCGTCGATCGCAGCGAGGTGACGAAATCCCAGGTGATCGGATTGCTCGGCGCGGCGACAATCGCATGGGCCAGGATCGCCAGCCAGCCGAGCGTGGCTGTGGCGCCGGAGAGCATCACCCACAGCGGTTCGAAGCGCAGCGCGCGCAGCCCGATCAGCACGAAGACATAGACGAACTGGGTGTTCTTCAGGGCGAACTGCGGTGGCTGTTCGTACTGCAGGTGGTAGGCCCAAAGCACGAACATCAACAGCGCCATCTCGGCGACCACGGTGACACCCAGCCACCAGCGCCCCAACTGCCCGGTCAGCACGAGATAAAGCCGGATCAGGGCCAGTTCGCCGAACAGCATCAGACCCAGCGGGCCGGCACGTACCGGAGCGTCCGGCGAGAATCCCGGCGGCGAGCCGGCATACAGCAATGCCAGCAGCAGGCCGATGGCGAGCTGGACCGCGGTGACCAGCAGTTCGGCACGATACTGCTCGCGCTCGACGGCGCGCCGCACCCGCGATGGCAGGGCCATCCCGGGTGCGGCGGGGCGAATCGCGGCGAAGCGGTGCAACAGGGTGGTGATCATCGGCGACTCCGTCGTGCAGGCTGCGCCATCGGCTGCGGGCCGGCCTCAGCCGGCCTCGTCCCAGCTCCGGCCGCCGGATATCCGGCGGCAGGTTCCGGCCGGCACCATCAGCCACTCGTCGGCACCACGGTCCACCGCAGCCTGCCCGGCACAGGCGTGCAAGGCGGTGCCACAGTCGTTGCGGCCGGCGCGCACGACGCCGTAGCAGCGCTCGCGTGCCAATTCGAAGCGGGTGCCGCCGGCCGGCAGCCAGTGGCTGTAGTGCTGGAGCGCCAGCACCGTCACGCCGACTGCGCTGCCAAGGACAAGGGCGTTGGCGAGGCGGTATGCCATGACGATTCCTTCAGATAGTCGTGGAGGACGCGACCGTAGGGCAGCGTCAGGTCGGCGACGAAATGGCTGCCGCCGAGCACCCGGCGCACCGGCAGGTCCGCCACCGGCGCATTGACATGCGGGATCAGGTGCAGCCGCGCCGGGCTCGTCCAGCCGCCCTTGACGTGGATGTCGGCAAGGTTGTAGGCCACCAGCTGGGCGATCGCCGGACGCCCATCGACATCGGGGATCAGCTTCAGGTTGACCTGGGTCGCGGCCAGCTTGGCGGCCAGCGGCGCCGGGTCGCAATGCATGCCCTGCCCGTCGCCGTGGCCGTGCATGCACACCACGTTGTCGTGCTTGTAGGCCATGCTGGCCAGCGCCACCGGCTGGCCGGCATATTCGAGCCGGCCGGCCAGGGTGTCCCGGTTCACCTGCAGCGAGACGTTGGCCAGCTTCTTCGGAAAGCCCCAGATCTCGCGGCCGGCGGAAATCGGCGGCTCGCAGTCGAGGTACATCTGGGCGACGAAGTTCACAGGGGCGCCACGGAAGCGGCACGGGATCACGATGCCGGTTTCGGTGTAGTCGCCGAAGCCGGTCGAATCCGGCATGCGGATGAATTCGTACAGCACCTGGTTGCTGCCGTCGGGCTCCAGGGGCTCGGGCACCGCGGCGCGAATTGCCTCCGGGTCGGACTCGTAGCTGATGATCATGTACTGGCGGTCGACGAAGCGGTAGGGGCCCTTGGGGTAGCTGGGGCTCGCCAGCGGCATCGAGGCCGTGTCGAGGATATCCGCAATATTCACGGTCGTTCTCCTGTCGTTGGGGTCGGGGGTTCAGAGAAATTCGGCACGCACATCCACGCTCGAGCGATTGCCGATGGCGTCGAAGTGCGCGGCCAGCCAACGACCCGCCTCCTCGCGCCCGCGGTCACGCAGGAAGACCAGGAAGTCCCAGTCGGCATTGAGCTTCGACGAGACGCCGAGCTCGCTCATCGCCTCGTCGGCGCGGATCGAATGGACGTACATCTCCTTCATCTGGTCCGCCGCCACCTGGCCGCGCTGGATCAGGCCGGTGACGAAGGCGATCGCGCGCATCTCGCGCATCAGCGAGGAATTGAAGCTGACCTCGTTGATGCGGTTGAGAATCTCGGCGGCACTGGTCGGCACCCCCTTGCGCACGATCGGGTTGATGTGCACCACCACCACGTCGCGGCAGTCGCAGTCGTAGATCAGCGGGTAGATCGCCGGGTTGCCGACGTAGCCGCCGTCCCAGTAGTGTTCGCCGTCGATCTCCACGGCCTGGAACAGGAACGGCAGGCAGGCCGACGCCAGCACCGCCTCGACCGAGATGTCCTCGCGGGTGAAGATGCGCACGCGTCCGGTCTCGACATTGGTCGCGCACAGGAACAGCCGCAGCGGGCTGGCCCGGCGCAGCGCCTCGAAGTCCACATGAGCTTCGAGCACCTGGCGCAACGGATTGAAGTTCATCGGGTTGAACTGGTAGGGCGAGAACATCCGCAGCCAGCTGTCCGTGATCCAGTAAAGCGGCGAGTTGTCGAGCGAGAATCCGCCGACGCCCTTCATCCACGGCAGTTGCCGGAATGGGCTGTAGACGGCGGACGTGTCCGCCACCGCCCGCCAGAATCCCGCCAGCGCCTCGCGCGCACCGTCGGCCCCTCCCTGCAACCAGCCGTGGGCCAGCACGGCGGCGTTCATCGCGCCGGCACTGGTCGCGCTGACGCCCTCGAAACCCAGCCGCCCATCCTCCAGCAGGCGATCCAGCACGCCCCAGGCGAAGGCACCGTGGGCGCCGCCGCCCTGCAGGGCGAGGTTGACCGGCTTCACCCGACTGGCGGCCGCAGCGCGGCGCGCGGACATGGTCGGACCCGCGTCTCTGACATTCATGAGCATCTCCTCCTGTTTGATGGGTGCGCACCGATCGCCGGGGCGCCCGTCCATCGACAATGCGTGTTCAGTGCTGAGTCCAGCCGCCGTCCATCGCCAGCGCGGCCGCGGTCATCGAGGCGCCGGCGTCGCTCGCCAGGAACACCGCCAGCGCCGCCAGCTCCTCCACCCGGACGAACTGCTTGCGCGCCTGGTGCACCAGCATCACGTCGCGCACGACGTCCTCCGGCGGGATGCCGTGGGCGCGCGCCTGGTCCTCGATCTGCCTTTCCACCAGCGGCGTCAGCACGTAGCCCGGGCAGATGGTGTTGCTGGTGATGCCATGCTCGGCGAGCTCCAGCGCGACCGTCTTCGACAGCCCGATGACGCCGTGCTTGGCCGCGACATAGGCGCTCTTGAACGGCGAGGCGGCGAGCCCGTGGGCCGAAGCGACGTTGATGATGCGGCCCCAGCCGCGGGCCTTCATCCCCGGCACCACTGCCTGGATCAGGTGGAAGGCGGCCGACAGGTTGATGGCGAGGATCGCGTTCCAGCGCTCGGGCGGGAAGGACTCGACCGGCGCGACATGCTGGATGCCTGCGTTGTTGACGACGATGTCCACCCGGCCGAACGCATGCCGGGCGTCGTCGGCCAACGCACGGACGGCCTCCGGGTCGCTCATGTCGGCTTGGCTGTGACGCACCGACACGCCATGGTCGCGTTCGAGCCCGTAACGCAGGGTCTCGATGCCGTCGGCGTCACCGAAGCCGTTCAGCATCACATTGGCGCCCTGGGCCGCGAAGGCAGTGGCGATTCCGAGGCCGATGCCACTGGTGGAACCGGTGACGATGGCGGATTTTCCTTTCAGCATTGCTTGCTCCGTGGGGTCGGGGATGGATCAGTGGGTGTTGCCGGCGGCGACCGGCGCCGCCATGCGCAGCCCGGCGGGCACGCGGGGCGGAACCGGCGCCGGGTCCGTTGCGATCGACGGCGCGGCGCCGGGGCTCATCGCTTCGTCGGCTTCGCTGCTTCGCGTGAAGCGCAGATGCGTGATGTCGGCGCTGAAGAACATGCTCCAGCTCCATTCGATCCAGATCCGCAGCTTGCGGCCGAAGGTGGGCATCCGCATCAGGTAGTAGGCGCGCCACAGCAGCCACGCCGGCAGGCCCCACAGGCGCACACCGAAGACCTGGGCGACCCCCTTCATGTGGCCGGTGGTGGCCATCATGCCGCGCGACACATGGCGGAACGGACGGGTCGGGCGTCCCGACGCGGCGCGCGCCAGGTTGTCGGCAAGCTGCATCGCCTGGGCTACCGCGAACTGCGCAGTCGGCGGCGACGGCTGGCCGCCGGCGGCATTGGGTACCAGCGCGCAATCGCCGATCGCCCACAGGCCGTCGGCCCCTTCGACGGCCATGTCGGCGCCGGTGACGATGCGCCCGCGCTCGGTTGCCAGGCCGAGCCGTTCGACCACCGGGTTGGCCCGGCTACCGATGGTGCAGATCACCGTCGCCGCATCGATCCGCTCGCCGTCGGCGAGCATCACGCCATCGGCGTCGACCTGGCTGGCGCGGGCACCGAGCCGGATGCAGATGCCGCGCCGGCCCATCGAGCGTGCGGCCGATCGGCCGAGGCACTCGGGCAGTTCCGGCAACAGCCGCCGGCCGTCCTGCAGGATCGTCACCGCCAGTTCGTCCGCAGCGACCCGCGGATAATAGCGGCGGGCGCCGGCCAGGAAGTCGGCCAGTTCGCCGGCCACCTCGACCCCGGAGAAGCCACCGCCGACCACCACGAAATGGCCGAGCCGGCGGCGAACCATGGGATCGCTCTCGAGTTCGATGCGGGCCACCCGCTGAAGCACCCGGTTGCGGATGAACATCGCGTCGCCGATCAGCTTGAGCGGCAGCGCGTACTCTGCCATGCCTGTCACGATCGACAGATTGGCGCGGCTGCCGAATGCCAAGACCAGATGCTCGTAGCGGATTTCGCGCACCCCGGCCAGGGTTTCGGCCGCCACCAGCCGCCGCTGCCGGTCGATGCCGGTGACCCGGGCCATGATGAAGCGGGTGCGCGAGATCATCTGGCGAATCGGCGCAATCACGTGTTCGGGGAACACCGATGCGCCCACCACCTCGGCCAGCATCGGATTGAAGGTGGTATAGCTTTCCTGGCTGATCAGGACGACGCGCCACGGTGCCGGCAGCAGGCGCTCGAGTCGTCGGGCCAGCGTGGTACCGGCAAAACCGCCGCCGATGACGACGACATTGCGCTCGGCTCCATCTGAATTGGGAGTCTGCATTGTGGGCACTCCCGGCTCAGGCGTCGGCGCCGGCGAAGCGGCGGCGGATCAGGTGGTCGAGGGACAGCCGGCCGGGCCCGTGCACCAGCGTCACCAGCAGCATCAGCCCCCAGTACTGGTGATCCCTCACCCCGGCGGGACTGAGGTCCGGATAGGACAGCACCGCGACCAAGTTGAAGACGAAGGTGACGGCAGCGGCCAGGCGTGTGCCCAGGCCCAGCACCAGCAGCACCGGCATCACGAGTTCAACGCCGGTGCCGAGCCAGGCGGCCAGTTCCGGCGGCAACAGCGGAACCGCATACTCGTTTTCGAACAGCGCCAGCGTGCTGTCCCAGTTGGCGACCTTGGTCAGCCCGGAATTGAAGAACACCGCGCCCACCACCAGGCGCAGCGCGAGATCGACCAGCGGTGAGCCCAGCGCCAGCCATCGCGATGCCCGATCCGCCAGCCGCCGCACGGCCGGCGGGGCATCCCCCTGCCGCCGGCCGGTCGGCGTCGCCGCCATTCTTGCCATGTCCATGATCTTCTCCTTTCAGACTCGGTGTCCGGCCGCCCGTGCGGCGACCGGATCTCGCGTTCCCTGCCTCAGCCCTTGGCACCGCCGGGCTTGTTGTTGGGCTTGCCGTCCACCACCTGACCGCCAGCGATGCGTTCGCACAAGCCCTTCGGCACGTAGATCCAGGCCTCGGCGTCCTTGTCCGCGTTTACCTGCCCGGCGCAGGCGTTGGTGGAAGTGCCGCAGTCGTTCTTGCCGGCCTTGACGACGCCGGCGCACTTCTCGTTGTCGCCCTTGGCAGCCAGGGCCTGCGTGGCCGAGGCGGCCAGGCCGAGGGCCAGCACGCCGGCGATTGCGCTCTTGATGATCTGTTCGTTGTTCATGGTCTGATCTCCATTGAAATGCACTGAATGTCGAAAGTCCGGACATGCACCTGGCCTATCCGTGGAACCCAGTTTCGGCGCCGCCGCTCACGCCGCCATCGCCGCTACATCACTTTTTCGTCACGCAGGAGTAGGCTGCCGGCATTGGCGTAGACGGAGCCGGGAGATGGGCAGAAAAGTGCTGGTGGTCGAGGACGACCGGGACATTGCGCGCCTGGTCAAGCTGCAGCTGACGGAGCTGTCGTGCGAGGTCGGCGTCTGCCATGACGGCGCCGAGGGTTTGCGCCAGGCCGAGTCGAAGAACTTCGATCTGGTGGTGCTCGACCTGATGCTGCCGGGCATCGATGGCCTGGCGATCTGCCGCGGCATCCGGGCCCGCAAGGGCCCATACACACCGATCCTGATGCTGACCGCCAAATCGAGCGAGCTGGATCGCGTACTGGGTCTGGAGATGGGGGCCGACGACTATCTCACCAAGCCTTTCAGCCTGGCCGAGTTCGCTGCCCGCGTGAAGGCCCTGTTCCGCCGCGTCGACAGTCTCGGCGACGGTGTTCGCGGCCACGCGCCGCTGATCGAGGCCGACGGACTGCGCATCGATGCCGAATGCCGCTCGGTCAGCGTCGACGGCCGGCCGGTCGAACTGACCGCCAAGGAATTCGACCTGTTGCTTCAGTTCGCGCGCAATCCCGGGCGGGTCTATACCCGCGCCCAGTTGCTCGATCTGGTCTGGGGCTACAGCCACAGCAGTTACGAGCACACCGTCAATTCGCACATCAACCGACTGCGCGCCAAGGTCGAGCCGGATCCGGATGCGCCGCGCTTCATCCAGACGGTCTGGGGTGTCGGCTACAAGTTCCGCGAGCCCGGCCCGCGCGAATGCTGACCACCCTCTACGGGCGCATCGCGCTGGTGTTGACCGTGGTGTTCCTGGCGGTCGGCGCGCTGATGATCGCCGCCACCCAGCAGATGCTCGAGGTCGAGCACCTGGTGGAACTGGCGACCGCCCTGATCATCGGCACCGTGGCCTTCAGCCTCGGCGCGGCACTGATCGTCTTCAAGCTGCTGACCGAACGTCTGAGCACGCTGGCCGAGGCCATGGAGGCCTTCCGCGTCGGCAGCCTGAAGACCGCAGACGCCCTGCCCCGCGGCAACCCGCGCGGCGACGAGGTCGACCGCCTGGGGCACGCCTTTCGCGAAATGTCCGAGCGCATCATCGACCAGTTCCGCGAACTGCAGGCGGCCGACGAAACCCGCCGGGAACTGCTCGCCAACGTCTCCCACGACCTGCGCACGCCGCTGACCTCGATGCAGGGCTACCTGGAAATGCTGCTGATCCACGAAGGTCGGCTATCGCCCGAAGAACACCACAGCTACCTGCAGGTCGCCACCCGCCACTGTGTACGGCTCGGACGGCTGGTGGACGATCTGTTCGAACTGACCAAGCTCGAAGGGCGCGAGACCCGGCTGCAGCGTGAAGACTTCCCGCTGCAGGAACTGGCCCAGGACGTCGCCCAGAAGTTCGCCCTGCGCGCCGCCAACCGCAACATCCGCATCGATACCGGCTTCGACCCGGACAGCCCGCCGGTACGCGCGGATCTGGCATTGATCGAAAGGCTGCTCGACAACCTGATGGAAAACGCCCTGCGCCATACCCCGGCCGGCGGCCACATTCACATCCACCAGGGCCCGTCGGGCGATGCCGTCGAGATCCGCGTCCAGGACAGCGGCGAAGGCATCCCGGCGGCGCAGATCGCCCACGTCTTCGACCGCTATTATCAAGTGGACCGTGGCGAATCCGGCGCCGCCGGCGCGGCCGGCCTGGGCTTGGCGATCGCGCGGCGTATCGTCGAACTGCACGCCGGCGAGATCGCGGTCGAAAGCGTCGTCGGCGAGGGCACTTGCTTCGTCGTTCGATTGCCGGCGGCGGCGCGCAGGCCAGGCGCAGCAGGCAGCTGTGACATCGGGAGAACACGCGCATGAGCATTCGAATCGTACGACTCGGCCACCCGCGGGCGACGAACGAAGGCCTGCGCATCGGCACCGTGCGCCGACCGCCACGCGGCGTCAGGAAGGAGGACTATGCCCGCAAGGACATCTACGATCTGTGGTTTCCCAACCTGTCGCCGAGCGAGGCGCTGCTCAAGGAGGGCATGCAGGCCGCCGACGAGCAGGCCTGGAAGACCTTCCGGCGCAAGTTCATGGCGGAAATGAAGGCACCCGGTGCCAGCCGTGACCTGGACCTGCTGGCCGCGCTGTCGCACCAGACCCATTTTTCGATCGGCTGCTACTGCGAGGATGAAAGCCGCTGCCATCGCTCGATCCTGAAGGAGTTGCTGTCGGCCCGCGGCGCAGATCTGCGTTAGTGCTGGCCGTCAGGCAGGCCCTGCGCGGGGGCTGCCAGTTGCAGACTGGCCGCGGACAGCAAGCCACGCAGCATCGCTGCGATCGCCGCTTGCGGATCGCGTTCGAGTACCCGCTCGCAGGCAGCGCCGAGCGTCAGGCCAGCGACGAGCGACGCCAGCAGCACGCCCTCGGCGGCGCCCAGTCGGCGCAGTTCCACTTCGAATCCGCAGCGACGCACCAGAATCAAGACGCCGCCGGCGTCGATGTCGAAATCGTCGTCCCACGGCACGCCGGGTTGGTTGAGATGCCACAGCCGGTCCACCGGCCACGGTGATTCGATCAGCCTGCAGTGCGGCGCCAGGCGAAAGTGCAGGCCCGGGTAGTCGTCTTCGGACACCCGGGACAGCGCGACCAGCGCCGCCGGCGCCGGGTCCTCGGCATGGAACACCGTCTCGATCGCCCATTCCAGTCGCGCAGTGTCCGGCAGATAGGCGAGCCCGGCTGCATCCGGAAAGTCCCGCAGGAAGTCGGCAAACAGGCTGCCGAAGCGATTCAAATCGCCGCAGCGGGACGGGTGGACACCGACATAGGCATCGGCGGCATGAGCGAAGAAGCGCTCACCGACCAGAGCCTCGACCACCGGATAGACTGCGCGCAGGGCCTTGCGGTAGTTGCCGAAGACGCTGTTGCGGTAGAGGCCGAAGCCTTCGGCGGCGGGCCGCCCGCCGGTGCTCAGACCGACCGGAACACGCTGCCTCGAGGGGTCCAGCAACGCAGCCGCGAAGGCGACCTGCAGGTCAAGCAGCGATGCCATCGGCGCCCTCCATGACGACCGCTGCGTGTGCCGCCTCGGCGAGCAGCACCGCCAGCGGCGGAATGTCGTTGTCCCATTCGATCAGGCTCGGTCGAGGCCCGAGCCGAGCAATGGTCTCGGCATAGAGCGCCCAGACCGCTGGCGCAACCGCAGCGCCGTGGGTGTCCACCAGCATCCGCCCGAGATTGGCATGTCCGGCGAGATGGATTTCGGCCACGGCTTCGGCCGGAATGGCGGCCAGATACTCGCGCGCGTCGAAATCGAGATTGTGGGCCGATACATACACGTTGTTCACGTCGAGCAGCAGGCCGCAACCGGTGCGGGCCACCAGTTCGGACAGGAACGCCGGCTCGGTCATCGACGACTGCTGAAAGCCGACATAGCTGGAGATGTTCTCGACCAGGATCTGCCGTCCGAGTATGTCCTGGACCTGATCGAGATGCCCGGCGACCACTGCCAGAGCCTCGTCGGTGCAGGGCAGCGGCAACAGTTCGTTGAGGTGCCGCCCGCCCGCCATGCTCCAGGACAAGTGCTCGGACACCAGGCCGGGCTCGATCCGCCCGACCAGGCGCCTGAGCCTGGCCAGATGCTCGCGATCGAGGGGCTCGGCACTGCCCAGCGACAGCCCGACCCCATGCAGGCTGACCGGATAGCATTCGCGGACCTTGTCGAGCAGATGCAAGGGCTGGCCGCCGTCGCAGAAGTAGTTTTCGCTGTGCACCTCGACCCACCCGATCGCCGGCCGCTGGCGCAGGATCTCCCGAAAGTGGCAGGTGCGAAGGCCGATGCCCGCGCCGATGGGGGCGCCGGTCCGATCGGCACATGGGATACGAGCGTTCATGAGCTATGCTGCATTCGTAGTGGCGAATGGCCCCAGCTTGGGCCAGCCAGGTCACGAAACGATCACGAATGGATCATTGAAGCGTCATCCCGTCGGGCGCAGCGCGTCGGCGGGAAATGCCAGGGCCGAAGCCGGGACCGAGCGGGAGGATGAGGAGATGGGTCTGCGCTGGAAACTGGTCCTGCCGCCCGCGTTGGGTGGCACCTTGCTGCTGGCCGCAGCCAGCGCACAGGGCATCGTGGACCGACCTCTGTTGACGGTGCTGGCCGGCGGATTGGCAGCGGTCCTGGCGATCGTGTTGCTGTCCAATGAAGTTCTGGTGTTGCGGCCGCTGGCGCACCTGGGTGATCCGGCGCTGCCGCCCGGCGAGGACGGCTCGGACGAAATCCGCCAGTGGGATCGGGAGGTCCGCCACCTGCGCAACAGCCTGGCCCAGACCCGGGCGTCACTGGAGCAGGTGCGCGAGGACTGGCGCGACGCCCGCACCGGACTGCAACGCAGCGAAGAGCGCTTCGCTGCCGCCGTGCGCGGCGCCCACGACGGCATGTGGGAGTGGGAACCGGAAAACGACGCGGTCCGCTTCTCGCCGCGCTGGAAGGCGATGCTTGGCTATGCCGACGACGAATTTCCGGATCAGTACGGAAGCTGGCTCGACCATCTGCATCCCGATGACCTCGAGCGCGTGCAGGAGGAGATCGGGCGCCATCTCGACGGGACCCTGACCCATTTCGAGCAGCAATTGCGCATGCGCCACAAGGACGGCCGCTATCGCTGGTTGCTGTCGCGGGGCGCAGCGCTACGCCACGCCAACGGCAGGCCCTACCGGGTCGTCGGGCTGGACACCGACATCACCCGCGTCAAGCGGGTGGAGTCGATCATCCAGCAGATCGCCGAGGGGACTGATGGCGCCAACGGCGACGTCTTCTTCCGGGCGCTGGTCCAGCACTTCGCAGCGGCACTGGAGGTCAATTGCGCCTTCGTCACCGAGTGCGTCGACCATCCGCCGACCCGTGTTCGAACCCTGGCATTCTGGAAGTCGGCGGATTTCCAGAACAACATCGAGTTCGATCTCGCCAATACCCCTTGCGAAGCCGTAGTCAAGCAAGGCCAGAGCTGTGTCCATCGCAGCGGCGTCGGCCGGATGTTCCCGCGCGATGCCGCCTACGAGAGCTACATCGGCCTGCCGATCTTCGGCAGCGACGGCGAGGTGATCGGCCACCTGGCGTTCTTCGACACCCACGAAATGTCCGAGGAGGTGCTGGCGGAATCGATCATGCGCATCTTCACCGCCCGCGCCGGCGCCGAACTGGAGCGCCGCCAGGCACTCGCACGCCTGGCGGACCGGCGACCGCCCGCGGCCTGATCCCGGCCGGGCCCGGCCAGCCGGAGCGGTCAGAAGCCATTCGGGTACGGTCGCCGCTGCCATCGCCACCGCATCGCAGGGACGGCCCGGCCAGCGCCGGCCGCCCGGTCAGGACCGGCGTGCCAGCAGCCAGGCCCGATCCACCGCCTCGACCTTGCCCTTGAGCCCGCCCTCGACCGCCGAGCGGGCCAGCGACGACAACGCGAATTGCGCCTCGTAGAGGGCCCGCACCTCCGACTCCTCGACCGAGAACGGTGGCCCGTCGAGCGCGTTCTGGTCGTACTCGAAGGTCACCAGCAGCTGCGGTACGGCAGCGGTGACGTGCAGCAGATGTTGCGCATAGCGGACACGCATCTCCGGCGGCAATGCGACCAGCGCCGCGCGATCATAGACCGCATCGACCGGCCCGAGTCGCTCGCGGTCCAGTTCGAAGATGTCGCCGAGGAAGACATCGATGCCGTCCGCCCGGTGATGCTGCAGACTGCCGACGGGCGCCACCTCCGGCACCACGCCCAGTTCGTCGAACAGCTCGCCGA
>JAGRFY010000091.1 GCA_020445765.1 Rhodocyclaceae bacterium | reverse complement strand
GCATCATCATGGGCATGGGTCTGCCAACCGTGGCTGCCTACATCATCGGTGCGATACTTTACGTGCCAGCGATGGAGTCTCTCGGAGTCGAGCCGCTCCAGGCCCACTTCTTCGTGATGTACTTCTGCATCCTGTCGATGGTCACGCCACCGGTCTCGCTGGCCTCATTCGCGGCGGCCGGGGTGGCCAAGACCGACGCAATGAAGACCAGCGTGGTCGCCTTCGGAATGTGTGCGGTCGCCTTCCTGATCCCGTTCGCCTTTCTCGCGGACAAGGCGCTGCTTTTCCAGGGCAGCGTCATGCAGATCGCCATCGCAGGAGTCGGGCTGCTGTTTTCGACGGTAATCTGGGCGATGGGCATCACCGGCTTTATCGTCCGGGACCTGAACCGGACTGAGCGCGCGTTGCTCCTGGCATGCGGTGCAGCCGCGATGGTCACGCAGACCGGCAGCCTGATCTGGAGCGCCAGTATCGCGGCCAGCGTGCTGTACGTAGTGCTTCATGTCGTATTTGCCCGGCGCAATAACCATCATGGCCATGGAGCCGCACGCGGCGCTCGATAGCACCGCAAAATTGGCTTCTCCTCTCCGCGCTGAACCAAAGACGCGCGGTTTCGCCCCCGACGCCGATATAGGCCGATCGGGGGCCTTTTGCTGCATGTATTCCCGGGAACGTTGGCCCAAGTCGACGTGTCCGCTTTAGAAAGAGGACGAGCCAGTCAAAGCTTGTCAAGAGGGCGCTTCGTCAATGGCGGCTCGTGGCCGGACTGAGACCTTGGAAAGGCGGCGATGCCCAACGTCCGGCGGGCTCGGAATGCTGCCGGTCGTTCGCAAGAATGCGCGTAGGCAGGTGAGAAACGGCTTGCAGGTCCCCGCCTAGATTCAAAGTCGACTTCCGCGCAGGACCGCCGGCGAACGCAAAGGCCGACCCGCAGTCATGGGCCGCCCTATGAGATTCGCGGTGGTCCGGAATTCACATTGACCGCCCGGGCGGGAAGGCCAACCGCAGCCCTCGGCTGCGCGCGGTCCAACGCGTATCCATGGTCGCCACCGACCTGCCCGCGAACCGGTCGCGCCAGGTAGCGCTTCGCCTCGCAGTGAGCACGCGCCCGTCCAGCCAAATTGCGTCATCAACTCGGCGCTGGCCGAGGGTGCCTCTTGCGTGATTGTTCGCCTACTGCAAAGGATCCAGGTCGCTGAGCCGCGACCCGGATCGCACGACTCACACGTTGAACAGGAAGTTCATGACATCGCCATCCTTGACGACGTAGTCCTTGCCCTCGGAGCGCACCTTGCCGGCTTCCTTGGCGCCGGTCTCGCCCTTGTACTGGATGAAATCGTCGAAGGCGATGGTCTGCGCGCGGATGAAGCCGCGCTCGAAGTCGGTGTGGATCACGCCGGCCGCCTGCGGCGCAGTGTCGCCGACATGGATCGTCCACGCCCGCACTTCCTTGACCCCGGCAGTGAAGTAGGTCTGCAGGCCGAGCAGTCGGTAGGCACTGCGGATCAGGCGGTCGAGGCCGGGTTCTTCGAGGCCCATCGAGGCCAGGAAGTCGCCCTTGTCGGCGTCGTCGAGATCGGCGATCTCGGCCTCGATCGCCGCGCACAGGGCCACCACCGGCGCCCCTTCGCCGTCGGCCAGTTCGCGCAGGCGGTCGAGGTGGGGATTGTTCTCGAACCCGTCCTCGGCGACGTTGGCGACGTACATCGCCGGCTTCAGCGTCAGCAGGCACAACGGCTTGACCAGTTGGCGGGCGTCGTCGTCGAGGCCGGCGCTGCGCGCCGGCTTGCCTTCGTTGAGGTGCGGCAGCAGCGCTTCGAGCACGGCCACCAGCTTCTGCGCGTCCTTGTCACCCGCGCGCGCCTTTTTCTGTTCCCGATTCAGGGTCTTCTCGACGGTGGCCAGGTCCGCCAGCGCGAGCTCGGTACCGATCGTCTCGATGTCGGCGATCGGATCGACGCGGCCATTGACGTGCACGACGTTGCCGTCCTCGAAACAGCGCACGACGTTGACGATGGCGTCGGTCTCGCGGATGTTGGCGAGGAACTGGTTGCCCAGGCCCTCGCCCTTCGAGGCGCCGGCCACCAGGCCAGCGATGTCGACGAACTCGACGATGGCCGGCTGCACCCGCTGCGGCTTGACGATCGCGGACAGCTGGCCGAGCCGGGCGTCCGGCACCTCGACGATGCCGACGTTGGGTTCGATCGTGCAGAAGGGATAGTTCTCGGCCTGGATACCGGCCTTGGTCAACGCATTGAAGAGCGTCGACTTGCCCACGTTGGGCAGGCCGACGATGCCGCACTTGAGGCTCATCGCTCAGTCATCCTTGCTTGTCTTGTTGCCGCCCGCACGGGCATTGATGCGCGTTCCGGCGCGATTCCAGTCGCCTTTCGCGATCGTAGGCCACTCGCCCAGGGCGCGGCCAATCGCGTCGTCGATCAGTTCCTGCTCCTCGCGCCGGGGCGGCTTCAGCACGAAGCTGACGACCTGGTTGCGGTCGCCAGGATGGCCGATGCCGATGCGCAGGCGCCAGAAATCCTGGGTGCCGAGGTGGGCCGTGATGTCCTTCAGGCCGTTGTGGCCGCCCAGGCCGCCGCCGAACTTGAGCCGCAACTGGCCCGGCGGAATGTCGAGTTCGTCGTGCACGACCAGGATCTCGGCCGGCTCGATGCGATAGAAGCGGGCCAGTGCGCCGACCGACTGACCGGAGCGGTTCATGAATGTCTGCGGCATCAGCAGCCAGCCACCGGCCGCAGGGGTCTTGGCGACCAGCCCGTGAAAGCGCGACTCGGCGGCAAACGATGCACCGTGGCCGGCAGCGAGGCGTTCACAAAGCCAAAACCCGGCATTGTGCCGGGTCTGGGCATAGTCGGCGCCGGGATTGCCGAGGCCGACGACGAGTCTGGGGGGCGGGCGATCCACTCCAATACCTGCGCAAGGGGCGAGCGCGCTCGCCCGTCAGCCTCAGGCCTGTTCGCCGCCTTCGCCCTCTTCGCCTTCCTCGCCGCCCTCGCCGCCGCCGGTCTTGAGCACGGTGGCGACGATCGGATCGCCTTCACCGTGGTGCACCACCTCGACGCCGGCAGGCATCGCCAGCTCGGAGACGTGCAGCGACTTGCCACCCGACAGGTCCTTCAGGTCCACCTCGATGTACTCGGGCAGGTCCTTTGGCAGACACTGCACGTCGAGTTCGGTCATGACGTGGGAGACCATGCCGCCCTCGAGCTTGACGCCCGGGCAGATGTCGTCATTGACGAAGTGCAGCGGCACGCGCAGGTGGATCTTCTCGTCGGCGGCGACACGCTGGAAATCGATGTGCAGCACCTGCGGCTTGTAGGCATGCCACTGGGTGTCGCGCAGCACCGCGCTCTGCTTGGCGCCATCGACGTCGATCGTCAGGATCGAAGCGTGGAAGGCCTCCTTCTGCAGCATGTGGTACAGGTCGTTGTGATCGAGCGTGATCGGCGTGGCGTCCTGGCCTCCGCCGTAGATGATGCCGGGCAGCTTGCCGGCGCGACGCAGGCGGCGGCTCGCACCCGATCCCTGGTCCTCGCGCTTGCTGGCATTGACTTGGATTTGCATGATGACTCCTGGTTTGCGATGCCCCGACCGCGACCAGTCGGGGCGGACATGGCCCGGCCACGCGGCCGGACCCGAAAATCATTCCATGAACAGCGAACTCACCGATTCCTCGTTGCTGATCCGCAGCATCGTGTCGGCCAGCAGCGAGGCCACCGAAATCTGGCGGATGCGGTTGCACGCGCGCACGTCGTCGCGCAGCGGCAGGGTGTCGGTGATCACCAGTTCGTCGAGCGCCGAGTCGGCGATGCGGCTGACCGCCGAGCCGGACAGCACGGCATGGGTGCAGTACGAGAGCACTCGCCGGGCGCCGTTCTCCTTCAACGCCTGGGCGGCCTTGCACAGCGTACCGGCAGTGTCGACGATGTCGTCCATGATCACGCAGGTGCGATCCTTGACCTCGCCGATGATGTTCATGACTTCGGAGACGTTGGCCTTCGGGCGCCGCTTGTCGATGATCGCGAGATCGCACTCGAGTCGCTTGGCAAACGCGCGGGCGCGAACCACACCGCCGACGTCCGGCGAGATCACCAGCAAGTCGTCGTATTTCTGCTTGTCGAGGTCGGCAAGCAGCACCGGCGCGGCATAGACGTTGTCCACCGCGATGTCGAAGAAACCCTGGATCTGGTCGGCGTGCAGGTCCATCGTCAGCAGGCGCTGGACGCCGACGGCCTGCAGCATGTTGGCGACCACCTTGGCGGTGATCGGCACGCGCGCCGAACGCGGGCGGCGATCCTGACGGGCGTAGCCGAAATAGGGGATTGCCGCGGTGATGCGACCGGCCGAGGCGCGCTTCAGCGCATCGACCAGAATCACCAGCTCCATCAGGTTCTCGTTGGTCGGCGCGCCTGTCGGCTGCAGGACGAAGACGTCCTTGCCGCGCACGTTCTGCAGCAGTTCGACGTTGACCTCGCCGTCGGAGAATCGTCCGACGGTCGCCGCACCGAGCGACATGCCGAGCCGCTTGACCACGTCCGCCGCGAGTTTCGGGTTGGCGTTCCCGGTAAAGACCATCAGGTTGCCAGAGGCCATCGAGCTGCTCCGATGCGCAAGGGTCGGTCCAAAACGACTCGGGCAGGCGATGCGCCTGCCCGATGGATTTTGGCTGGGGAGGAAGGATTCGAACCCTCGAATGCCGGAATCAAAATCCGGTGCCTTAACCGACTTGGCGACTCCCCAGTAATACTTCAGTCGCGCACCCAATCCCTCAGCGGGTGGCTGGCGAGCGACGATACGCTCTTTGCCTGCCACGGCGCCGGGCACAGGGCCGCGATTCGCAGCGCTTCGTTCGCGTCCGCAAACGGGGCGAACACACAGGCACCCGATCCTGTCATCCGGGCCGGCGCGTAACGTCCGAGCCATCGGATAAGGCGGTCCACTTCCGGGTATCGAAGCCGGACCACCGGTTCCAGATCGTTGCGAGTAGTGCTCGCTGCGAAGTCCGCCATTCTGATTGGCGCGCTGTCCCTCGTCAACTCCGGATCGCCAAAAACCGCCGCGGTCGGTACCTCGAGCTGTGGCTTCGCCACAACGTATTGGCACGGTGGCAGCGCCATCGGCTGCAGCACCTCGCCGACGCCCTCGGCGAACGCATCGCGCCCGAAAATGAAGAACGGCACGTCCGCCCCGAGCCGCAGCCCCAGCGCCATCAACGCCGTCCGATCGAGATCGAGCGACCACAGGCGATTCAGTGCCATCAGCACCGTGGCGGCGTCGCTGCTGCCGCCACCGAGCCCGCCCCCCATCGGCAGTCGCTTGTCGACTGCCAGCTCGACACCGAGCCGGCAGCCGCTGTGGGCCTGGAGCAGATGCGCGGCCCGTACCATCAGATCATCGGCGGCGGCGACACCGGCCAGTGGTCGGCATCGCACCACCTGGCCGTCCCGACGCACCCTCATCGAGATCGTGTCGTGCCAGTCGATCAGCCGGAAAGCGGATTGCAGCATGTGATAGCCGTCGGCGCGCCGACCGGTGACATGCAGGAAGAGATTGAGCTTGGCCGGTGCCGGGCACTGCAGCCAGTCGCCGCTCAGCGGGTCAGCCAATGGTCCACCAGCAAGGTCAGCTGCAGCTCGCCCCAGCGCGCCTGCAGCCGACGTATCGGCGCTTCGGCCGAGTCATCGGCATAGGCGGTATATTCGATCAGCCAGCCCTGCTCGGAAATCAGCGCCGGCCTGCCCTGTGGGTCGCGTCGCAGCACCCGGGCCCCATCCCCGGCCACCGCCTGCACCCAGTCCCGCAGGCGCGATACCGGCAATTCGAAGCCGAGCAGATCGCCTGCCAGTGCATCGAGCGAGTCGGCCTCGCGCAGCCGATTGCCGGGCAATTGCAGGCGGGCGCCGCCCCGGTCGCTCTCGAGACGCCCCATGACCTGACCGGTCGGCGCAAGGAAATCGATCGCGTCGTCGCCGCCTTCGTGAATCCAGTAGATCGTCGCGGCAGTGCTGCGTTCGCCGTCGCGTACTGCCACCCGCCCCTCGAGTTCGAAGCCGGGTGCGGCAATACGCTCGACCGCGGCAGGCTCGGCCAGCGGCGGGCGCAGCGCGCACGCGGCAAGGCCGCCGGTCAGCGCCAGACCGATCGCGAATCGACGCAGCAACGGCCTCACTGCACGTAGCGACCGATGACTGCCTGGAGTTCCTTGCTGTCCGGATGGCGCTCGCTGGCCTCGTTCCAGATCCGCCGTGCCTCGTCGCGTCGATCCATCGCCCACAGCACTTCGCCGACGTGGGCCGCGATCTCCGGATCGTTGCGCTGGCCGTAGGCCTGCTGCAGCAGTTCAAGTGCGCGGCCGTGCTCACCCTTGCGGAAATGCACCCAGCCCAGGCTGTCGAGAATGAACGGGTCTTGCGGCGACAGCTCGTTGGCGCGCTTGATCAGCGTGTATGCCTCGTCGAGGCGCACGCCGCGATCGGCGAAGGAATAGCCCAGCGCATTGAGCGCATGCGCATTGTCGGGATCGACATCGAGCAAGGTACGCAGACGCCCTTCCATGATGTCGGTACGACCCAGCCGCTCGGCGAGCAACGCCGTCTCGTAGAGCAGATCGGGATCCTGCTCGCTGCGGCTGAGTTCATCTTCGAGCAAATCGAACGCAGCCTGGAATTGACCGGAATCACGCAATACCTGCGCTTCCGCGACCCGGGCCCTGCGCAGGACATCGTCGTCACCCTCGATCCCCTGCAGCGTCTGTCGCGCGAGCTCATACTCGCCGCGCTTGGACTGCAGCCGTGCCAGCAGGAACTGCGCCTGGATCTGCTCGTCGCCGCTGCCGACGGCCCGGTAGTACTGTTCGGCCAGCGTGTCGTTGTCGCGGGCCGCGGCGACCTGGCCGAGCAGCAGGCGGATGCGGTCGCCATCGTCCGGATTCGCACGCAGCAACTCGTGGAGACGCCGCTCGGCGGCTGCCCAGTCTTCGATCTGCATCGACAGCAACGCCGACGAATTCAGCGCATCAGCGTCCTCCGGCAGGTTCTCGAGCACGGCTTCGAACGCATCGCGCGCCTCGCGGTAGTGCTTTGAGGCAGCCAGCGAACGCGCCAGCGCCAGCTTGGCCTGGTGGCTTTCGGGGTGGCTTTCGCTGTAGGCCTTGAGCAACGCGATCGCCTCGTCCGGCCGATCGTGTTGCAGCAACTGCGCCTTCATCATCACCGCCGGCTCCCAATCGGGACGACGCTCGAGTGCGGCATCGAGATGACCCAGCGCACCGGCGGTGTCGTTGGCATTGAACGCCGCATGGGCCCTCGCAAAGTGGGCCTCCGGCTGCGTCACGTAGGGCTCGGTGACACGGTCGATGACTTCGCGCGCTGCTTGCTTGTTCTCGACGCGGGCCATCGCCCCGTTGAGGCCGAGCAGATGCTGCGGCAGGCGCACGCCAGCGCCGGCGAGCGCTTTGGCCAGATGGGATTCGAGTTCGTCGATGCGCGCGCCGGTGCGCATCAACACGCCGGTCAGTACCCGCTGCGCCTCGGCCGAATCCGGATCGATCTCGTTCCACAGCCGGGCCGCCTCGGTGGCCGCGCCCATGTCGCGCGCGTACAGGGCGATCTCGGTGGCGCGCTTGGCGATCCGCGGGTCGCGGGTGTCTCGGGCAAGTTCGAGATAGGCCCTGACCGACACCCCCAGTTGTCCACGCGCGCCGGCGATCTCGGCAAGCAGGAACTGGTACAGGGTCTTGGCATCGAGCGCACTCTGCGCCACCGGGGCCGCGTCTGCCGGCGCGGCCTCGGCCGTTTCGCCGCGGACGGCGGCGGGACCCAGTACGCCGGCCAACAAGCCGGTGACAACGATCAATCTGCGGACTGCATGCATCTGGAATCCCGAACTTGGCTGGACATGCCGGCGCCGCGACAGCGACGCCTGGCATACAAATCGAATGACGAAGATTTGAACGCCGGAATAAAATATGGTTCGACCCTCGCCCGGGCCGGCTCGAACCGACAGACCTCGGTCGGGGCGATCTTAGGTACTTTCCTTGGCCTCGGCAAGCAAGCACCGCACGGACCGAAATGCCAGAACTGCCTGAGGTAGAGACCACCCGCCGGGGCCTGTCCCCACACCTCGCCCACCGAGTCGTCACCGCCGTACATGTCCGCCAGCCAAAATTGCGTGCGCCGGTACCGCCGGATCTCGCAGCGCGCATTGTCGGTGTGCGCCTGCGCGGCATCGAGCGCCGCGGCAAATATCTGTGCTTCCTGCTCGACCGCGGCGCCCTGCTGATTCACCTCGGCATGTCCGGCAGCCTGCGCATCGTGCCGCCGAGCCTGCCGCCCGACGGACACGACCACGTCGACATCGCATTCGGCGATTGCATCATGCGATTTCG
Source organism: Rhodocyclaceae bacterium (assembly GCA_020445765.1). GTDB lineage: Bacteria > Pseudomonadota > Gammaproteobacteria > Burkholderiales > Rhodocyclaceae > Cognatazoarcus. The sequence continues at coordinate 10,189 of JAGRFY010000091.1, read as the reverse complement.
CGACCCGCGGCGCTTCGGCCTGGTGCAATGGTACGACCCGCAGCTCGGCGACCCGCCCCAGCTTGCCCATCTCGGCATCGAACCCCTGTCCGACGAGTTCGACGGCAGGTGGCTGTATCGGGCGACGCGCGGTCTCGACACGCCGATCAAGTCCTTCCTGATGGATGGCCGGCGAATCGTCGGCGTCGGCAACATCTACGCGTCCGAAAGTCTGTTCCGGGCCGGCATTCATCCCCTGGTGGCGACGCGGCGCTTGGGCGCCCGACGCTGCGCACGTCTCGCGGCGGCGGTTCGCGAGATACTGGCCGAAGCCATTGCAGCCGGCGGCAGCACGCTGCGCGACTTCACCGGCGGCGACGGTCGCCCCGGCTATTTCCAGCACAGCCATGCCGTCTACGGTCGCGAGGGCGAGGCCTGCCCGCGTTGTGCGGCACCGATCCGGCGGATCGTGCTGGCACAGCGATCGACCTTTCTTTGCCCTCGCTGCCAGCGCGGCTGAGCGGGTCTTTTCGCCCGCTCGTCAGCCATAGCCACCTTCGGGCGCCTGTTTTCAAGGAACCCGCGGCGGCTGCCGTGAAACCCGTTATCCTTTGATTCCATTGGCCATAAGCGGAGGCACGAGCAGCCTCTGCAAATACGGAAATGCAAATGAGCCTGATCGATCGCTTCTCCGCCTACAGCGAATGGCGCAAACGTGCCGCCACCACCGTCGAAAATCTGCGGACGTGGCTGGACCACAATCAGCTCGGCGACGCCCAGGGCGAACTGCGGCTCAAGTACGCCCTCGATCGACTGCGCGAGGATCAGCTCACCGTCGCCTTCGTCGCGGAATTCTCCCGCGGCAAGTCCGAACTGATCAATGCGGTGTTCTTCAGCGACTATGGCGACCGCATCCTGCCGTCGAGCGCCGGCCGGACGACGATGTGCCCGACCGAACTGCAATGGTCGCCGGGCGATACGCCGAGCATCAGCCTGCTGCCGATCGAGTCCCGCGCCACCCATTCGACCGTCGCCGAATTGAAGCGATTCGACGACGAATGGCAGACCCTGCCGCTCGACTCGAACTCCGCCGCCAGCCTGCAAGGTGCGCTGGCGCGGGTCGGCGAAACCAAGTGGGTGCCGCTCGAAGAGGCCGAACACCTGGGCTTCGCGGTCGACCCCGCCGGCGAACGCGGTCTCAAGCCGGGCGCGGACAATCTCGTCGAGATCCCGAGCTGGCGCCACGCCATCATCCGTTTTCCGCATCCGCTGCTGGAAAAAGGGTTGGTGGTACTGGATACGCCGGGACTCAATGCGATCGGCGCGGAACCGGAACTGACCCTGTCGCTGCTGCCCAATGCCCACGCCGTATTGTTCGTGCTCGCCGCCGATACCGGCGTCACCCAGTCCGACCTGGCCGTGTGGCGCGAGTATGTCGATACGTCGAAGGGCGCCCGCCGCGGCCGCCTGGTGGCACTGAACAAGATCGACGGGCTGTGGGACGGGCTGCGCGACGATGCCCGCATCGAGCGTGAGATTTCGAAGCAGGTGTCGACGGTAGCCAGTGCCCTCGAGATTCCGAGCAGCCAGGTTTTCCCGATATCGGCCCAGAAGGCGCTGGTGGCGCGCATCAACGGCGACACCAACACCTTCGCTCGCAGCCGGCTGGCAGCGCTCGAAACCGCGCTGGTCGAGGATCTGCTGCCGACCAAGCAGGAGATCGTGCGCGAAGGCACGCTCGGCGAGGCCGACGACCTGATTCAGCATACCCGCGACCTGCTCAATGCCCGGCTGACCGGCATCCGCGAGCAGCTTCACGAACTGACCGAGCTGAGGGGCAAGAACCAGAGCGTCATCGAGTACATGATGCGCAAGGTGAAGAGCGAAAAAGAGGAATTCGAACAGGGGCTGCAGAAGTATTACGCAGTGCGCAGCGTGTTCTCCAATCTGACCAACAACCTGCTCGCGCACCTGGGCCTCGATGCGCTGCGCGATGAGACCCGTCGTACCCGCGAAGCGATGCTGGAATCGTCATTCTCGCGTGGGCTTCAGGGCGCCATGCGCGAATTCTTCAACAACATCCGGTCCAACCTGCAGCGCTCGAGCACCGAGATCACCGAGATCACCAGGATGCTCGACGCGATGTACAAGCGATTCAGCGTCGAGCACGGCCTCAAGCTGACTTCACCCAGCGGCTTCTCGACCCTGCGCTACCAGAAGGAGATCGACCGCCTCGAGTCGGCCTTCAACAACCAGTTCAATACCGTGCTGGCGATCGTCACGACCGAAAAGCACACACTGACGCAGAAATTCTTCGAAACCATTGCTGTGCAGGCCCGCAAGACCTTCGAGGTGGCCAACCGCGATGTCGAGAATTGGCTGCGCGCCGTGATGTCGCCGCTGGAAACCCAGGTACGGGAGTACCAGCTGCAGCTGAAGCGGCGGCTCGAGAGCGTCAAGCGCATCCACCAGGCCACCGACACGCTCGAGGATCGAATCGTCGAATTGCAGCAGTCCGAACAGGCCGTCCTGGGGCAGATCGATCAGCTGACCGAGATCGCCAATGGAATCCACCGCCAGTTCGGCCAGGACGTGCTCGCCGGCGACGAGCACAAGAACGACGCCCGGGCAGCCTGATCCACACCTCGCCGGGCGCAAAAAAAGCCCCGCAACGCGGGGCCTTTTCGCGGGCGCCGGATCGCCTTCTTCGCTCGGCGCTCAGCCGTTGCCGGCGGTCAGGCGCAGAAACTTCTCCATCAGCTGATCCTGGGACTCCTCGCGCTCGGGGTTGAGCGGAATGCAATCGACCGGGCACACCTGCTGGCACTGCGGCTCGTCGAAATGGCCGACGCACTCGGTGCACTTGTCGGGATCGATCTCGTAGATCTCCTCGCCCTGGTAGATCGCGCCGTTGGGGCACTCGGGCTCGCACACGTCGCAGTTGATACATTCGTCGGTAATCATCAGAGCCATTGCTCGTTCCTCTTCATTGTTGCTGTCTGGCCGTCGCCTTCAGCTGCAGGCGTTCAAAAACGGTCGGGTGCACGAACTTGCTGACGTCGCCACCGAGGCGCGCGATCTCGCGCACCATCGTCGCGGAGATGAACATGTACTCGTCGGACGGCGTCAGGAACACGGTTTCGACGTCCGGAAACAACTTGCGGTTCATGCCGGCCATCTGGAATTCGTATTCGAAATCGGAAACCGCCCGCAGCCCCCGCAGGATCACCCGGGCCTCGCGCTCGTACAGGAAATGCATCAGCAGCCCCGCAAAGCCGGTCACTTCGACGTTCTCGAAGGACGCCAGCACCTCCTCGGCGATCGCCACCCGCTCCGCCAGCGAGAACACCGGATCCTTGGCCGGACTGGCGGCCACCGCCACCACCACCCGGTCGAACAGTCTCGACGCACGTCGCACCAGATCTTCGTGACCGCGGGTGAAGGGATCGAAGGTGCCGGGGTAGATCGCGACTCCGTCTCTCATCGGGGAGCTCCTCGCATCAGCTGGAAATACACCTGGCCCGCCCGCCCTCGCCTGACGGTTGCCCACGAACCCAATCCATCCAACGGCCGTTCCGCTTCGACATAGAGCCAGCCATCGGCCACCAGCAGGCGATCGAGGTGATCGGCGATCCTGTCCACCAGACCCATGCCGTAAGGCGGATCGACGAACACCAGATCGAACGGTCGCTCGCAGGTGGAGGCGAATTTTACCGCATCGCTGCGATACATCTCTACACATGACGCTGACAGGGTCTTTGCACTGCGGCCGAGCCACTGCAGGGCGGTCGGATCGCGCTCCACCATCAGCACCGACGCGGCCCCGCGCGAGGCCGCCTCGAAACCGAGCACACCGCTGCCGGCGAACAGGTCGAGCACCCGCCATCCGGAAAGATCCTGGCCGAGCCAGTTGAACAGGGTCTCCCGCACCCGGTCCGGCGTCGGCCGCAGGCCGGCGACCTGCGCCACCGGCAGCAGCCGCGAGCGCCACTGGCCGCCGACGATGCGCACCCGGCTCATTGCATGGCGGCGGGCTGTCCGGCTGCGTGGGCGGTGTCACCATCGCCGCCGACGACGACGCTGACCAGATGCGCCGGCAGCACCCGCCGCCGGAACGCGTCCCGCACCTCTGCCACGGTCAGCGCGGCCACCTTCTTCGGGTATTGCTCGAGCCAGTCGAGCGGCAACTCGTAGAACCCGATCATCGACACATAGCCGAGCATCTTGCGGTTGGAGTCGAGCCGCAGGCCGAAGCCATTGATGGTGTAGTCACGAGCCGCGGCGAGTTCCTCTTCGGTGGGCCCCTTGTCGATGAACTCGCGCAAGGTGTGATCCACCACCTCGAGCGCCTCCCCGACCTGGCTGCCCTTGGTCTGCAGGCCGATCTGGAACGGGCCGGCTTCCATCTGCGGCGAGAAATAGCTGTATACGCTGTAGGCAAATCCGCGCTGCTCGCGCACTTCCTTCATCAGCCGCGAAACGAAGCCCCCGCCCCCCAGGACATAGTTGCCGATCACCAGCGGGTAGTAATCCGGGTCCTCGCGCCTGATGCCGGGCATTCCGATCAGGACATGGGCCTGGGCCGACGGATGGGGCACACGCACCGACGCAGCGTCGGGCAGCGGCACCGGCGGGATTGTGTCTACACCATCACCCCCTTGCGGCAGGCCCGCCGCGATCGACTCGGCGATGGATTCCGCCTCGGCCCGGCTGACGTCGCCGACGATCGCGATCGACGCGCGCCCGACGGTGTAATGGGTGCGGTGGAAGCGAACGACGTCGTCGCGCAAAATCGCCGAGATGCTGGCCTGGGTCGCGACTGCGCCGTAGGGGTGGGTGCCGTAGATCGACTCGGTAAAACGTCGCGACGCGATCACCCCGGGCTGGGTCAGCGATTCCTGCAGGTCCGCCACCTCGCGCGACTTTTCGCGCGCCAGCACCGCCTCCGGGAAGGTCGGCCGATGCAGGATCGTGTTGAACAGCGCCACTGCCGCGGTTCGCTCCGCGTCGCTGGACAGGGTGCGCAGCGATACGCTGGCCCGGTCTTCGCCAACGCCACCGCCCATCTGCGCACCGAGGTCGGCGAGGCGATCGGCAATCGCGTCTTCATCGAGATCGCCGGCACCGGTATCGAGCAGACGGCGGGTCAGATTGGCCAGCGACGATTTTCCGGCAGGGTCGAAGGCACTGCCAGCCGCGAAATCCACCTGCAGGTCGAGGATCGGAAGGGCGTCGCTGGCGACGAAATACACCCGTGCGCCCTGACTGGTGGTCCAGTGCTGGATGTCGACGGCGGCCCGTGCCGGCAAGCTCAGCCAGCCACACACGACGACGACGAGAACGGTTCGTAACAGACTCATTTCGGATCCTCAGTGGTGGGCGGCAGACGCCGTCGGTGCCGGCGCTTCGATCGAGACCGGTTCGAGCACGGCGACCGACAGGGTCTCGTCGGAGAAATAGCGCCGTGCAACATCCTGCACCTGATCGGCAGTGACTGCGCGAAGCTTCTCGATCATCAGGTCTTCGTCCTGCCAGGACATGCCGATAGCGGCGAGCGAGCCGATCTCCATCGCCTGCCCCATCAACGAATCCTTCTCGTAGATCTGTCCGGCGATGGCCTGGGCCTTGACCCGCCTCAACTCGGCCTCGCTGACCCCCTCCTCGCGAATCTTCGCGATCTCGGCCAACAATGCCTTCTGCACGTCGTCGACGGTCTTGCCGCGCGACGGCGAGCCGTCGACGATGAACAGCGACTCGCCACGTCCGGTGCCGTCGTAGCCGGCACCGGCGCTCACCGCGACCTGGCTGCCACGCACGACATTGCGCGGAATGCGTGCGCCGTCGTGGCCATCGAGCACGGCCGCGAGCACCTGCAGCGCGTAGACGTCGGTGTCCTTGTCGAGGTCCTTCAGTGTCGGCGCCCGCCAGGCCATCGCGACGTAGGGCAGCTCCGCGGGCGCGCGCACGACTGCATTGCGAGGCCCCTTCTGCTCCGGCTCGATGATCGCTCGCCGTTCCGGCAAGGTTTCCGGCTGGAAGCCGCCGAATGCAGCCTGCACGTCCTTGAAGACCTTCTCGTGGTCAACGTCGCCGACGATCACCACGACGGCATTGTTCGGCGCATACCACGTGTGGTACCAGGCGCGCGCGTCCTCGGCGCGCATCTGCTCGAGATCGGTCATCCAGCCGATGATCGGCCGCCGATACGGATGCGCGACGAAGGCGGTCGCCATCAACTGTTCGAACACCAGCGAGCGCGGCTTGTCGTCGGTGCGCAGCCGGCGCTCCTCCTTGACCACCTCGATCTCCTTGGTGAATTCGTCGTCGCTGAAGCGCAGATGGCGCATGCGGTCCGCTTCGAGGCCGATCACGTCACCGATGCGGTCGGACGGCACCTGCTGGAAATAGGCCGTGTAATCGCGGCTGGTGAAGGCGTTGTCCCGCCCCCCCATCGCCGCCACCCGCTTGTTGAACTCGCCGGAAGCGAAGTTCTCGGTGCCCTTGAACATCAGGTGCTCCAGCACGTGCGCAACGCCGGAGGAACCGTCGATCTCGTCCATCGAGCCGACCCGGTACCAGACCATGTTGACGACGGACGGCGCCCGCCGGTCCTCCTTGACGATGACCTTGAGGCCGTTTTCCAGCGTGGTCTCGAACGGATTGGCAGAAACCGGCAGCGAAATGCAGCCGATCGACAGGGCCAGCAACAGGCCCATGCAAAGGTGGCGAAGCGTCATTGGCACTCCAGGCATCTGTTAAAATCAGCGGCTTTCTGTCCCGAGGGCGACGACACCGACGGCAAGCGCGCCGCATCTTAGCGGCATGCCGCGGCGGTGTCAGCCGGGGAACTCACGAACCTAGCCTGTGACCGGACCCCGAATGTTTGGTTTCTTGAAAAAAAAGCCGACCGATGCCGACAAGCGCGGCAAGCCGTCGGAAACCGCTGAAGACTTCCCCGAATCCGGTCCGGAACCCCTGTGGGCACCCGAATCCGAGGTCGAGGCCGAGCCTGCCGAAGCCGCGGCCGCCGCCGCCGCGCCCGACTCCACCCCCGCCGCACCGGTCGGGCCCGCGGCCGAGCCTGCGCCGCGCGATGCGATGCCGGAGCCACCCACCGTTCCCGCAGCAGTTGCCGAGCCGCCGGCCGCGGCGCCTCGGCGCTCGTGGTCCGAGCGGCTGAAGGCCGGCCTGGCCCGTACCCGCACGCAACTGGGCGGGGGGCTCTCGGGCCTGTTCGGACGGCGCAAGATAGACGAGGAATTCCTCGAGGAGCTCGAGACCACACTGCTGATGGCCGACTGCGGGGTCGACGCCACCACCCACCTGCTCGACGGCCTTCGCAAGCGCTGGAAGAGCGAGCGGCTGGAGACCACCGACCAACTCCAGAACACGCTCGCCGCGCAGTTGAAGGCAATCCTGCAACCGCTCGAGCAGTCGCTCGACATCGACGCCCACAAGCCCTTCGTGATCATGCTCGCCGGCGTCAATGGTTCGGGCAAGACGACCTCGATCGGCAAGCTCGCAAAGCACTTCCAGGCCCGCGGCAAGAGCGTCCTGCTGGCCGCCGGCGACACCTTCAGGGCCGCGGCGCGCGAACAGCTCCAGACCTGGGGCGAGCGCAACGGCGTGGCGGTGATCGCCCAGGAAGGTGGAGATCCCGCGGCCGTGATGTTTGATGCGGTCAGTGCCGCCCGCGCCCGCGGCATCGATGTCGTGCTCGCCGATACCGCGGGTCGTCTGCCGACCCAGCTCCACCTGATGGAGGAGATCGCCAAGGTCCGCCGGGTCATCAACAAGGCCGATCCGACCGGTCCTCACGAAGTCCTGCTGGTACTCGACGCCAATATCGGCCAGAACGCCCTCGCCCAGGTCAAGGCCTTCGACGCGGCGATCGGGGTCACCGGCCTGGTATTGACCAAGCTCGATGGCACTGCAAAGGGGGGCGTGGTGGCTGCGATTGCCCGCCAATGCCCCAAGCCGCTTCGCTTCATCGGTGTCGGCGAAGGCATCGACGACCTGCAGCCGTTCCGTGCCGGTGAATTCGTCGATGCCTTGCTCGGCAGCGACGGCACACGCCGCCAGGCCTGAGTCCGGTTCCATCGACGCAAGCCGACGATGATCGCCTTCGATCAGGTCTCGCTCCGATATCCCGGTGGCACCGGCGGCGTCCACGACGTCAGCTTCGAGCTTGCGCGCGGCGAACTCGCCGTATTGAGCGGCCATTCCGGGGCCGGGAAGTCGAGCCTGCTCAAGCTGATCGCCGCAATCGAGCGACCGACCGCGGGTCGCGTCAGTGTCGGCGGCCAGGATGTCGGCAAGCTGCCAAGACAGGCCGTGCCCTACCTGCGACGCAATATCGGGCTGGTGCTGCAGGAAATCCGCCTCTTGCTCGACCGCAACGTATTCGACAACGTCATGCTGCCGCTGCAGATCACCGGCCATCCGCCGGCCGATGCGTCGAAGCGGGTCCATGTCGCACTCGAGCGGGTCGGTCTGGCCGGACGCGGCCGGGAAATGCCGCTGTCGCTGTCCGGCGGCGAGCAACAGCGTGCGGCCATTGCGCGGGCGGTGGTCAATCGGCCGTCGATCCTGCTCGCAGACGAACCGACTGCGCACCTCGATGCGGCCTACGCATCGGACATTGCTGCGTTGTTCCGCTCATTCCATGCCGCCGGCGTCACGGTAGTCGTCGCAACCCACGATTCCAGCCTGTTCGACGACGCTGCGCCACGCCGCCTGGTGATGGACCATGGCCAGTTGCGGGAGGCCGGATGATGCGCCCCATTCGCAACACGATCGCTGCCACCGCCCATGCTCGAGGCCGCAGGAGCGACGCACCGTGAGAGGCTGGCTGCGACATCACCTGGACGCCCTCGCCCGCGCGGCCGCGCAACTGCTGAGGCATCCGCTGGGCAGCCTGCTGACCGCGCTGGTGATCGGAATTGCACTGGCGCTCCCGGCCGGCGGTCTGCTGCTGCTCGACAATGCCGGCCGGGTCGTCGGGGACGTCGGCGAACGCCCGGAGATCAGCCTGTTCATGGCAATGCCGCCGGACGCCGCGGCAAGCGCCGAAATCGAGCGGCGGCTGGCCGAATCCGACGAAGTCGCGAGTTTCGAATACGTTCCGCGGGAACGGGCGCTCGAACAGCTCGCCGATGCCGGTCTCGCGGACGTCATCGACGACCTGCCGGACAACCCGCTGCCGGACGCCTTTGTCGTCACCCCGGCCAATCTCGCACCGGACGCCTTCGACGCGATCGCCGCGCGGTTCGGCGAATGGCCGGGTGTTGCTCATGTCCAGCTCGATTCGGCCTGGGTCGAACGCATTCACGCGCTGATCGAGCTCGGTCGCCAGACCTTCTGGCTGCTCGCGTCGCTGCTGGCCAGCGCGCTGGTGGTGGTCACGTTCAATACGATCCGCCTGCAATTGATGACCCAGCGGGCCGAGATCGCGGTCAGCCGCCTGCTCGGTGCAACCGACCACTTCATTCGCCGTCCCTTCCTGTGGACCGGCATGTTGCAGGGTCTGGCCGGTGGCCTGGTGGCATGGCTGCTACTGGCGGCGATGGTCACCGCACTGCGCGAACCGGTGGCGAAGCTCGCCAGCAGCTATGGCGCCGTGTTTGCCCTGCACCAGCCTTCGGCGGCACAGATCAGTCTCCTGCTGCTGCTCGCCGCCGGCCTCGGACTGATCGGCGCCGCACTGTCGGTTGACCGGCACTTGCGGACCACCGCGTAGGCCGCGCGTCTAGCGGCATCGCGACGACTCAAGCAGCCGCCTGGTCATCGGTCAAGCGGGTTCCGCGCATTGTCCATGCGCTGCAGCGATCCACAGCGGTTTGCCGACGCCCCGCAGCAGGCAGCGGAAGTCGCCTCGAAGTCGCTTCCCTGGCGTTGCGATCCCAAGCGATGCACGCGCTTTCGCGGCTCCGCGCGCGGCCGATGAAATCACGATGGTCGAGGGATCATCCGCTTGTACGCGACCCTGGCGAATGTCATGCCCTGACGCGAATCCAGTCGCCGCTGCGCCCCTGTCGACTCGCCCCCGGCACAGGGCCGTGAACTGGATCACGATCGCATTGCCGAACATCCCAATCGCTTAGAACCGGAAGCAGGCCGGGGCGCGACTGAATGATCAGACGGGACGCAAATGCAAAGCAACCGTCATGCAATCGAAACGACATTCGACATCCAAGGAGATTCAAAATGA
>JAGRFY010000090.1:7522-8548 GCA_020445765.1 Rhodocyclaceae bacterium | reverse complement strand
TCAAGATCGGGGACATCTATCCCCATCAGTACGACGTGCCGGTGCGCGACAAGCAAAGCCGGGACGAGCACATCGAAAGCCGGGTGCTCATCAAGGGACGACTCATCGCGCTGACTCACGTCAAGGTCGATGGCGACGTCCTCTATCAGCTTACGCCGGAAGGCGAGGCGATCGGTGCTCTGGTCGAGCAGGCCACGGGAACGGACGGATGACGTCGAATGAAGGCGTTCAAATTCCGACTCCTGCTCAATTGCGAGCAGCGTAAGCATGTCGCCAAGACCCCGAATACCGTGGTTCTTGGCCAACTGGCCGCCTTCGGCTACGTCGGATTGCGTGACGGGGACCGGAGTATGATGGGCGTGTCTGTTGCATTGGCGGTGCTGCTGGAATTGCTGGCGCTTCGTCTGCTCAAGAATGTTGGGGATTCCACGTGAGCCCTTTTGAATATCAACTTGCGTTCAGTGCTGTTGTTCTGGTGATTGCGGGCCTGCTTTTCTGGGCCATCCGCCGCGGTGATCGCTATCGCGAACAGCAACGCCGGGAGCGAGACGACAAAGACAAGCCGCATTCGCATTTGACGGCGTAAGTCACAAGCCTGGAACCCTTCGTGAGAAGGGTTCTTTCTCCGAGCGCCATCGGCAGCGCCCGAAGAAAGTGCCTTTCGGTTCCACTGATTTCCACCGTTTTGCATGTTTCGGCAAAAACATGCCAGCGCTCCGGCGCTGCATTGCGGTCGGTCAGCCCCTGTAACCGACACGGTCTTCGGACCCGGGGTCATGTAGCCACCACTGGGCGTGACGCTGCCCGCACTGTTCGTCCCGCTCGATGAGCCGTGTCACTGCAGTAGTCCAGCGCATCGGAGCGGAAACCCGATGCACACTTGAAACAGGCCCCGCCGACGCAAGTCGGCGGCCCTATTTTCCAAGGCGGATACCGTCCGCCTTTCCATGCTTTCACCCACCGGGGCGTCTCCCCGATGGGGCGACCTCCGTCTTTTTACACGTCAGGAGGTCGATATGAGCATCA
>JAGRFY010000090.1:946-7517 GCA_020445765.1 Rhodocyclaceae bacterium | reverse complement strand
CATCGAAGGGTCCCTTCGCATCAAGCGTATCAACGGGGCCAACGGCCCGTTCTGTGTCGGTGATCTGAACAGCGAGATCGGCGAATTCCGCGTCAAGGATTCGGTGCTCGATCAGTTCGAGGAAGGGGTGTACTCGGGGCGCTTCGCGGTGTCCCGGATCTTCCCCTGGTCCTACAGCGCCAATGGCCGCATGGTTTTGGAGGTGCGCGCCAAGCTCGATGATCTTCAGATCAGCGACGGCAACGAGCAGGCGATCCCGGAGTCCCAGCCGGAGCCGGACCCTGCGGACGAGCCGAAGGCGGAGGTCGCACCCGCCGCGGCGCCCGAAGTTCCGGCGCCGTCGGCACCAGCCGGCGCGACTGAGGTGACCGACGTGGAGACCGTGCAGCAACTAGGCGCGGCGCCGGCCACCGAGGCGGGCGACGAGGCCTTGTTCGGCGAAGAGCTCTACGCACGGGTTGCCGCGCGTGAAGCGGTCAAGCTGGATCCCGCGATCGACGATCGGCGCCAGTTCCGTCAGCAGCGCGATCGTCTCAAGCACGGCCTCGACTACGGCTTCATTGCCGAGCATCAGGCCTGGTATCCGATCGAATCGGAGTCCTACAAGGCGTTTCTGGCCAACCGCGGCTAGCACGTCAATCTGCAATCACAGCCCGCCATGCGGGCTTTCCAAACCGTCGGCGAGCGAGCGCCTGGCGGTGGTTTGGAAAGCCCGCCACGGGCTGCCGTCCAAGCCTGGGCAGCGGCGCGTCCGATGCGCCGCGGCGTTTGTGCCAGTCCTACGGGACCGGGCACGCCATTGATGGGCACCCAGGCCTTCCATCGGGGTGCCTCGCACCAGCGCCATGACACAGGCCCGGTTTGACCGTTAAGGCACCGGCGCCAGGCGCACGCGAACGAAGGCATCGTTCAAATCCTCTTCAAGCGGAACCGCTCGGGTTCCCCCAGCCGATTGAGCTCCAGTCGATTGCGGAAACCCGTGTTGCATCGGTTGCGGTCTGTCAGTCCCTGAAACAGACACGGCGAAAGCCGGGACGACGACTCGAAGCTTTTCGCCGAGTCCGTAGCACTTTCATCCAACCCCTGCGGGGCTGCAGTGCGCCCGCATTGGGGCGTCGTGTGCCTGCAGTTTTTAAAGGAGGCCGCCATGGCACTCATCTTTCCCCGACTGGCTCGTAATTTCATCAAGGCCGGCTACTACCCGACCGACGAGCGCACCCTCGGCGGGATCATCGAAGCGCTCGATATCGACGGCAACGAACTGCGCATTCTCGATCCGTGTTGCGGTGAGGGCAGCGCGCTCTTCGCGATCAAGGACAGCCTGATCGCCGCCGGGGCCAAGGTCCAGGCCCTGGGCGTCGACTTTGATCGCGAGCGCGCGTGGCATGCCAAGCGCCTGCTCGACATCGCCATCCACAGCGACATCAACGATGTGACGATCGGCGCACGCAGCGTTGGCCTGCTGTTTCTGAATCCGCCCTATGGCGATGTCGTCTCGGACAAGGCGCAGACGGGGGACAACACCAAGCGCGAGCGCCTCGAGAAGATCTTCCTGCGGCGCTGCTTCCAGAGCCTGCGCTATGGCGGGGTGCTGGTGCTGATCGTGCCGTTCTACGTGCTCGACGAGGGCTTCGCCAATCTGATCGCGCGCAACTTCGAGCGCGTGCGCTTCTTCATGTCGCCCGAACAGGCCTTCAAGCAGTGCGTGATCTTCGGCGTGCGCCGTCGCTCGGATCGACCCGATCCAGCGGTGGCCGCGATGCTCGAGCGCGCGGGCAGGGGAGAGCTCAGCGACCAGATCCTGCCTGAGCAGGACTGGCCCGAGGAGCCCTATCGGGTGCCCGAGTGTGAAGAGGGTGAGCTACGCTTTCACGCGCATCGCATCGACGCCGAGCAGCTCGCCGCCGAGGTTCGAAGGCTCGAGTCGAGCACCCTGTGGCCCCAGTTCGCGGCTCACTTCGGTCAGCTCGGACGTGCGCATCGTCCGCCGCTTCGCCAGATGAGCCCCTGGCACCTGGCGCTCGCGCTCGCCGCGGGGCAGATCTGCGGCCGCGTGGTGGGGCGCTCAGGCGAGGTGCTGCTGATCAAGGGCGACACCTTCAAGGGCAAGACCCGCTCGGTCGAGACCCACGAGGGAGCGGACGGTTCGATCAGCGAGACGGTGACCTTGACCGACATCTTCGTGCCGGTGATCCGGGGCATTGATTTCACGCCCGGCCCGAATCTGGGCGCGGTGGTGAACATTCAGTGAGGGCGCATTGAGGCGTCCGTTATCGAGGGACGGGCAGATCCGATGTACGCCCGACCCCTCGGCCATTTCAAGCGCCGTGCCGTGCCCGAGGGGTGTCGACCCCTCGGGGTCGACGTGCAACTCGCACAGCTATCCATATGACATTAAAATCAGGAGCGAGTCATGGATGACGTGGAACCCGATCTGTGGGTGCTGGTACGCCAGAGCGATGCGTTCGCGCATTGCGGCTGGACGGTACGCAACGAGACCGACCGCGCATCGGCCTTGCGTCACTACGTCCAGAACGTGCTGATCGCGCGCTGCGCGATTACGGTGCAGGCCTTGCCGGGCTCGTCCGCGTTGTCCTTGCGTCGCCAGCGCGCCGAGTTCATGCAACGGCTGCGACAGCTGGACGAACTCGACAAGCGCGATCTGACGCGCGTGCTTGGCGAGATCGAGCGCCTTTGTGGGCGCAGCACCTCGAGCACTTCGGAGGCGTTCAGCAAGGATTCCGCCCGTCGCGTGCTGGCGCGGGCCGATCAACAACTCGCTGCGTCAAGGCAAGCCCGGCGCATCGAAACCCTGCGCGATGCCCTGGTCGAACTGGCCGATCTGCTGCGCGAACGTCCCGCCGAGCACACGCGATTCTTCGATAGCCGCAGCTTCACCGCGCGGATGCCGGCGATCGACGCGCTGGCCGACGAGTTCGGCGGCAGCGAGGGCGACACGGCAACCGGCGACGACCTGTGGCTGGTGCCTGTGCGTCGCATCTGAATTCCTGCAAGGCGCCGGCACTGGACGGCACCCTCTCCTCGCGTTGGCGGGGGGCTTTCTCGAGTGGGCCATTTCACTGGAGAAAGCCGCCAATCTGCTTCAAATGGCGAATCAATCGTGCAGGCTCTTGTGAGCCGGCGTTTGCGTCCGGTCAGCCCATGAAACCGGAACCGCCGAAAGGCGCTGGGCACCGTTGTTTCACCACCCGATCGGGAAGATCCCACTTCCCGACCTGGGGGACGTGCGATCTCCCGATTTTTCTTTTTTCTGGAGGTCGTCATGCAAGTCAGTCCCACCGAGCTCATCGCGAGTGCCACGGGCGTCACCGATCCGCCGCTGTTGGCGGAGATCGAGCGCTGTCTGCGCGTCGAAGTGCTGATGTCGACGCTCGATTCGGTCGATCCCGAGACGCTGTTCTTCTGTGCCCGCGATGCCCTTGCCTTGATCGAACGTCGAGAGCACGCGCGCTTCGTGTGCATGGAGTTTTACGGCCAGGGCGATCCCTTCTTCGGTGGCAGCGCCGATGATCGCATCCTGCTCACCGATGGCCGCTTCGGCCATAGCGCCGAGAGCAATCCGCCGGCGCGCTTCGCCGACATGAATGCCGCGCTGGAGGCTGGCCGCAGGGCCGGCAACCGGCGCGACTCGGCGCTCATCACCGCCATTGAAATGCCCTACGTGAGTCGCCACTGAGTCGCCACTGAGTCGCCACTGAGTCGCCACTGAGTCGCCACTGAGGCGCCACTCAGTTGGCACTAAGGCGCTTCGCCCCGTCCACTTCGCGACCGATCGCTCGCCCCGATCGGGGGCAGCGTCGGCCGTTCTCTTTGGAGAATCCCATGATGTTGTCCATCCAGCACTACCCGGATCTCTTCGTCGATGCCTGCATCCGCGATGAGAGTGCCGAACTCCTGTTCCTGTCGCTCTTCGGCCGGGACACCTCGATGCTGCAGTTCTTCGCAGCCTTCTCGCTGAAACGCAGTGAAGGCGGTCTGCTCGAGGGCGAGCAGGCGGTCTTTACCCTCCTCGAGGGCGAGCGCTCGCATTCGGTCTTCGTGACGGATTCGGGCCGCCTCGACAAGCTCACCGGGCGGCTGCCGCAGCGCAACCTCTTCGGCAATCTCACCCACACCTGGCTCTACGATCCGCAGGTGATGCGGCCGGACCATGCTAGCCGCAGCGCGTGGCTGCTCTCTGATCGCGGTAACCAGGCAGGCGATCGTGATCGTCTGTGGTCTCTGGTCAAGGAGCTCAGCCCCTTGCCGCTGCTCGATCACTGGGCCGAGGCCTTGCTTGACGGTCTCGGCGAGCGAATCGTTAGCCCGCTGTCCGGCTTCAGGGCACCGCCGATTGGGCGTGTCGGAGGTTTTAGGGTGGCGCTCGGTGAGCGCTTCGAGGACATCGTCTCGGCCGCGGTCGCCCAGGGGGTGCTGACGCTCGATGCGGAGCACGGTTCGGATGTTGGGCCGGCGCAGTTGGCCCGCATTGCGGACAACCTTCCTCCGCCGATTGTGGCCACCGCGGTACCCACCGAGCCGCTCTTCGAGCTCGGCAAATTGGTCATGACGCCCGGCGTGGGCGCTCTGCTCGAGTCCGACCCCTCGCTCGTCGAGCGCGCCTTGGCGCGTCACGTCCGGGGCGACTGGGGCTCGGTGTGCGCTTCCGACGCGAAGCAAAACGACGAGGCCCTGGAAGGCGGCGACACCCGCTTTCTGTCGGCCTATCCGATCGATGAATCGCAGCCCTGCGAAGGTTTTGGCGACAACACGCTGTGGATCATCACCGAATGGGATCGCAGCGTCACCACCGCGCTGCTGCCCTCCGAGTATTAACCCAGGACGCCGGTTTCCCGGCGCCGAACTGTGTTTCTCAACCCCTGCGGGGATCGCCCCCGCAGGGGACGGTCTTCGCACCTCATTTTCGTGGAGACCCTGATGGACACCCAGCAACTTTCAATTTCGCCGGCTGCCGCGTGCGCGCCAGCCAAACTCTCGCTCCCCGAGTTCGTGGAGCACTTTGGCGACAGCCTGCTTGATGCGGTTCGTGAGCAGAACCCGCCGATCTACGACGAGTGCGCCAACGCCGCCCGCGATGCGCTGATGGATGAGCTCAAGCGCACGCCGTTTCCGGCCCAGCGCGAGGTGGTGCAGGCCGTGACCCGGCGCCTGGTGGATATCAATGCGCCGGACGCGGTGATCAATGGCGAAATGGGCTGCGGCAAGACCCTCATGGCGATTGCCACGGCCGCTGTCATGCACGCCGAGGGGTTCAAACGTGCTCTGGTCCTTTCGCCGCCGCATCTGGTCTACAAGTGGCGTCGCGAGATCAAGGAAACCGTCGCGGGCGCCCGGGTGTGGATCCTCAATGGCCCGGACACCTTGCGTAAGCTGCTGGCGCTTCGCGCCGTGCGTGAGGCGCCCACGGTGCCGGAGTTCTTCATCCTGGGCCGGGTGCGCATGCGCATGGGATTTCACTGGCGCCCGGCGTTTTCGGTGCGTCGCACGGTGTTTCGCGACGATAGCGGTGAGCTGCATCGCGCGGAATATGCGTGTTGCCCCGATTGCGGCCAGTGGCTCAGCCGCGCGGGCGATGACGGGGCAGAAATGCCGATGTCGGCGCAGATGGCGCGGGTGAGTCTGGACGCCGACCGGCAAAGCTGTCGCCATTGTGGATCGCGCCTGTGGACATTGTGCCGGCGCGGCAAGTCGCAACGCTCGCGTCGCGAGATCGTGCTCGATGCGTTGAAGCAGATGCCTACCATCGGCCCCAAGACGGCCGATCGCCTGATGGCGAACTTCGGCGAGGAGTTGCTGAGTTCGATGCTCGAGGACAATCTCTTCGAGTTCATCAACCTGATGGACGCCGATGGCGAACTGGTGTTCTCAGACCGCCAGGCGCAGCGCATGGAGCGTGCGCTGTCGACGATGGAGTTCGCATTTGGCCAGGGGGATTACCAGCCGAGCGAGTTCGTGAAGAGATATCTTCCGCAAGGCTTCTTCGGCTTGCTGGTCGCCGATGAGGGGCATGAGTACAAGTGCCAGGGCAGCGCCCAGGGGCAGGCCATGGGGGTGTTGGCGAGCAAGTGTACCAAGGTCTTGCTGCTCACCGGAACCTTGATGGGCGGCTATGCCGAGGACTTGTTTTTTCTACTCTGGCGCCTCAATCCGGGCGTGATGATCGAAGACGGCTTTCGGGTGAACACCCGTGGCTCGCTGGGTGCAGCATCGATGGCTTTTATGCGCGAACACGGTGTACTCAAAGACATCTACAAGGAGTCGGCGAGCACCTCGTATCGCACCGCGAAGGCCAGGAATCGCAGCCACCGCACGGGCAAGGGACCGGGCTTTGGGCCCAAGGGCATCATGCGCTACGTGTTGCCGGCGACGGTCTTTCTGAAGCTCAAAGACATCGGCGGCGCCGTGCTCCCGGACTACCGTGAGGTCTTCCAGGAAGTCGAGATGACCGAAGCGCAGGCCGAGGCCTACCAGAAGCTCTCCAATGTGCTGAGCGCGGAGTTGCGTCAGGCGCTGCGTTGCGGCGATGCGACCTTGCTCGGGGTGGTCCTGC
>JAGRFY010000090.1:0-887 GCA_020445765.1 Rhodocyclaceae bacterium | reverse complement strand
CTCGCCTTTCAGCGGGCCGTCTTTGCGGACGATGAGATCAGTCCCAAGGAGGCCGCATTGATTGAACTGTGCCGCCAGGAGAAGGGCAGGGGTCGCAAGGTGCTCGTGTACTCGGTCTATACCGGGACGCGAGACACCACCGCGCGCCTTCGCAACCAACTGGAGCAGTGCGGTTTCAAAGTGGCGGTGCTGCGCGCAAGCGTGCAGGCCGCGCGCCGGGAAGACTGGGTGGCGGAACAGGTGGAGCGCGGTATCGATGTGCTCATCACCAATCCGGAACTGGTCAAGACCGGCCTCGATCTGCTGGAGTTTCCGACCCTCGCGTTCATGCAGTCGGGGTTCAACACATACACGCTTCAGCAAGCCTCTCGGCGCTCCTGGCGGATCGGCCAGAAGCAGCCCGTGGAGGTGGTGTTCTTCGGCTACGCCGGCAGCTCGCAGATGGCCTGTCTCGAGCTCATGGCGAAGAAGATCGCCGTATCGCAATCGACTTCGGGCGACATGCCCGACTCGGGCCTCGATGTCCTCAACCAGTCGGGCGAGAGCATCGAGGTCGCCCTGGCGAAGCAGTTGATCGCCTGAGTATTCATCCACCCACCCAAGCGGGGTTCGCGCCCCGCAAGGGGCGTGTTCCCTGCGCATTTCTTGAGGAGCACATCATGAGCAATCAGACATCGGTCGCCGACGCGGCCTGGAATACCCATCGCTGCTACACCGACGCGGGTCAGCGCATCGCGGCCGCCGTCCTCGAAGACGGACGGGTCGCCTTCGTGGATGTTGACCGCCAGATCGATGGCATCACGCTCGCCTCGGTCTGCGACGTTACGCCGCAGGGTCGGCGTCCGACGCCGAGCGAGATCGAGTCCTTCCTGATGAAGGAGTACGAC
>JAGRFY010000089.1 GCA_020445765.1 Rhodocyclaceae bacterium | reverse complement strand
ATCGAACAACATCTCGTGGCTCTGCGTCGGGTAGGCTGACTGGTGGAACGCCCGGCTCGCACGCCGCTTGGTGTGGGCGAGCATGACCTTGCGGTGGAAGCCGCCGATCACCAGCGTCTCCTCGCTCCAATCGAACTGAAAGGCTTCGCCGAACTCGAAGGCGAGCGGCACGAACGCGTTCTTTGCCGGTTTGCCGCCCTCGGCTCGCCAGCGTCGGACGAACTCAGCGACCCGGGTGTAGCTGCCGGTGAAACCCAGCGCCTTCAATTCCGCGTGCAGTGCCAGCGCCGTGCGTCGCTCCCGCTTGGGACGGCGGGCGTCGGTTTCGAGCCATTGACGAAGCCGCGCTTCGAACGGCGCCAGCACCGTCGGCTGTGCCGTCCTGCGGTACTTCGGCTCCGTGCCCTCCGCACTGTTCAGCCAGCGCCTGACGGTGTTCCTGGCCAATCCGGTGCGACGGCAGATCTCGCTGATCGACAGCCCGTCGCGAAGCTTCAGGCGCCGAATCTTGCCCAGCATGTTCATGGTGATCATCCTCGATATGCCTGCTCAAAAGATGAGCAGACGAGTGAATCACCCTGGTCAATTTTCAGCGCAAATCACCACCCAAAACTGGTTAATTTTCGGCGCCTAGCAACAGATCCCCAAAAGACGAGGAAACTACACAATTTGCAGCCCTGTGAACAGCCGTTTCGTAAGCTCATGACTGTGAACGAAAATTCAGCGGCAGCTATGTCATGTAGGTGCGATAGCCCTGGGTGTAACCCCAGACTCTCTTGCATGGCGTCAATTTTGACGACTCGTAACGCACAGAAAAAAACACCTTCTTTTGAGGTGAAAACAACCCTGGTGCCCGTTTTGACGGACTTAATGGCCGCTTCTTGATTCATGTGAATTGGTTGAAAAGTGAGGCGCCTGCGCAGACATTTTCTTCGGTCGCCACAAACGAAATGCAAGAGGGTTTTGGCATCACTACCTGTTTCTTTCTTCGAGCTTGCGCATAACGAAGTCGGCACTGCGAGACGCCGTACGCAAGCACTGAAGCCCTTTTTTATCGACGAGTTCAGGCACCTTTTCAGTCTTGGCAGCATTTACCCCTGCATCTATAAACTGAGAAGCGCCCTTCACGACTTGCTCGTCGAATTGCGTTTTATCAGGCGAGAAGTTGCGGCCCATCCTCACGTGGTGCTTAATCTCTTTGGTGTATTGCTTTTCGAGTTGTGCGTATTCTGGATTGTCCTTCTTTAAGGAAACAAGCACAACTGTATAGTAACCAGCACACTCGGCGTGCTCTGCTGCGAGTTGGGCTTGTTCAGGGTCGCCAGGAGCAAAGGAATATGTTTCCGCGTATCGCATTAAGGCGAAATGCGCAACTGCAATTACGATGACAATTATGCCCAATGCAATTCCGATACGTTTTAGGCAAACCACGGGAACCTCTCACCTGCTCTCAGCTGCGGAATCGCTGAATGGGAATGGTATTCGGAATAACACGCCGAAGCGCGTATTGTCTGCATGCAATAGTTCTTTGGTGTGTGGCGCAAACTGACAGAAATGGCCGCACTCAACCTTCGTCGATCCGCCCCGCTTGAGCTCCTGTATGAATCTAGGCAGAAAGCCTAGCGCACCTCCCGAACGGCAGCTATCCGGCTCATTCTTCGAACGACCGGAAGTGGCCGAAGGCGCTGGTTCGCGAACGGCAGCTTCGGGGCAGCGAACCCCGGCGACACCAAGCATGCCCGAACAGCAGCTTCGGGGAAAGCTGGATGTCGCCTTCGGGTCGGGTGGCGACCGACGACTCCTCGGGTTCGTCGCCCGAAAGCCGACGTTGAAGGTTCGCTTCCCGATAGCTGCCTGTCGCCGATGAATCGTTTTGACCCCGAGCCGCCCCTCAATCACTCGATGAACTGACGCTCGACGTTCGAGTGGGGCGCACCCCGGCGGCGGTGGCTCTATCCAAGACGGAAGGATGACTCAACGGCCAAGCACCATGTCGAGTGCCTGCTGACCAATAGGAACCCGGCCTTCGTAGAACTCTGTGAACTTGCAGCGAGCGCAGACGACCGCCTTGTACTGAGCGCTCTCTACGCCAAAGAACGAACTCAGCCAGGTCCTCGTGGCACGAATCTGATTCAGTTCGAACCTCTCGTGCCCACACTTCATGCATCGATAGTTCTTGGTGGGAGACCTTGCTTCAAGCTCTTCACGCAACGCAGAAACTACCGATTCATAGTGCCCGACGTTCGCCTTGGCTAAGCGAAGGTGCTCACAGAGTTGAGGTGCGGGATTTCAGCGCCTTCTGGCACAGCCCATGAATCAGATTTCGGCACGGCAACGGCGCTCCGGTGTGGTTGCCATGTGCCGCCTCGGAATCGTTGGCAGCGTAATCGCTTGATAACTCAGGTATGCGGAATAACATGCCGCGTAGAGCGTTGTTTCCATGTTGGATTCCTTGTCGTGCAAAATAAGTCGGCGGAGTGGGCCGCGTTCAATCTGCGACGATTCACCCCGCTCGGACCCCTGTCTGCAGCTAGTCATAAAGCATAACCGACCCGCCGGACGGAAGCTATCCTGCTCGTTATTCAAATGGCAGCAACTGGCCGCTGGCTGACGGTGCGGGTCAGTAGCATTCACATCGTTTTGGCCCCTTCCCGCGCATTGCGGCAGATTGTTCGGGTGGAAACGTTGGGACGACACGGCCGCGGCGATTCAGCTCAGCGCACCGCTCGCCGCATTGCTCTTCAATCGTTGGGAGGTCAGAAAGGAGAGAGGCCATCAAGACGACAACCCCTATTGCCGCCACGAAGGCTGACGCAACTAACTGGCCGCAGGGAAGCTCGGGAATCTTCATGTTGGGCCCGTAACCTTGGGGCATACTCCATCTTCGTTGCAGTCCAAGAGCCTAGAGCAATGCCGGCTTGGAAGGCTGCTATCGGGCTCACCGTCCGATAGGCAGGTCATGGCCGGGTCCGTCCAACGCCAGGCCCAGGTTCATCGCCGCAAACCGGCCGTTCAAGCGGATCGGGGCCTGTCCCGTCTCTTGAGATCGAAATGTAACCACGACCGACAGCTGATGGCCGGACTGAGACCACCGAAGGACGATGCCCAACGACCGGAGCGCTCGGAATGCTGCCTGTCATCCGCGAGAAGCGGTGTGAGCGGGCGAACGACAGCTTACCGGGCACGGTCCAAATCAACGTCAGCTTCCGCGCCAGACCGCCAACGGCCGGACTGGCCGATCAACTGACTTTCGCCGGGTCTGAAGCGTTGGGTTCATGCTGCATGCATCCGCCCTACGCCTGGAAGCCGGCCTCCCGCTGGTGCCTGACCGCGAGCACCAGCGCTTCGTCGCGCACTTCGACATAGCGGTGGAGCGCAAGGTAGCCGGTGCGGCCGCGCGAGATCACCAGTTCGCGCAGGCCCGACTCGGCTGGGCGGCCGATCAGCGGGTGGCGCTCCGGCACGACGAGCGCCGACTCAATCAGGGTGAAAGTCGCTGAGGCATCAGCGGGCGACTCGTCGATCAGGCAATCAGCCAGCCTTTCGAGGTCTTCGAGCGCCCGTCCCGCATAGCGAAGTGCCGTCACCGAGTCGTGGGCGTCGGGCGCTTCGAGGCTCGACCGGCCAACTTCGCGCGCAGGTAGTCGTGGACGTCCTCGGCGGCGAAAACCTCGCTACCACCGTCCACCTCGTCGGCCGCAGCGAGCGCGTCGCGCACGAAGGACTGCCGTTGCTCTGCCAGTATCACCTGGGTGCCAAGGGCGCCAACCATCCACGCGTGTGCACTGACCCCCGCTGCGGCGGCCAGTGGTGCGATGCGTGCCTTCAAGTCGTCGGGTAGTTTAAGGGTGGTGGTGGCGGACATTGCCGGCGCTCCTCGCGGGAAAGGTGCCACCCCAGGGAAGGCCATGCCAGCCTTGTCATTGGACGTGTTGAACCGTGACTTCGAATTGGACAAGGCGCGCGCGTGCTACCACGACGGCCGTCGACGGAGAACACCAAAGTCGCCCAATCCGATGGCCGAAGGGTCTGATCCGATTCGGTAGCCTTGGTCTGGAGCCGTCAATGGCCACGCGACAGTCCTGCTTCGGACAGCGATTCGCCGCTGCCGGTGACGATTGCTGGACAACCACGAGCGCAGCGCAATGCGATATCGCCCCAGTGGGCGATCGGGCGCATCAGACGGACTCGCACGGGCGTACCATGGCGCCAGTGACATGATGCCGACGGGAGCGCAGCCGATGAGATCACACCTGCTTGCAGTCCTTGCCGCGGCTTTGCTCGGCGCGGCGCCGGGCATGGCGCTGGCGGGCGGCCAGGGCCCGATCGCGGCAAGTGACGAGAACTGCGGCTGCGTTTCGGGCGCGATGGACAGCGATGCCGACGTGCGCCGTTGCGGGCCATTGCTGAATTCGCTGTCGCCGGCTCAGGTGGTCGACCTGAAGGGCCGGTGCTCGGCGAAGTCGGCGCCGGCGGGCGGACCGGATCTGTGTTTCTGCCTGACCCAGTTCCACACCGACCCGCAGATCGTCAAGGCCTGCGAGGCCGTGGTCGGCAAGAACACCAAGCCTTCGGAGCTGGCGCGCATGGGCGCGAACTGCCGCTAGCCGGGGTCGGCACCGCGCGACCGCGGCGCAAGCGGAAAAGTTGACGCCGCACAAGGCCGCGGCCTTGTCATCCGCGCTATCGTCGGCCCCGTTTGCTTCCACACCAGAGAATTCGACCGTGCTGATTCCCCTCGGCGAGCCGACGCGCCGCCCACAGGCGCCCGTTGGTGGCTTTGCGCTGTTCGCGCTGGGCTTCCGCCCCTTCTATCTGCTCGCCGCCACGCTGGCGGTGGTGATCGTGCCGCTGTGGCTGGCGGCTTTCGCCGGGCACATCCGTCTGCCGACGTCGCTGCCGCCGGTGGCCTGGCATGGCCACGAGATGCTGTTCGGTTTCGGCTGCGCGGTGATCACCGGCTTCCTGTTCACGGCCGGCCGCAACTGGACCGGTATCGATACCCCGACCGGCGCTGCGCTGGCGGCGCTGGCGCTGTTGTGGCTGGCCGGGCGGGTGGCGATGATGGCGGGCCCCGGCGGCCTCGGCGCGGCCATCGACCTGGCCTTTCTGCCGCTGGTGGCGATCGCGCTGGGGCGGGTGCTGGTCAAGGCGGGCAGCCGCCGCAACTATTTCGTGCTGGTGGTGCTGGGCGCGCTGGCCGGGGCCAACCTGCTGTTCCACCTGCGGGCGGCCGGCGCCGTCGGCGGCGACCCGATGCAGGGGGTTTATCTGGCGCTGGCGCTGATCATCACGCTGACCACCGTGATCGGTGGCCGCGTGATCCCGATGTTCACGGTCAATGGCCTGCAGGGGGCCGTGTCGATTCCGGTGCATACGCGCCACGACGTCGTCGCCATTGCGCTCACCGTGGCGGCCCTGCTCGGCTGGGCGCTGGCGCTGCCGGCCGTGGTGTCGGCGCCGCTGGCCGCCGCCGCGGCACTGGCGCAGGCGAACCGCATCGTCCGCTGGCGGCCCTGGGCCACGCTGCGGGTGCCGTTGCTGTGGATCCTGCACCTTTCGCACGCCTGGATCCCGCTCGGGCTGGCGCTGCTGGCACTGGCGGAGATCGGACTGGTGCCGCGCAGCGCGGCGATTCACGGCCTTGCGCTGGGTGCAATGTCTGGCCTGATCCTGGGCATGATCACGCGCACCGCGCTCGGCCATACCGGCCGCCTGCTGCTGGCCGGCCCGGTCGAGACTGCCGCCTACGTCGCGTTGCATCTGGCGGTGCTGGCGCGGGTATTGCCGCTGCTGTTCGCACCGGCGTACACGATGGCCGGACTGGTGATCGCGGGCATCGGCTGGTGCCTGGCCTTCGGCCTCTACCTGCTGCGCTACGGGCCGATGCTGGTGCGCGTCCGGGTGGATGGCAAGCCCGGCTGAACGGGGTCGGCCGCTTCGTGGGAAAATCCGGTCTGCATCGAGGCCGGAGAATGCAATGAAGCGTGCCGCATCGGCGCTGCTGCTGGTGGGCAGCTTCGGCGCCGCCCATGCCGACAACCTGGAAGCCTGCAAGGCGATCGTCGACGACGCGCGCCGGCTGGCCTGCTACGACGAAGTGCTGGGCCGCGTCGCGCCACCGGCCGACACCCTGACCATGGAACAGGGCAGCGCGTCGCCGGCCAGCCGGGTCAAGGCGCGCGACAGCCGCGGGTCCAGCCTGTCGCTGCGCTGGGAGCTGGAACCCGAGCACAAGCGGGGCACCTTCCTGTTCCGCCCGTACAAGCCGGTCTACATGCTGCCACTGCGCTGGTCCGACAATCCCAACCGCAATCCGCGCGGCTACACCGAGCGCAACACGCCGGAGGGCCAGGGGCTCAAGCGGATCGAGGCGAAGTTCCAGATCAGCTTCAAGGCGAAGCTGCTGGAGAGCGTGTTCGGCGACAACGGCGACCTGTGGTTCGGTTACACCCAGCAGGCCAACTGGCAGGTCTACGACAAGGGCGACTCGGCCCCCTTCCGTGAGAGCGTCTACGAGCCGGAATTCATCGCCGTGTGGCGTACCGACATCCCGGTGCTCGGGCTGCGCTGGCGCATGCTCAGCCTCGGCTTCAACCACCAGTCGAACGGCAAGACCGAACCGGCGTCGCGCAGCTGGAACCGGATCTACGCCGAGTTCGGACTGGAGGGCGAGGACTTCGCGCTGCTGATCAAGCCCTGGGTGCGGCTGCCCGAGAACGAAGGCAATGACGACAATCGCGACATCCAGGACTACATCGGCCGTGGCGAGCTGACCGGCATCTGGAAGCGCGACGGCCATGTCGTCTCGCTCGGCCTGCGCCATTCGCTGCGAGCCCATCCGAGCCGAGGCGCCGCCACGCTGGACTGGGCGTTTCCGATCCGCGGCTATTTCAAGGGTCATCTGCAGCTTTTCACCGGCTACGGCGAAACCCTGATCGACTACAACCACCGCCAGACGGTGTTCGGCCTCGGCGTATCGCTGGCCCAGTGGCTGTAGCAACGGCGGCTACCGAGGAGTTGCCTGCTGCGCCGTCAGGTCCTCGATCGCCTCCAGGGTCGCGCCCAGCCTCTCGGCAAACTCGCCCGGACGCGCCAGCACCGGGGCTGACGGCGCCTCGCCGGGGCGCGCACGCGGTACCGCACCGTCACGCGCGAACGCGCGCCGGATGACATCGTCGATGACGACATAGATAAAGCTGCGCACGCGGTCGTTGAAGATGTCGTTGTGGCCGTCCATCATCGATTCGTCGGTCTTGACGAAATACAGCGGATAGTGGGCGGGCAGCGGCCCGATCGCCGGCTGCCCCGACAGCGTGGTCCAGCCCATCGGCTCGCATTCCGCCGGTACCGCCTCGCAGGTCAGGAATTCGAACGGCGGTCCATTGCCCGCGCCGTGATAGCGCAGGCGATGGGTCAGATACGGCGCGAAGTTGCCCACCGTGGTGGCGTCGAGATGTTTCTCGCTGAGCGGTATCGCCTGCCCGGGCCGACGCCGGTCGTAGCTGTGGCCGCGGGTCAGCACGGTCTGCTTCCAGCTCAACAGCCCGATCGTCTGGCCTGCCGGAAACGCGTAGTGGGTGGCCCGGTCGGCATCCGAGCTGAGCGATACGAACAGCGGCAACTGGCTGGCATGGTAGTCGGCGTCGATCGCGGCCTCGACCAGATGCAGGGCCTGGCTGGCCTCGATCGCCGGGTTGATCACGATCACGCCGTCGCCGAATGCACGCGCGTCGCCATCCGCGCCATTGCGAACCATCACGCGCTCGGTCATCAGTTCGGACAGCGCCCGCACGACGATGGCGCCGCCGAAACTGTGGCCGATCACGACCAGCACGTTGCCCGGGGAATCGCCGGTGGCGCGGTCGAGCTCGAGCAGCAGGCGGGTGACGCCGCCGCTGCCGAGTTCCTCGGCCACCGCCTTGCGGTCCCAGAAGGTCAATTGCTCCAGGCCGGGCACGGTGATGCTGGCCCCTCGCCAGCCGACATACACGCCGACCAGCCGCCGCCCGGCAAGCGCGCCGCCGCCAAAGCGTTCCTTCAGCAGCGCGACGGTGCGCTGCAGGCTGCCCTTGAACTCCTGGACGTTGTCGTCGGCCTCGTCGGCACTGTGTTTCCAGCCATGCACGAAGGTGAGCACCACCACGCCGCCGTCGTCGGCCATTCGGTGGATGCGATCGACGACGTCGCGCACCCGGCCATCATCGAAGGCATTGCCTCTTTCGGAAAACTCGACGAAGGCCAGGTCATGGTCGTCGAATTCCTGGTAGTAGCTGTCGCGACATTGGCTGGCGAGCACATCGCCGACGCAGTTGCCGGGCGACGCGGCCCGCGTGTGATAGGCGGCATGGGGCGCGCATCCGGCCAGCGCCACCGAGACCAGCAAGGGCAGGATGCGACCGGGGCGACCGAACCAGCGCTGCGAAATCATGCCAAATCCATAGAAAGTGATCGTATCTGAAAAGCTAGTCGACGCCATCGGTGCATTCAAGGGGCGCGCCCGCGTTCGACCGGCGCCGGATCGGCCCGATTGGATCCGTGCGTGCCGCACAGCGGAAATATCCGGAATATTCTCAAGGCCGGGAAACACCGTGTCGTTAAGCGGGCAGTTCGACGAATATCGAGGATCGCCCAATGCGAATTGTGCCCAAGAGCCTTTTCTGGAAGATCAACATACCGGTGCTCGCGGTGCTGCTCGCGCTGTGCGCCGCAAGCATCGTCGTGGTCCCTCGCCTCATCGAGGAGCGGGCAATCGCCAGCGCAGCGGCCAATGCGCAGCAGACCGTCGATCAATTCAAGACCATCCGCAAGTACTACACCGAGAACGTGATCGGCAAGGTGGTCAGGAACGGCGCGATGAAGCCGCATTTCGATCACCGTGACAACCCCGACCGGATACCACTGCCGGCCACGATGATCCACGATCTGTCGAAGGAGCTGCAGGCTTCGGGCACGTCGCTCAGCCTCTACAGTGCCTTTCCATTCCCGAACCGGGCCTCGCGCCGGCTCGACGAGTTCTCGACGCAGGCCTGGCAGGCCCTGACCGCCGACCCCGACCATCGTTTCATGCGCGTCACCGAGGTCAACGGGCGGGATGTGCTGCGGGTGGCGATCGCCGACCGGATGGTCGCCGAAGCCTGCGTCAACTGCCACAATTCACATCCCGATACGCCGAAGCGCGACTGGCAGATGGGCGACGTCCGCGGTGTGCTCGAAGTCGATCTCGACATCACCGACGCGCTGGCGGCCGGCGGCACCTTCGCCACCTGGCTGTCGGGTGCGATCGCGCTCGCGGCCGTGTTGATCGGCCTCGTCGTCACCGTGGTGTTCCGCCGGGTACTTCATTCGCGACTGGGCGAGTTGGAACGTGCGCTCGACAACGTGGCGGGCGGCGGCGGCGACCTGAGGGTGCGTCTCGACGAGCCGTCGGGCGACGAGACCAGCCGCATCGCCGCGGCGATCAATCGCCTGCTCGCCTCGCTGCAGGGGATGATCGGTCGGATCAGCGAAAACGCCGGCGCGGTCGACGCGCGCGGCCAGGCACTGGCGGCATCGGTGTCGGCGATGGCGGCGACGTCGCGCACCCACAGCGAAGCCGCCAGCGGGACCGCCGCCGCGGTCGAGCAACTGACCGTCAGCATCGGCGAGGTGTCCCAGAACGCCAACGACACCAGCAAGCTGTCCGGTGTGGCCAGCAGCACTGCCCGCGAAGGCGAGGAACTCGCCCGCGAAGCGTCGAACGAGATCAATCGCGCCGCCCAGGCGGTCAAGGAATCGGCACGCGGCGTGGCGCAGCTGAGCGAGCGCGCCGCCGAGATCAACTCGATCGTTGCCACCATCCACGAGATCGCCGACCAGACCAACCTGCTGGCCCTCAATGCGGCCATCGAGGCGGCGCGTGCGGGCGAACAGGGACGCGGTTTCGCAGTCGTCGCCGACGAGGTGCGCAAGCTCGCCGAGCGATCCCGGGTCGCGAGCAGCGAGATCGCCCAGATGATCGGCGCGGTGCAGAAGGACACCGACGAATCGCTCGCGCGCATGGAAGGCAGCGCCGGGCAGGTCGAGGCCAGCGCGCGGCTGGCGGATCAGGCGGCTGCCGCGCTGGCGCGCATCCGCCAGGCGGCGGCGGACAGTGCCGGCAAGATCACCGATATCGCCCACGCGGCGGCCGAGCAGCGCAGCGCGGCCGAGGACATCGCCCGTCACGTCGAGCACATCGCGGGCATGGCCGAGAGCGCCGATCGGGCGGTCGCCGACGCAGCCGACAACGCCGACGGCCTGCAGGGCCTCGCCAGCGCATTGCTCGAAGACGTCCGCCGCTTCAAGGTCTGAGCCAGTCGCGGCCGCTGGCGAACCCACCGCCTTGGAGGGCGGCGGGTCGGCTGCTGGCGGCCCGCTCTCCGGGCCGCCGCGAACCCGGTTACTCGATGCGCACCGGCACGAAGATGCGTGCCTCGTTGCGCTGCACCAGCAGCGCAAAACGCTTGCCGGCGGCGTCGAGCATCTGGCGGAACTGGTCGATGCCGGTGACCGGCTGGTTGTTCAGTGCGAGCACGATGTCGCCTTCTCGCAAGCCGGCCTTCTCGGCCGGTCCGCTTACCGATTCGACCACGATGCCGCCTTTGACGCCCATCTCCTCGGCGTCTTCCTTGGCCAGCGCGCGGCCGGTGATGCCGAGCTTGCCGGCCTCTTCGCCACGCCCGATGGTGTCGACCCCGTCATCGTCGCCCATCGAACCCAGGGTCACGTCGATCTTGCGTGATCGCTCGTCGCGCCACACCTTCAGTTCGATCTCGGTGCCGGGCCGCAGCTCGCCGATCATGCGCGGCAGTTCGCTGCTCTCGCGCACCTTGTCGCCATTGACGGCGAGAATGACGTCGCCCGGCTGCAGGCCGGCCTTGTCGGCGGCGCTGTCGGGTTCCACCCGCGCCACCAGTGCACCGGTGGTGTCGGGCAGGCCGAAGGACTGGGCCAGATCCTCGTCGAGCCCCTGGATCAGCACACCGAGCCGACCCCGCTTGACCTTGCCGAATTCCTGGAGCTGATCCTTGACGCTCATCGCGACGTCGATCGGGATCGCGAACGATATGCCCATGAAGCCACCGGAGCGCGAGTAGATCTGCGAGTTGATGCCGATCACCTCGCCGGCGAGGTTGAACAGCGGCCCGCCCGAGTTGCCCGGGTTGATGGCGACGTCGGTCTGGATGAAGGGCACGTAGGTCTCGTCGGGCAGGCGCCGCGCCTTGGCCGAAATGATGCCTGCGGTGACGGTGCTCTCGAAGCCGAAGGGCGAACCCAGCGCCACCACCCACTCGCCGACCCGGCTCTGCTCGGCGTCGCCGATCTTGACCGCCGGCAGGCCGTCGGCATCGATCTTCAGCAGGGCGACATCGGTACGCTCGTCGGAGCCGACGACCTTGGCCTGGAACTCGCGCTTGTCGCTGAGCTTGACGGTGACGGTGCTGGCATCGGCGACGACGTGGGCATTGGTCAGCACGTAGCCGTCCTCGGAAACGATGAAGCCGGAACCGATGCCGCGCCGTTGTGGTCCATCTTCGCCGTGGGGGTTGGGCGTTCTGCCGCGAGGCGGCATGCCGGGAATCGGTACGCCGAACCGCCGCAGGAAGTCATACAGGGGGTCGTTGGGGCTGATGCCACTGCGGCCGCCGGCCAGTTGCTGGGTGGTGCTGATGTTGACCACCGCCGGACCGACCCTGTCCACCAGGTCGGCGAAGTCGGGCAGGCCGTAGCGCCCCGGCGCCAGTGGCGCGACGGCCGCCGCGACGGCCGGCGTCGCGCCGGCGGCGGCGGCGGACAGGCCGACCGGCGTACCGGCGGCCAACGACAGGGCCGCCGCGCATAGGCCGAAGGTGAGCACTGAACGGGTTTTCGACATGGGTCTCGATCTCCTAGCTTGGGCGATGGGGCCGCATCGCGGAGAGAAAGTTCCAAGCGCGGCCGTTCAACCGCAAAATGGGGGCGCACCGCCCATGTGTCAAGCGCCGCGGCATCGCCGATGCGCGGCCGCGCCGACAGGGGCCAGGAGGAGATCATGAAACTGATGCGATGGGGTGCCGAGGGTCACGAGCGAGTGGGCCTGGTGGACCAGGACGGCGTGCTGCGAGACCTTTCGCCGGCACTCGGCGGCAGCACCGCGACACCGCTCGACCCGGAAGTGCAGACGGCACTGGCGCGCCTCGATCCTGCGAGCCTGCCGGCGCTGCCACCCGAGACCCGGCTCGGCGCCTGCATCGACGCCGGTGGCAAGATCGTCGCGGTCGGCCTGAACTACGCCGATCATGTCCGCGAAGCGGGCATGCAGGTGCCACCGGCGCCCTTGCTGTTCATGAAGGCCTGCCGGGTCAGCGCGCCCGACGCACCGCTGTGGCTGCCGCCCGGACACAGCAAGGTCGACTGGGAAATCGAACTGGCCGTGGTGATCGGGCGGGAGGCGATCTGCGTCGACGAAGCCGACGCGCTCGATCACGTCGCCGGCTACGCCACCTTCATCGACTTCTCGGAGCGCGCGTGGCAGCTCGAAGGCCCGGGCCAGTGGGTCAAGGGCAAGAGCTTCCCGTCATTCGCACCGATCGGTCCGTGGCTGGCGACCGGCGATGCGATCGCCGACCCCAACAGTCTGCACCTGTGGCTGGAGGTCAATGACCAGCGGCTGCAGGACAGCAACACGGCCGAGATGATCTTTCGCGTACCGCGCCTGATCAGCGACATCAGCCGGCACATGGCCCTGTATCCCGGCGACGTCATCGCCACCGGGACGCCGCCGGGCGTCGGCATGGGCCTCAAGCCGCAACGCTGGCTCGCCGCCGGCGACCATGTGCGCGCCGGCATCGAAGGGCTCGGCGAACAGCAGCACCTGTGCCGGCCGTGGCCGACGACGGCGCTTTGATCTGCACCGCGATGCACCGCACAATGCAGGCATCCGACCCCGATTCATCAACCACTGGAGCTGACGATGGCCAATGAGGGCTACCACGAACCGATCGACGAACTCAGCGACGAAACCCGCGACATGCATCGCGCGATCACCTCGCTGATGGAAGAGCTGGAAGCCGTCGATTGGTACAACCAGCGCGTCGACGCCTGCAAGGACAAGGAGCTGGCGGCGATCCTCGCCCACAACCGGGACGAGGAGAAGGAGCACGCGGCGATGGTCCTCGAATGGATCCGGCGTCGCGACCCGAGCTTCGACAAGGAGCTGAAGGACTACCTGTTCTCGGACGACGACATCGCCCACGGATGACGGCGGTGCCGTGACCGCCGCCGGCCGGGCGTGGTGCCGGCGCGCGGATCGGCCGCGCCGGCAAGGTTCCGGCGCGGCGCCCGGACATCAGAGCCGCTGGCCGTGCTCGCGGGTCGCGTGGAAGCCGACGTCCGGCCATTTTTCCATCGTCACCTCGAGGTTGTAGCGCGACGTCGCGAGGTACACCAGGTTGCCGTCCACGTCGCTGCCGACCCGCATCGACTGTTCCCTCTCGAACTTGCGGCGGGTCGCGTCGTCGGGAAAGGTGAGCCAGCGCGCGGTGTAGATGTCGGCGGCCTCGAAGATCGCATCGACCTTATACTCGTCCTTCAGGCGCTGGGCCACCACCTCGAACTGGAGCTGGCCGACGGCGCCGAGCAGCATGTTGCCGCCGATCGCCTCGAACACCTGGATCGCGCCCTCTTCGCCGAGCTCCTGCAGACCCTTCTGCAACTGCTTGGTCTTCAGTGGATCGCGCAGGCGGGCGGCGCGGAACAACTCGGGCGAGAAGTAGGGAATGCCCTTGAAGCCGAGTTCCTCGCCTTCGCTCAGCGTATCGCCGATCTGAAGCTGGCCGTGGTTGTGGATGCCGATGATGTCGCCGGCCACGCCGTCTTCCTTGTGCACCCGTTCGTTGGCCATGAAGGTCAGCGCATTGGCGAGCTTGATCTCGCGCCCGGCGCGCACATGACGCACCTTCATGCCGGAGTTGTAGCGGCCCGAACAGATTCGGAAGAAGGCGATGCGATCGCGGTGGCGCGGGTCCATGTTGGCCTGGATCTTGAAGACGAAACCGGAGAACGGCGTCTCGGCCGGCGCCACCATGCGGCTGCCGGCATCCCGCGGCTGGGGTGGCGGCGCCCAGCGGATCAGCGCCTCGAGGATCTCCTGCACGCCGAAGTTGTTGATCCCCGAACCGAAGAACACCGGCGTCTGTCGACCGGCCAGGAATCCCTCGAGGTCGAATGGGTTGCTGGCGCCCTGGATCAACTCGACCTCGTCTCGCAACTGCGCGATCTCCCCCGGGAACAGCCGGTCGAGTTCGGTGTTGTCCAGCCCCTGGATGACCTCGGCGACGCTGCGACGCTCCTCGCCCGGCGTGAAGCGCAGCAGGCGATCCTCGAGCAGGTGGTAGACGCCGCGGAAGGTCTTGCCCATGCCCAGCGGCCAGCTCACCGGCGCGCATTCGATCGACAGCACGTCCTCGATTTCGGACAGCAGCTCGAAGGGCTCGCGGACCTCACGGTCGAACTTGTTCACGAAGGTGATGATCGGCGTGTCGCGAAGGCGGCAGACGTCGAGCAGCTTGATGGTCTGCGCCTCGACCCCCTTGGCGGCATCGATCACCATCACCGCGGCATCGACCGCGGTCAGCACGCGGTAGGTGTCCTCCGAGAAATCCTCGTGGCCCGGCGTGTCCAGCAGGTTGATGGTGTTGCCCTGGTATTCGAACTGCATCACCGAGCTGCTGACCGAAATGCCGCGCTGCTTCTCCACCTCCATCCAGTCGGAAGTGGCATGGCGTGCGCTCTTGCGCGCCTTGACGGTGCCGGCCAGCTGGATCGCACCACCGAACAGCAACAGCTTCTCGGTCAGCGTGGTCTTGCCTGCATCCGGGTGCGAAATGATCGCGAAGGTCCGTCGTTTCTCGACATCGCGCAGCAGTTCGGGAGGAAAAGGGGTGGTCATGGCGGTGGCACTCGCGTCGACTGCGCCGGAAGCCTCGCGGCGGCCCGGCAAAGGCTGCCGGTATACCCGAGCCCCTGCGCGCCCGCAACCGGACCGTCGGCCCGGCACCGGCCATCCCCGCCGATCCGGCCGCCGGTAGGCCCGCGCTTGCCCGCCCGTGGCGACGGCGGGATGCTGGCCCTCCGCTCATCCGACTTCGGAGAACGCTCATGGGCATCAGACTCGCTTTGGCGATCGCGGCCGCCACGGTGCTCGGCGGCTGTGGCGTCGCCGACAGCGGCAGCGCGGTTGCCACGGTGGCCGCTGCCAGGCAGAAGGAACTCGAAAGCGCGCGCGCGATGCAGGAACGCATCCAGCGCGAAGTCGATGCCAGCATGCAGGCGAGGCAACAGCAACTCGAACGCATGGAGCAGGCCGGGCGCTGACCAAGCGCCATCCTGATGTCATTCGGACTATCGCCGACCACGAGCCGGCGATAGACTGCAACTTTGGCAGCCAACGGCGCGCCGCGCCTCTCGTTCCAGCCCATGGCGGCTCCCGCAGTTCATCGATCACGTGCCACTCTTGCCCGCGGCCTGCTCCTGAGGACCTGGCTGCTGCTGGCGCTGTGCCTTGCCGCCCTGGCCATCGGCTGGTATTTCACGGTGATCCGGCCCGCCACCCGGGCACTGGCCGACGACTCGCTGCAGCAGGCGGTCGCGCACATCACCGAGCTGGTCTCGCGCGACCTTCGCGCGGCCGAGGCGCTTCTCGGCACCGCCCGCGCCTGGGGCCGCCGCGGTCGGCTGGATGCGGACGACAGCGACCGCTTCGTCGCACTGATGGCGCCGCTGCTCAGTGCCCATCCGCGAATATCCGGCGTGCTGCTGGCGGAGCAGGACGGCCGCGAACTGTTCCTGATCCGCGACGGCGATGGCTGGCGAAGTCGCCGCACCACGCCCGACGACATCGGCCAGCGCAGCGCGTGGCTGCGCTGGAACGCCGAGCTGGTGCAAATCGGCGCGGAATGGCAGAAGAGCAGCTACGATCCGCGCACCCGGCCCTGGTTCAAGGGGGCGATGTCCCTCGCTTCCGAGCGCGATTACTTCTGGACGCCCTACTACACCTTCTACACCGCGCGCCAGCCCGGCATCACGGTGTCGGCGCGCTGGCAGACGGCCGACGGCAGCACCCGCATCCTCGCCTTCGACATTCTGCTGGCCGACCTGTCCACGGTCACGCTCGAACAGCGTGTCGGCGAAGTCGGTGGCGCGGCGGTGCTGTCGGGCGACGAGCGCCTGCTCAGCCTGCCGCGCGACCACCGCCTGCAGGACAACGCGGTGCGCCGCGAGATGCTGCTGACACCGGTCGCCGAGAGCGACCTGCCCTATCTGCGCGCGGGCCATCAGGCCTGGGTGCAGGCGGCCAGGCCGTCCGGCGAGACCTTCCGCTTCGAACTCGGCAACGAGGGCTGGATCGGGCGCTACGAACCGTTCCGTCTCGGCGAGCAGACCACCTGGGTCAGTGCCTTTGCACGGGAGAATGATTTCGTGCCGGCCAGGCTGCGCGACGTGGCGCCGGTCGGGCTGATCATGCTGCTGATCGGGATCGCCGGCGCCAGTGCGGCGACGCGCTTCGCACGGCGGGTCGGACGGCCGCTGCGCGAACTCGCCGAGCGCAGCGAGCGCATCGGCAACCTCGACCTGGCACCGAACCCGCCGATGCAGGCCGACTGGCTCGAGATCGAGCGTCTGGTCCAGGCCCAGGAGCGGATGCGGGAGCACCTGCGCAGCGCGACCGACGAGTTGCATCGCGCCCGCGGCGAACTCGAAGCCCAGGTGGCCGAACGCACGGCGGCGCTGTCGGAGAACCAGGCACGGCTGGCGGACCAGTTGCTGTTCGTGCAGGTGCTGATCGACGCGGTACCGAATCCGGTCTTCTACAAGGGCCCCGACGCGCGCTTCCTCGGTTGCAACAAGGCCTACGAAGCGGCATTCGGCACCAACCGCGGCTTTCTGCTGGGCAAGACCGTGCTCGATCTGCCCTATCTGCCGACCGGGACGCGAATCGCCTACCAGGAAGAGGACGTACGTGCGATCGCGACCGCGGGCACGGTGCATCGCGAGTCGCGCATCCCCTTCGCCGACGGCCGCGACCACGACACCTTGTACTGGGTGACGGGCTTTCGCTCGGCCAACGGCGATCCCGGCGGACTGCTGGGCGTGATCGTCGACATCAGCGAACAGAAGCGGGCCGAACGGGCGGCGC
Organism: Rhodocyclaceae bacterium; assembly: GCA_020445765.1. Classification (GTDB taxonomy): domain Bacteria; phylum Pseudomonadota; class Gammaproteobacteria; order Burkholderiales; family Rhodocyclaceae; genus Cognatazoarcus. Next base: position 28,126 of record JAGRFY010000089.1, on the reverse strand, counting down.
GCGATGCCGAGGAGCGTGCCACCCGGATGCTCGAGTCCAGCCCGATCGCTGTCGTCATCAACCGGCCGGACGGCACCCCGATCTTCGGCAACCAGCGCGCCTGCGAACTGGCCGGCGTGACGCTGGACGACTACATGCGGCGATCGGTGATCGGCTGGTTCCGGGATCAGGATCAGGCGGCACGCCTGCTGGCACGGCTGAAGGACGGCCAGCCGGTGCGCGATCGCGAGGTCGCCATGGTCAATGCCCGCGGCGAGCCGTTCTGGACGCTGCTGACGATGGCCATGATCGACGTCCATGGGGCGCCGGCGGTGATCAGCTGGGCATACGACATCACCGGACGCAAGCAGGCGGAACTGGAACTACGCAAGCTCTCCCGTGCGGTCGAGCAAAGTCCGGCGATGGTCGTCATCAGCGACCCGCTGGGCATCATCGAATACGCCAATCCCCGCTATTGCCGGGTCTGCGGGCGGACGCTGGACGACCTGCGCAACGGACTGCCGGAACTGCTCGACGAGCACGACCGCCCCCTCGATTTCGTTGCCCCGATGCGGGCCACGCTGACGGACGGCAAGCTCTGGCGCACGGAGTGCCGCCTGCGCAGCCGCTCCGGCGCGTCACCGTGGGTGGTGGTGTCGGTCAGCGGCCTGATCACCCCGGGTGGCGGCCTCGCTCAGTGCGTCTGGGTGCTGGAGGACATCACGGCCAGCCGCGAGGCGACCCGGGCGCTGGCGGAAGCCAAGCAACTGGCCGAGGAAGCGGCCGAGGCCAAGTCGCGCTTCCTCGCCAACATGAGCCACGAGATCCGCACGCCGATGAATGCGATCATCGGCCTGTCGCGCCTGGCGCTGGCCGGTGATCTCGACGCCCAGCAGCGCGACTACGTGGGCAAGATCAACGCCGCCGGTCGCAGCCTGCTGACCCTGATCAACGACATCCTGGACTTTTCCCGCATCGAGGCCGGCAAGCTGGTGCTCGAGAACCACACTTTCGAACTCGACGAAATGCTCGAAACGGTGGTCACCTTCGTCGGACAGCGGGCCGAGGAGAAGGGGCTCGAATTCCTGCTCGAGGTCGGGTCCGAGGTTCCGCGGCAGTTGATCGGCGACCCGCTGCGCCTGGGCCAGGTGGTCACCAACCTGGTCGGCAACGCCATCAAGTTCACCAGCGAAGGCGAGGTCCGCGTCGCGGTACGCTGCGGTCGCCGCGAGTCGCGCCGGCTGGAGCTATGCTTCGAGGTGCGCGATACCGGTATCGGCATGGACGCCGAACAGCAGGGGCGGCTGTTCGTGGCGTTCTCGCAGGGCGACAGCTCGACCACACGCCGATTCGGCGGCAGCGGCCTCGGCCTTTCGATCGCACGGGAATTGGTCGAGATGATGCAGGGCACGATCGCCGTGGACAGCGAGCCCGGACGTGGCAGTTGCTTCCGCTTCGATGCCTGGTTCGGGATTGTGGACGAGGCCGGTGCGCGCCGCCGCCTGCCGGGGGTGCTGGCCAAGCTGCGGGTACTGGTGGTGGACGACCATCCGAGTGCGCGCGACGTCATGCTGGGCGTGCTGGCCGGTCTGCCCTTGCGGGCGGACGCGGCGGCTTCCGGCGGCGACTGCCTGGCGATGGTGCGCAGCGCGCCGGAGTCCGATCCCTACGGCCTGGTGCTGGTGGACATGCGCATGCCCGGCATGGACGGCATCGAAACCACCCGGCGCCTCAAGAACGACCGCAACCTGCAGAACGTGCCGGCAGTGCTGGTGGTATCGGCGTTCGGCGACAACGCCGCCGAACAGGCGGCGCTGGATGCCGGTGCCGACGGTTACCTGCACAAGCCGCTGACCACGTCGAGCCTGCTGGACAGCGTGATGAACGTGTTCGGCGCGGGTGCAGTGGTCGATTCGCTGCCACTGTTCGATCGCGCACCGCCCGAGATCTCCGGCATGCAGGTGCTGCTGGTCGAGGACAACGAGGTCAATCGGCAGGTGGCCCGGGAGACCCTGCGCCGGGTCGGCGTCGAAGTGCGCTGCGCGGGCGACGGCGCCGAGGCGCTGACCATGCTCAGCGCCGAGCCGACCGCCTTCGAGGCGATCCTGATGGATCTGCAGATGCCGGTCATGGATGGTTTCGAGGCGACCCGGCGGATTCGCGCCGACTCGGCCCTCGCCGGCATACCGATCATCGCGATGACGGCCCATGCCATGGCCGACGAACGTCGCCGCTGCCTCGAGGCGGGCATGGACGAGCATGTGCCCAAACCGATCGATCCCCCGGAATTGTTCGCCGTCCTCGCCCGGGTCGCATCGATGCGGCCACGTGGCGGCGGGAGTGCAGCCACGCCGGACGAGTGGCCCGGGCTGCGCACCGAGTCGGCGCTGCGCCGCATGGGCGGCGACGTCGAGGCCTACCGCGATCTGCTTTCGCGCTTCGCCAGGGCGCATGCCGATTCGGCCATGGCCTTGCGTGCTGCGGTGGCGGTCGGCGACGTCGCCAAGGCCGAACATCTGGCCCATGAACTTCGCGGCGCAGTCGCAAGTATCGGCGCCGCCGACGCGGCCGAATGCTTTCGCGTGCTCGAACAGGCCCTGAGGGAGGGCCTCGAGCCGGAACCACCACTGGAGCGGGCCACCACGGAGTTGCGAGGTCTGATCCGGATGATCGGCGAACGCCTGCCCGCTACCGGGCGAGCGGCCGACACCGGCGCGCAGCCGCCCGTCAGCGCGTCGGATACCGACGAACTGGCACGTCTGCTGGCAGCCTCGGATGGCGATGCCCCGCGCATATTCCGGCAACTTCGCGGCCGAATGGTGGAAGAATACGGGGCTGAGGCCGTCGGAAGACTGACCGAGCAGATCCAGAACTACGATTTCGCAGCTGCGCAACGCACGCTCGAAGCCCTGCAGCAGCAGTTGGGAGCCCCCCGCCCCGGAGAGAATCCATGACGCCGACCATTGCCCAGGAATGCGGCCAGCCGACGATTCTGGTCGTCGACGACGCCCCCGAATCGATCGAACCCATCGTCCAGTGCCTGCATACCGGCCACTACCGGACGCGAATCGCCAATTCCGGCGAGCGGGCGATCGCCCTGGCGTCGGCGCAGCCGCAGCCCGACCTGATCCTGCTCGACGTGATGATGCCGGGGATGGATGGCTACGCGGTCTGCGAACACCTGAAATCCTTGCCCGAGACCCGGGATATTCCGGTCATCTTCCTGACCGTACGCACCGACGAGTGCGACGAGCAGCGGGGATTCGACGCCGGCGCAGTCGACTACATCGCCAAGCCGATCAGCCCGCCGATCGTGCTGACCCGGATCCGCACCCATCTGACGATGAAGGGTGCACGGGACTTCCTGAAGGACCGCAACCAGTTTCTGGAACAGGAGGTCGACCGCCGCACCCGCGAGGTCGGCGTCATCCAGGATGCGACCATCATGGCAATGGCCTCGCTCGCAGAAACGCGGGACGCGGAGACCGGCAACCATATCCGGCGGACCCAGAAGTACGTGCTGGCGCTGGCCTCGCATCTGCGCGACCATCCGCGCTTCGGGCCGGTCCTGTCCGACGAGAACATCCACCTGATCTACAAGTCCGCGCCCTTGCACGACATCGGCAAGGTGGGCATCCCGGACCGCATCCTGCTCAAGCCTGGAAAACTGACGCCCGACGAATTCCAGATCATCAAGCGTCATCCGGCGCTCGGCGAACAGGCCATCGTCGCGGCCGAACGTATGCTCGGATTGTCAGTCACCTTCCTGCGATTCGCCAAGGAGATCGCCGGCTGCCACCACGAGAAATGGGACGGCAGCGGCTACCCCAAGGGCCTCGCCGGCAGCGAGATCCCGGTGGCTGCACGATTGATGGCGATCGCCGACGTCTACGACGCACTGATCAGCGAACGGGTCTACAAGAAGGCCTTTACGCACGATGATGCCGTGAACCTGATTCGTTCCGGCCACGGTACCCATTTCGACCCCGATGTCTGCGACGCCTTCAACGACCTCTCCGACCAGTTCCGGGAGATCGCCAAACGCTATGCCGACCCGCAGGCCGATCTCGATGCGCAGCGCGAGCGCCTTCGCCTGGTCTTCGGACACGACTGAGCGTCGCAGTCACGGCCCCGGCACCGGGCCGTTCGGTCGCAGGCGCATGAACCGATGCCTCGCGGTCACTCGCGATGGACTTCCCGCGCAACCCGCTCGAGCTGCGCACTGAAGAACGCGACGTCGCCGGCAGCGATGCCGAAGTGGCGCTGCAGCAGCGCGGCAACCGCGGTGCCGTCGACAGCGGACACCACTTCGCCGCCGCGCACCACGAGCCGCTTTCGTGCCAGCGCCGCCGCCGGACCGTGGCAACGGGCGCATTCGGTCCTGAAGCGTGGCGGCGTGGCAGCCTGCGCCTTCAGCATCTGGTAGAGCGCTTCGACCTCGCGCCCGACCGGATAATGATGGCGCAGGAACTCGCGCATGTCGCCGACCGGGTGGCGGACCCGGAGTTCGCCATCGACGCGGTCCAGCCGTCGGGCGAAGTCGCCGGAATGTCCATGACATTCAGCGCAGCGATCGTCCCACAGCCAGTGCAGGTCGATGCCGGCGGCCATCGCCGTTGCAGGCGGGCACAGTAAGAAGACGGCGGCCCACCAGACGATCCATCGCAACATCGTTCACCCACCGGGGAATCGCAGCCATGGCGGCATTCTCCCACGAACGCGGCACTCGCCATCCGGCGTCGACGGAGCCGTGATCGGCACAACCGCGATCAGCCGCACAGTCGCACCAGCGGCGATTCGGACATCGCGGCGACCTGTTCGCGCAGGGCCAGGATGTGATCCTGCCAATAGCGGCCATCGGCAAACCACGGAAATGCCGGTGGGAAGGCAGGATCCGCCCAACGGCGTGTCAGCCAGGCGGCGAAATGCAGCAGACGAAGCGTCCGCAGGGCCTCGACCAGATGCAGCTCTCGCGGTTCGAAGGCGGCGAAGGTCTGGTAGCCCTCGACGACGTGATCGAGCTGGCGCGCCATGCTGTGCTCGTCGCCGGACAGCAGCATCCACAGGTCCTGGACGGCCGGCCCATTGCGCGCGTCGTCGAAATCGACGAAGTGCGGACCGTCGGGGGTCCATAGCAGGTTGCCGGCATGGCAGTCGCCATGCAGGCGCAGGCTGGCCGTGCGGCCGGCGCGCTCGTAGCAGGCCTCGATCGCCTCGAGCGCCTGCCCGGCAATGGTTCGCCACGGCAGCAGCAGTTCCGGCGGCAGCACGTCGCTGGCAAGGATGGTGTCGATCGGCTCGCGCCCGAAGCTGGTCGTATCGAGGGTCGGCCGGTGCAAAAAGTGCGACCGTCCGCCGACCACATGGATGCGCCCGAGAAAGCGCCCGATCCAGCTCAGCACGTGGCTGTCCTCGAGTTCCGGCGCGCGCCCGCCGCGCCTCGGAAACAACGCGAATCGCAGGTCCTCGAAGTGATGCAGGCTGTCCCCGGCGATGCACAGCGGCGCCACCACCGGAACCTCGCTGTCGGCGAGTTCGAGGGTGAATCGATGCTCTTCGACGATCGCCTCGTCAGTCCAGCGATGCGCGCGGTAGAACTTGGCGACGACCGGCGTCTGATCGTAGACGCCGATCTGCCAGACACGATTCTCGAAGCTGTTGAGGGCAAGCAGCCCGCCGTCGCAATCGATGCCGACCGATTCGACCGCGCGCAGGATGCGCTCGGGCGTCAGGCTGGCGTAGGGGGTGGGATCATCACAGGATGACGGCATCTGCATCGGGGCAAACCTGGAGAATACGGCGCCCGATGATAGAGGATGAACCGGTGTGCGGCGAGGGTCGCAGCACCGGATTCAAGGCTCGCTGCGCCAGTCGCGATGCTGCAGGCGCCAACCCGCCGCTGCCGCGATGGCGACGATCAGCGGTACGGCGACGTCGGCGACATGACCGGTGGCGATCAGCAGGCCCGCAGCGACACCGGCCAGCGCAATGGCGAAGGAAAACAGCCTGTCCATGGTGAAAGCTCCCGATGACTGTTTATACAGACAGTGCAAATTTATACAGTCATCGGGTGTTTGGCAAGGGCGATCGAATCGCGCCGCCCACCCTGCGTCGTCAGTCCGGCAGTCGCTCCCAGATCGTGACCTCGGAGATCGTATGCTGGAACTTCCGCCGGGTCTCGCGAATCACGAAAGGCACCTCGAGGGGACCACGCAGCAGCCGGAAATTCGGCTGCAGGAGTTCCTTGATGCCGTCCAGCGTGAAGTAGCTCTCGCCGTCCTTCTTGAAACCCCCGATCCACTCTTCCTTTCGGGTGTGCTCTTCGAGCCAGGTATAGGGTGAGGCGATCAGCAGCAGGCCGCCCGGGTTGATCCGATGATGGATCGCCGACAGGAACCGCCGCGGGCTGTAGAGGCGATCGATCAGATTGGCGGCGAGCACCAGGTCGTAGCCGCTCAGCGCCGGCTTCAGGTTGCAGGCGTCTCCCTGCCAGAACTCGACCTTGTCGCACACCTCGGCCAGCCCGAGGTCCTCGAGTCGGCACTCCCGGTACAGCACCAGTTCGCCTTCGTCGGGGATGGTGTAACGCAGCACGCCTTGCTCGGCGAGCCTGACCCCGGCATTGATGAACCGCGCCGAGAAATCAACGCCGACGACCCGCTCGAAGTGACGCGCGAGTTCGAAGCTCGCGCGACCGGTGGCGCAGCCGAGGTCCAGCGCCGCGCGCGCCGGGCGCCTGGCCATCGCCTCGATCGCCAGCCGGGCAAGTGCCTGCGGGAAGTTCGGCACGTCGAAATAGGCGTCGCCGTAGTGGAATTCCGCATACTGGGAGAGCAGCGAATCGGTCTCGTACTGGGACGACACATAGGACGTCGGCGCATCGGTGACGACGTAGCGGAACCCCGCGTGCTGGAAGAAGTGGCGCCGGAAGGCGTAGCGCGACACATGCCTCGCCTCGTTGCCGGTGGCGATCCACGAGCCGCCCTTGATCATGTTGTGGCGGTCGTCGAAGGTCGGCGTCGTGAAGTCGTCGTAGAGCGGATGGACGCGGAAGCCGTCGAACGGATAGGTGGGCGTCTCGCACCATTGCCAGACGTTGCCGACCACGTCATAGAACTCGCCGTGGGCGAAGCGGTCCACCGGGCAGCTCGATGCCCAATGGTCCAGATGCAGGTTGGCGTCGGCACGGGTATCGACCGGCACATCGGACAGACCGACATGGTCGTAGAGGCGATGCCACTCGTCTTCGGTCGGCAGGCGCACCGGCTGGCCGGTCTCGCGCGCCTTCCAGTTGCAGAACGCGCGGGCCTCGTGGCAGTTGGTCTCGACCGGCCAGTTCCAGGGCATCGGCACTTCCTCGGCCATCAGCCGGAGCCGCCAGGTATCACCGTCCGGCAGCCAGAAGGTCGGCGCCTCGGCTCGGGCGAACTTGCGCCACGACAGGCCTTCCTCGTCCCACAAGGCGTCATCGGCATAGCCACCGGCCTCGACGAATGCCAGGAACTCGCGGTTGCTGACGAGGTGCCGGGCCGCCTTGAATGCCGCCACCCGATGCTCGTGGCTGCCGTATTCGTTGTCCCATCCATAGTAGGGATCGTCGAACGGGCGGCCCAGCCGCACGGTGCCGGCCGGAATGTCGACGACGCCGTTCGGCGGCGGTTCGCCACGCTCGGTGCACGGCGGCCAGGCCGCGGTCGGGCGCACATACTTCAACTGATGCTGACGCATCAGCACCGACGACGTCTCGAGATGGATGCGCTCGTGCTCGATGCCCATCAGGACTGCCCAGAACGGGTCGTCCCAGCCGATCGGCAGGCTCAGCGGCGTTTCCCGGATGACCCGGTCCACCGCTTCGCGCACCTTGCGTCGATAGGCCCGGACCTCGTCGACGGTCGGCCAGTCGTAGTTGGCCTCGTCCAGATCGTCCCAACTCATCTCATCCACGCCGACGGCAAAGGTGGACTCCAGGCGGGGGTCGATGCGCGCGGGCAGCAGGCCGGCGAGGACGAACTTGTTGGCGAAGAAGGTGGCGGTGTGACCGAGATAGAAGATCAGCGGATGGCGCAGCGCAATCGACTTCTCGAAATAGGCCTCGTCACAGCGGAGGGTCTCGAACAGCGACTCGTAGCGATCGAAGGTGTCGTGGAAATAACGCAGGATCTGGGCACGCTTGGCTTCGGGGTCGCTGCCGGCGAGCAGCGGCGTACGGGACAATATCTGGGGCGGCGACATGGGTTCGGTCGTTTGATGGCGGACAGGAATTGGACCGACTGTGTCGGAGAAGGCTTACACAATCAAGTGGCAGCGCATCACCCGGCGCCTGCGATCACCCGATCGGCCGCCCGGTGACGGCACTCAGCGCCCGAGCGCGCGGCGATAGACGCCCGGTTGGGAACCGGCGATCGGAACAGCGGCCACGGCCTTGCGGTAGTACTCGGGATCGTCCACCCAACCGATCACCGCGTAGGCATAGCCGTCGCTGGCCATCGCGTGCAGGCAGCGCAACAGCAGGGCACGGCCGACGCCCTTGCCGCGCTCGCCCGCGATCACGCCAACCGGTCCGAACATGCCGCGGGCGGTGGCGTCGTAGCAGGCGAAACCGAGCACGGCGGATTCTCGGGTCGCAATGAAGCAGGTCGGCGGTTGTCGCAGCAGGCAGGCGTGACACTCGTCCACCCACCCGGGCGCGGCGTCGCCGAAGTGCTCGCTGACCACCGACAGGATACGCCGGGCGTCGAGCGCCAGCGGACGCTTGACCACGGCGTCGGCAGCGGCCAGGGCAGCCGCCACCGACGCCAGGTCCGGCAGGTCGTAGAGGCGAACGAGCATGTCGGTCACCCGGGCAGCCCCGCCGAGGTCGCCGCCCGGGCCGCCAGCGAGCGAACCCTCAGAAGCACAATTGCCCGACCACCGGCGCGCTCTGGCCGATGCTGTTGCCGAGCACCGTGAGGTGCCCAGTTGCATTCTTGAACAGGCCCCTGCCGTCGGTACCGCTGATCACGATCTGCTCGGTCACGATCGGCAGGGCGGCATCCTGCGGATGGACCACGATCACGTCCGTCGAGTAGACCACCGTCCGAAACGGCCCGAAACCGATGCCGATCGCGCTGCGTGCGGTGAGGACCTGGTGACGCACCGTCGGCGCGCTGCCAGGCAGCGTATCGCCGGTCTCACCGGGCTCGAGAAGGGTCAGCGGACTGACGGTCGCGTTTTCATCGACACCGACTGCCACTTCATGGGTCACGCCGGCAAAGCCGCGCCCTGCCGGCAGGCCGAACAACGAAAGGTTGACCGAGAAGCACTGTCCGGCGGCAAACGGCGCATCGTCGATCATGGTCGACACCGTGCACGCCGGCGATCCGTTGGAATCTACGTCGGGCAACAGAAACACCGATCCTGTGACCACCTGGCAGGTCGCGTTTGCAACCGCCGGGGCCAGACCGACGAGGGCGGCGGCGAGCATGAATCTCATCATTTATTCTCCGAGTTTGACTGTTCGTGAGGTGCCGGTGCCCGTTGTCCGTCGGGTGGCTCGAAAATGATGTAGGGATGCGCACGCGGTGTCTACATTTGCTTGCAAATTTTCTAAGGCCATTCGCCCCGCAAGTCCCTGACCCGTTGCTGCAATGTGGCCGGATCCGCCGCGGCTGGCGCCATCGCCCCGCCGACGACGAGTTCGATGCGATTGAACAGGCCGCGGCGGAACGGCTGGCTCATCGCGCGACCACCGATGCGGCTGAAGAAACTGCCCCACAGCCCGCGCAAGGCCATCGGCACCACCGGCACCGGATTGCGCTTCAGGATCGAGCGCACGCCGGGCCGGAACGGCTGCAGCTCGCCGTCGGCGGTGATCTGGCCCTCGGGAAATATGCCGACCAGCTCGCCGGCGTCGAGCGCGCGGGCGACCTCGTCGAAGGCGCGGCGCGTGGCCGCCGGATCGTCCCGCGCCGAGGCGATCGGGATCGCCCGGCTGGTGCGAAAGGCGAAGGACAGGATCGGCCAGCGAAAGATCTTGTGATCCATGACGAAACGGATCGGCCGCCGGCAGGCGGCCATGATCACCAGCGCGTCGACGAAGCTGACGTGATTGGCGACGATCAGCGCCGGCCCCGTCGTCGGCACGTGCGCCTCGCCGTCGATGCGCAGCCGATACACCAGATGCACCAGCAACCAGACGATGAACCGTAGCAGGAATTCCGGCACCAGGGAGTAGATGTAGATCGCCACGGCTGCATTCAGTACCGCGGTCAGCAGGATCAACTGCGGTATCGTCGCGCCGGCAGCCAGCAGTGCGGCGCCGAGCAGCGCCGCGACCACCATGAAGGCGGCGTTGAGGATGTTGTTGCCGGCGATCACGCGTGAACGGCAGGCGGCATCGGAGCGGCTCTGCACCAGCGCATACAGCGGCACGATGAAGAGGCCTCCGAAGGCGCCGATCATCACCAGGTCGAACACCACGCGCCAGGTCAGCGCCTGTTCGAGCACGACACCGATCGGCAGCGGCGGGCCGGCATGGGCGACGGCCGGGCTCGCCCACCACAGATCGAACGCGAACAGCGACAGGCCGATCGAGCCGAACGGCACCAGCCCGATCTCGACGTGACGTCCCGACAGCCGCTCGCACAGCAGGGAGCCGACGCCGATGCCGACCGAAAACACCGCCAGCAACAGCGTCACCGTGTGTTCGTCACCGCCCAGCATCTCGCGCGCATAGCCCGGGAACTGGGACAGAAACAATGCGCCGTAGAACCAGAACCAGGAAATGCCGAGAATCGACAGGAACACCGTGCGATTGCTGCGCGCAAAGCCGATGTTGCGCCAGGTCTCGGTCAGCGGATTCCAGCCGATGGTCAGCGCGGCATCGGCAATCGGCGCCGCCGGAATATGTCGGCTCGCGAGATAGCCGACGGCGGCCACCACCAGCGCCGCCATCGAGACCGACAGCGCGCCGTCGGCGGTGGCGATCATCACTCCGCCGGCGATGGTCCCGAGCAGGATCGCGACGAAGGTGCCGGATTCCACCAGCGCATTGCCGCCGACCAGTTCATGCTCCCGCAGATGGGCCGGCAGGATGGCGTACTTGACCGGGCCGAATAGCGACGACTGGGTCCCCATCAGGAACAGCGTGGTCAGCAGCAGGCCGAGCGAATCGAGTGCGAAGGCGAGCGCCGCCAGCGCCATGATCAGGATTTCGGCGAGCTTGACCAGGCGGATCAGCCGGCTTTTCTCGAACTTGTCGGCAAGCTGGCCGGCGCTTGCCGAGAACAGGAAGAACGGCAGGATGAAGATGCCGGCCGCGAGATTGACCAGCACACCGGGCGACAGGGCGGTGTAGCGTGCCGCCTGGAAGGTGATCAGGACGACCAGCGCGTTCTTGAACAGGTTGTCGTTGAACGCGCCCAGGAACTGGGTCAGGAAGAACGGCAGGAAACGCCGCTCGCGCAACAGCCCGAATTGTGAACTCATGCCCGGATCAACCCACGTGGCCGTTGCCGAAGCGACGCATGAAGGCGCGGTCGATGCGGTCCTTCCAGTGCCATACCCAGCCTCCCCACCAGCCGAACGGGCCCCAGGCGCCGAGGGCGTGACGGCTGCCGGTCGCCACCAGATAGAGCGCCCGCTTCTGTGGCTGCCACTCGGCCAGTGCCTCGCCATTGGCCGCCCGCCGCAGGTTGTCCGCCAGCGGTGGACCGGCGCGCACCGCGAAGACACCTGATTTGGGGCGCGGGTCGGCATAGGCGGCGACATCGCCGGCGGCGAACACGCTTTCATGGGAAATGCTCTGCAGGCTCGGGGCGACCCGGACGAATCCGTCCCGATCCAGCGCCAGGCCCGAGCCGGCCAGCCACGCGGGCGCGCCTGCACCGGTCACCAGCAGTGCGTGGCCGGCCGGGATCCGGGTGCCGTCCGACAGCTCGGCATGGCTGCCGTCGAGTGCCGCGACCCGGCTGCCGGCATGCCATTGGATGCCCCGGTCGTTGAGCATTTGCAGGCACTTCCACTGCAGGCGCCGGGAGAGGCCATCCAGCGGCAGGCCGGCATCGCCGATCACCGACAGTGCCGGCGCCGCCCCTTCGCCGGCGAGGCGGTGATGGATCGCGAAGGCGAGTTCGACCGCGGCGACGCCGCCACCGATGATCGCCACCGGATGATCGCGCGCCTCGCGGCAACGCGCGAGCAAGGCCTCGACGCCACCAATGAACGATTCGATCGGCCGCACCGGCAAGGCGTGCTCGGCCGCGCCTGCGATCGCTTCGATGCGCGTGCGCGATCCGGTGTCGATCGACAGCAGGTCGTACGCCAGGTGTGCGCCATCGTTGCAGTCGAGCGTGCGGGCCGCTGCGTCGAGGGATTCGCCGGTGGCCTGGACGAAGCGCACGCCGGCCTCGGCGGCCAGTCGCCCGAGATCGAGCGCGCAGGCCTCGATCGGGTAGTGGCCTGCGATCCAGCCCGGCAGCATGCCGGAATAGATCTGGCGCTCGAACGGCGACACCAGGACCACTTCGAAGCCGGCAAGCGGCCGCGCCGCCAGCGCCTCGAGCACATGGACGTGCGCATGGCCACCGCCCAGCAGGATCAGTCGTTTCATGGTCGGGTTCCGAAGCTGATGTCGCCGAAGCGGACGGTGACCGTGGCGCCAGTGTTGTCGGTGTCGGCGCCGATCGCAATGCCGGTGACGGCCGGCGCCGGTTCGCCGAAGGCGGCCGCGAAATCGGCGGCGATGTCACGGACCTCGATCACCCAGCGCGCGGCCCGCCGATCACCGCTCTCGAGCACCACCATGCGCAGTCTATCGGTATAGGGATTCGGCGCAATCGTGCCCGCCTGCTGGGCGGTGCCCCAGACGTAGCACAGGGCCGCCGCCGGCAATGCGTCACCGTGGATCGAACGGGCCAGATAGAAGGCGATCCGCTGGCCCAGCGGCAGGCGCGCGGGGTCGTAGTCGAAGAATACGTAGAGCCGGCCGGCGTAGTCGTCACCAGCCTTGTCGCGCAGATCCGAGCCGGGCACGGCCCCACTGACCTTCCAGCGCCAGCGCAGCCACGGCGTGACCGCCGGGTCCACCGCGACGGTGTGCGACAGGGTCGATGCGGAGCCGGCCGATCGCACCTCGAGAACCTGCACGCCGCCATCCATCACCAGGCGGAAAGCGTTGGCACGCTCGACCTTCGGCAAGGGCACGTGGCGCCAACCCGACGGCAGCGCTGCGGCGCTGGAAAACGACGCCGGTTGCGACGGCTCTGCTGCCGAGGACCTCAGTGCAATCACAAGCAGGAGGATCATCCAAGGGGGCTTCATGCGATTCCCTGGTCGAACACCCGACGGGTCTCGAACACCCGGGCCGGCAGCGTCCGATCGCCGCTGCGCAGCGAGCGCTTCAACACCAGATCGAACAGCAGCGGGTTCGCGAGCTGCAGGCGGTCGAGCAGATCGACCATTTCGTCGTCGAGGAGACCTGCCGCGGCCAGCGACGTCGGCGACGTCAGCGGCAACACGCCCGGCAGCGGGTAGTCGCTGCCGTAGAGCAAACGCCCGTGCCAGTCCTCGGTTTCGATCAGGCGTCGAACGACGCCGGGCGGCCGATTGCGAAAGACCACCGCCGAGATGTCGCCGAAGAGGCCGGTCCGGCCCCTTGGCTCGTCCATCATGCGGGCGAACAGATCGAAGCTCGGCACCGGATGGGCAGCAGCGCCGCGGTCGAGATCGTAATCGTCGCCGATGCTTGCGCAATGGGCCAGCACGACGCGCACACCATGGTCCAGCGCCCGGCGCAGGCGCAGCGGGTTGCCCCAGTCCGGACGGCCGGCGCCGTGCACCGCGCGCTCTTCACCGGCGTGGGTGATCAGGGGCAGCCCGAGTCGAGCCAGTGCCGCGTAGAAGCGATCGCAGGCGGGGTCGGCGGGGTCGATCGCCATCGCCTGCGGCAACCACTTGACGGCGCGCGCGCCGCCGGCGACGGCGGTCTCGAGCACATCGATCGCGTCGGGTCGATAGGGATGGATCGAGCATACCCACTCGAAGCGCGCCGGCGCCGCGAGCGCTATCCGCCTGGCCCAGCGGTTCGGCACATGGAAGGTGCTCGCCGCCGGCAGGGGACGACCAAGATCGTCGTGGGCCTGTTCGAACGCGTAGAGCATCAGTTTGAAGCCCGACGGCATGTCGCCCATCAAGGCGTGCAGGCGCTCGACGAAGCTGTCGTCGACCCGGCCGGGGGCGTCCTCGACGCAGGCGGCATTCATGTAGAACAGGCGCTGGACGTACTCGGCCGGGTGCCACGGACTGAGCATCGTCGGCGAGATCCGGATGCCGCTGTCCGCATCGCCGACACCGGCGAGATGGGCATGGCAGTCCCAGACGCGCGCCGGATCGAGTCCGTGCCAGGCTGCGAGGACCCTCGGGTGGGCGGCCAGATCGTCGGCCACGGTCGCCCCGCACGGATTGATCAGGCGCGGCCGGGCCTGCGTCGCGATGCCGGCCACCGCCAGCACACCGGCGCCGAGTGAGCCGCGCAGCCAGCGACGACGGGCAGGATCGACCGGTGCACTCATGGTCGCAGCCTTGGAAGGCGGAATCGGGCAAAGGAGTTCATTGCGGTCGCGCCATGTCGCTGCGCGCCACGGCTCAGGCCTGCGGCGGCCATTGCACCTCCGGCCGCATCAGGTCGCGGAAGGCGGCCATCAGCCACGAACGCATGCCGACCACGATGGTATAGGGTCGCCGCTGGTCGGCCGGCAGCTTCTGATCGACGATGTGCTGCTGGGCGAAGTCCTGGCCGATGCGCGCCAGGCGCTCGCGCAGCGCACGGGCCTGGCTGCGCCCGATCTGGCCATTGACCACCATCAGCATCTCGGACTCGCCGTCGAAGCCGCCGTCGAAGTAGTCGTCGATCACCTCGGCCCGGAAGAATCCCATCACCGGCCCATGAGGTCGCCAGCGGAAACCCTTCGCCAGCTTGAGGTGGTAGCGGTTGTCGGGTCGCAGATCGATCACGCCGAGGCGGTCGAGATGGACCAGGGCCCGAATGCATTCCGGTTCTGACAGACGGTAGGTCGCGACGATCTGCTCGAAGGTCCAGCGCGATAGGCAGCAGATCGCCACCAGCAGCAATTGGCGGTCGGCCACGACCGCCCGCTCCTGAGCGAGCGACAGCTCGGTCAGCAGTGGCTCGCACTCGGCGACACTGCGCGACAGGTCGGCGAAATCGAGCTTCAGGATCCGGCAGATCGCGTCGACGCGCGACAACGGCATGTCGCCGGCTGCCGAGAACATCCGCTTGACACTGGATTCGGCGATGCCGAGTTCGCGCGCCAGCGCCGCGTAAGTGAGGCCGGCGGCCTTCAGCTCGGCCTTTAGGATCTCGATCAGGTCGTGGGTCGTGCTCATTGCCGATGCTCCGGATGGGTCGGTGCCAAGCATAGAAGCCTGCCTCGCGACTGACGAGTGCCGTTGCCCGGGTATCGGCCAACGATACCGAACGGCGCTCGATCCGGCACCACGGCCGTATCCGTTGTCGCCAGACGATGCCGGCGCCAGCATCGAGGCACCTTCAATCGACGAGGAAGCACACGATGCAAGCGACCATCCGCCGCGACACCCGCGCCTGGCGAGCGCAAGTCTGGATCTCCTTCGGCCTCGCCGGCCTGTTGTGCGCGAGCGGCCTGGCATGGCTACCGGGCGACGGCCTCGATCGCGCCTTCATCGTGATGGGCTATGCCTTCAGCCTGTCGTCCGCCTTTGCACTGGCCAAGGCAATCCGCGACGGCGAGGCGGGCAGCCGCGACACGCCGGGCTGGAAGCTGGTGGTCTGGGGCGGCTTCGCGACGGCGCTGGCGATGACCGCCTGGGGACTGTGGACGATGGGGATCAACCCGACCTGGAAGGCCTACCTGGCGGTCAGCTGGCTGTACCTGATCTCCAGCGCCTTCACGCTGGCCAAGACCCTGCGCGACCAATGGGAATGCGAGCGTGCGGCTTCGTCGCCGGCGATTCTCGACGACGGGCGGCCGACCGGGGTGGCGCAATGAACCCGCTTCGTCGGCGACATCTCGGCATGGTGGTCGGCATGGCGGCAGCGACCTTCGCCGGGGTCGTCCACGCCCACGACGGCCCGTCCTCCGCCAGTGCTGCGTCGTCTGCGTCGCTGGCGCTGCCGGTGGCCTCGCTGGTGGCGGCGCCGGTGCTGATCCTGGTCGCCGGCGCGACCCTGACCCTGAGCGCCATCGAGGTCTCGGCAGACACCACGACCTGGGTGCTCGAACGCGCCTCGGACGGGGCTTCGGCCATTCTCGAATTCGCATCGGGTGCGGCGCTGGCGGCCACGGCGACGGTCGGTGCGATCCTATCCGTCACCGTCGTCGCTGCCGGCTGGATCCTGTCGGCGGCCGGCGAGGCGCTGTGCTTCGTGCCCAATACGATCGGCCGCTCGCTGCTCCACGACGAGCGCATCACGCAATGATCGGGCATGCCGTGTCGCGCTGGCTGTGGCTGTTGCTGCTGATGCCGTTGCTGGCTCGAGGCGGTCAGGATTGCAGTGCGCAGCGGCCGACCCTCGATGCCTTCCGCCGTGGCCTGGCGCTGGCCGCGCACACTGCGCGCCAGCTCGACGCTCGCGGTGCACGCGTCGTCGTCCTGGCCCGTGCGGGCCAGGACCTGTCAGCCTACGGCCTCGAATATTCGCACCTGGGCATCGCCTATCGCGACGACGATGCGCTCGGCGGCCGTGGCGCGTGGCGCGTGGTGCACAAGCTCAACCCCTGCGGCACGGCGCGCGGCGAACTCTACCGCCAGGGGCTTGCCGAGTTCTTCGGCGACGGCCTGCACCGATTCGTCGCGGGTGTCGTCGTGCTGCGCCCACCCCTGGCAGACACACTGCCGGCGCGGCTCGCCGACGACCGTTGGCTCGAGCGCCTGCACGAGCCTCGCTACAGCATGCTGGCCTACCCGTGGCGCACCCGCTATCAGCAGAGCAACCAGTGGGCGCTCGAAACCCTAGCTGGCGGGCTGGACCCCCGGGTCGGCGACCGGCGCGACGCCCAACGCGCGCTGGCGCGGCTCGACTACCGTCCCCAGGTGTTGCGACTGCCCGCGCTGGCCCGCTTCGCGGCCCGGATCGGCAGCCGACACATCGCCTTCGACGACCACCCCTGGCATCACCGCATCGCCGGTCGAATCGCCACCGTCACTGTCGAATCGGTCTTCGAATGGTTGCAGCGGAGCGGCAACGGCGAAGCGCCGCGCCAGCTTCGGGCGCCAGATCTGGACCGGGCGGACGGCGCCGCCTCCGCGCCGCCGGGGCGAAAACGCGCGAGTATCCGCGGCAGCCCGGCGTTGCTGGTAAATGCCGGGTTTCGTCCGTCTTTGGCCCGCTCCGGTTTCGCCAGGTGTTCGGGCACCGGGCGACCGCTCGCTCCGGCTTTTCGGCCACTCGTCCGACGGCGCCGAAAGTCGGCTTGATTCAAGCGAATTCCCTGACTAGAAAAAGAGCGTGGCAACGGTAAAGGAGACTGAATGTCACGTTTCATTGCGGCATTGATGGCAACCCTTTTATCCGTAGCAAGCGTCAATGTCTGGGCCGGGTGCTCAGGCGACCATGGAACGGACGACCGTGGCGGGATGAGTACGCCGAAGAAGCCATCAGCCTGAAGCGCCCGGCGAGGGCGCAAAGAATCGGGCCGGTTGAACACCGGCCCGATGTTTTTTGATTGGCGGCGCGCAGCGTATCCTTGACGGCAACCCGACGCCTGCCTCCGCATTCATGGATCTTCCCGCCGATCTGCCGACACGGCTCGCCCGCGCCCGCCACGTCCTCTTCTTCACCGGCGCCGGTGTCTCGGCCGAAAGCGGCATCCCGACCTTCCGCGACGCGCAAAGCGGTCTCTGGTCGCGCTTCGATGCCACCGAGCTGGCCACACCCGAAGCCTTCGCCCGGGATCCCGCATTGGTCTGGGGCTGGTACGAGTGGCGACGGATGAAGGTGCTGAATGCCCGTCCGAATGCCGCCCACGAGGCCATTGCGGCGCTGGCGGCCGAATGCCGCGTCAGCGTCGTGACGCAGAATGTGGACGATCTCCACGAACGCGCCGGGAGCAAGGTCTGCGCCCATCTTCACGGCCACCTGAACCGGCCGCGGTGCATCGATTGCGGCAGCCCGGCGCGTCACCCGGCCGGCAGCCCGGCTGTGGTCGAAGACGGCGAGCGCATCCCGCCACCGACCTGCATGAAGTGCGGCGGCACGGTTCGACCCGGCGTGGTCTGGTTCGGCGAACCGCTGCCGCAGGCGGACTGGCAGGCCGCGATGGAAGCCATCGGCAGCGCCGATCTGCTGTTCAGCGTCGGCACCTCCTCGCTGGTCTGGCCAGCCGCTGAGATGCCGGTCTGGGCCGCGCGGCGCGGCGCCTGCGTCGTTCAGGTCAATCCGCGGCCGACGGCGCTGGACGAAATTGCGGCATACAACCTGCGAGGCGCCGCCGGCCACGTGCTGCCCGCCCTGTTGATGGCAGCGAGAACGGCCTGACACGGATCGATCGATTCACGGCCGCCATTCATTCGCGGACAATCCACTCCGGGGCCAATCTCTGGCGCTGCAGTTCGAGCGCATGCAGTTGGTCGGCGAGGCAGAAGCCGGGGACGATGGCGCCCGCGTCACCGATCGCCAGGTGCAAGGCATCCATGGGTGCATCCGAACTTCTCCCTCGCTTCGAGGGCAGGCCGTGCCACCCTTCGTCCGCTTGCCATCATCGAATCTTGCAGAGACCTCGAAATTACGTCAGCATCGGGCGAGAGCGCCTTGATATCACGAGAATTCGAGCACTGAACGCGACCAACGAATCCGCCCACTCCGAGCTGCTCGCGAGCTGCCGGCGACATTTTCTCGACGCGCTCGAGGCATTCGCCCGCGATCGTGGCTTCGTGCGTGCCGCTATCCTCGCCGGGCTCGCCAATGAAGCCGGTGCCGCCTTCGACGAACTCGCCGGTCTCAAGGACCGCAAGGGCTTCGAGGCGGTCCGCAGTCTCACCGCCTCCCGAATCAGTCTGGTCCATGAGGAAGACCTGGAATTCTCGATCGTCCTCAACGACGTGGCACGGCGTGCACGAGAGCGCTGCGAAGACGATCTGGCCCGCGTGCACGCCGGCATGATGCAATTGCTCGGGCAGCGCGACACCACGTCGGAACAGTGTCCCGTCGGTCCCGAGGCTGCCTGCCGGGGCCTGCGCGGCCTGGCCGAGTCGGCGGACCTCGATCCCGATCTGCGCCTCAAGCTGCTGAGCGACAATGCCGACGAGCTGGCGCACGTGCTGCGCGGCCTCTACCGCCGCCTCCTCGATCGGTTCGCCGCCGCCGGAATTGCCTGTCGCACTGCCGCGCCGCGTGCGGCGCAAGTTGATCGCGACGGGGTGCCGGGCACGGCACCGGCCGGCCGTGCGATCGCGGCGCTTCACCAGTCGCTGCTGCCCGAAGGCACTGGCGAGGGCACCGACCAGCCGGTACCGCCGGACCTGATGCGCGTGATCTTCCAGTGGATCGACGAGCATTGCGGGGCCAGCGGCGCCCAGTTCAGCGGCAGCCAGCTGGCCTCCTTGCTGTCGCCCCGACGCGCGACGGCGGTCCTCACCGTCGAGCGCCTGTTCGACGGCCTGTCGGTCGATCCCTCGCTGGCCACCGGCCTGCGCACGGCCCTCGGACACCTGCGCCTGCCGCTGCTCAAGCTCGCCGTCGAGAGCGATGCCATGCTGAGCTCGCCCGAACATCCGGCCAGTCGCCTGGCACAGGCGATGGCCGCTGCCTGCGCCGGCATCGAAGCGGATGCCGGCGGCCAGTCGGCCTGGCTGGGCCGCGTCGAGGCCATCGCACAGCAACTGTCGGGACCGTCCGGTTCCCCACTCGACGCCGTGCGCCGCGCGCTGGCCGCCACCGACGCGCTGATCGACGAACGGCTCCAGTGCATGCGCGACGCGGCCCGCGTCGCATCCGATGCCGCCCTGCGTTCGGAGCGCCACGACAGCTGTCTGGCCGGTGCCAGCCGGGCACTGCGGGCCTTGATCGACGCACGGACACCGGATGCCGTGGTCGACTTTCTCGAGTTGTATTGGGTCCAGGTGCTGGCACGCACCGCCTATGCCAAGGGTGATCGCAGTGTCGAGTACGACACCTTGCTGCGCGCCGGCGCGGAGCTGGTGGACAGCGTTCAGCCGATCGAAGACGGTCAGCGGCTGCTGCCGCGACTGCCCGATCTGATCAAGCGGCTGCAGGGCGGCATCGATCTGCTCGGCCTCGATCCGCAGCGCCGCAATGCGGCACTGGCCCCGTGCATGGATCTTCACGCCGCGATCGTGCGCAACGTGCCACCCCCGTCCTATCGCCGGATGCGTCCGATCGGCCTGCGTCTGCGTCCGGTGCCCGGCATCGACCGGGCGCGCTTGCTGATGCATGGTGGCCACAGCCCGCGTGACGCGGTCGCGCCGAAGTGGCTGCAGTCGGTCGACATCGGCGCCTGGCTGTTCCTGCAGGGCGAAGAACTCGGGCGCTGGCATGGCTGCGTCGGCTGGATCGGGCCGATGCGCCAGCTGATGATACTGGTCGGCACCGACGGTGAATCCCTGCTGCTGGTCAGCCGGCGAGCGCTTTCCGAACTGGCCGAGAGCGGCAACGCCCACCTGCTGCAGATCCCGTCGCCGCTCGAGGTAGCGGCGCGCCGACTGGCGCAGGTGACGACATCCGGCCGCAAAGCTTGATCCCGGTCGGTGCATCGAAGCCGGCGATCGGGTACAAAGGCAGCCGGAGCCACATTCGCGGGTCAGACCAGATGAGCACTCCGCCGGACGACAGAATCGTTCATGCGCCGCACCTGCCGCTCACCGCCTATTACGCGAGCGAGAAGGAACGCCGGGGATTCGTGCGCAACATTTTCGACAACACCGCTCGCCACTACGATCGGATCGAGCGCCTGCTGGCGCTCGGCACCGGGCCCTGGTATCGACGCCAGGCCCTGATGCGGGCGGGACTCGGCCCCGGCATGCGCATCGTCGATGTCGGCGTCGGCACCGGCCTGGTCGCGCGCGAGGCAGCCGAACTGGTCGGCGATCCGACCCTGGTCGTCGGCGTCGACCCGAGTCCCGGCATGATGGCCAATGCCGACCTGCCCGACGGTGTTCGTCTGGTCGAAGGGCGTGCCGAGGAAATGCCCTTGCCCGACGCCGACTTCGACATGCTGAGCATGGGCTACGCGCTGCGCCACATCGGCGACCTGGCGGCAGCGTTCGCCGAGTTCCACCGCGTGCTGAAGCCGGGCGGCCGACTGTGCCTGCTCGAAATCACGCGTCCGACCCACGGCTGGAGCCGGGCGCTGCTGAAGGCCTACATGCGCGGCGTGGTGCCTGCCCTCGCACGGATCGTCGGCGGCGGTGCCGAGACTGCTCGGCTATGGCGCTACTATTGGGACACGATCGATGCCTGCGCATCGCCGGACGAAGTGCTCGCGACGCTGCGCGCCACCGGCTTCACCGATGTCCGCTGCCACGTCGAAGCCCGTGCGCTGTCGGTGCTCGCGGAATTCCAGGCGGTCAAGCCCGCCTGATGATGGCTCAGGGTTCGACCCGCTGCAGGCGGTAGCCGCGGCGTTCGAGCAGCGACAGCACGCCGTGCTCGCCGAACAGGTGCAGGGCGCCGAACGCCGCGAACAGGCCTCCCTTGCGCAACAGCGGCTCGAGACGCTCGACGAAGCGCTGATTGCGTGAATACAGCACGGCGCCGAGAAAATCCGCATTGTGGCGACGCAGTTCCGGCGCGTTGTCGAGAATCGACTCGTTGATGCGGAACATCTCGGCCAGGTTGCCGGCCAGATAAGCCCGGATCAGCGGTTCGAAGCTCGCGCGTATGAGTTGTGGAAACCGGCCTGCGTGGCGCAACAACTGAACCTGCGACTCCTGCGGCACGCCTTCGAAGGACGCGATCTGCTCTTCGATGCTCTCGAGCGGCCGCACCGGCTTGCCCGCATCGCGGGCACGCGCGAGCAGCGCCTCGTCCATGCTGACGCCGCTGGCGCCGGTGGGCTGGGCGATCACCAGCAGGGCCGCCCACGGCTTCATCCGTGGACGGGCACTGAAGCGGACACCGGACTGCGCGAGCAGCGACTCCACCCGCGTGAAGTCCTCGGACCCGAGCAGGTCCGGCAACCGCGGCTCGCGCATCATCATCGCGCGACGGAAACGATAGGCCGAGACCTCGTCGCCGACCAGTTCGGTCGCGATCTGCTCGGAATCCGACATCGCCTCCAGCACCGGGCCCGGCAGCTGCGCAAGACGCGCATCCGGCGCATGCAGGGTTCCGAGAAGGTGACTTCGGGCACCGTTCGGCGCCTGCACCCGCCAGAACACCCCATGTGCGTAAGGCTCGGCGCCGAGCCGGCCGGACACGACCAGCGCAGCCATCAGGCAGAGGACCGGTATCAGGCGAACGCAGCGCATGAATCGATAGAGCATGGACGGCGGAAATCGGTTCCAGCCGGCTGCGATGACGCTAGCCGAGTCGGTCGCCACCGTGCCCAAGGCACGAGCCCCCCGCGCCTCATCGGCGCCGGCTGGTGACGCCGCACGCCACGTTTCACCTTCGACCGGCAACCCCGAAGGCGACTCTGCGACCGCGTCCGACGAGGTCACCACGGCAGCGAGCGAACGGATCAGCCCGCAAGGGCTGCGGGCAATTCGGGTTGATGGCACAAGTCCTCCGCTGTCGGGCAGGCTTCGAGTCGACACGCAAGTTCCGAACCGGCTCGAGCGGTCCAAGTCCGGTGCGGACGGTCCAGCGCACCGAAATCCGCGATCGACTATTCTTGTGCCTCCCGCGCCGACCTCGGTGCGCCCTTGCATTCGACAGGCAACCACCATGAACAGACCGCTTCTACTCGCCATCGGCATCGCGCTGGTCGGCACCGGCACCGGCGCCATCGCCGCAGACATGTCCGAAGAACAAAAGACCCTCTATGCGCTCGGCAGGCTGGTGGCAAGGCAGACCGCGGTCTTCCAGCTCAGCGACGAGGAGCTCGCGACCGTGCAACAGGGTTGGCGCGACGCCGTGACCGGCGCCGACAGTGCGGTGGACATGAACGTCTACGCAGGCAAGGTGAATGAACTCGCCACCGCGCGACGCCAGGCGGCCGCACAGAAGGTCGCGGAAGAAGGCAAGGCGGTGGTCGCCGCGGCGGCCAGCGAAGCGGGCGCGATCAAGGCCGACAGTGGCTTCGTCTACCTGCCCCTGACCGAGGGCGGCGGCGCACAACCCTCGGGCAGCGACGTCGTCAAGGTGCACTATCGCGGCACGCTGACGGACGGCACCGAATTCGACAGCTCGTACAAGCGGGGCGAATTGGCCACCTTCCCGCTCGACGGCGTGATCAAGTGCTGGAGCGAGGGCGTGGCGATGATGAAGGTCGGCGGCAAGGCGCGGCTGACCTGCCCCGCCGACACCGCCTACGGCGATCGAGGCGCGGGCAACGTGATTCCGCCGGGCGCGACGCTGATCTTCGAGGTCGAGCTGGCCGAGGTGGTCAACAAGAAATGAGGCCCATCGCGTCCCGTCAGCCCGGTCGCGACCAGTACTCCTCGATCAGGATCTGACCCGGCTCGCGGCGACGGTGGCGCGCCAGGCCGAATGCGGCCAGCGCCGTCATGGTGTCGGCGACCATGGCCGGATTGCCGCACAACATGACCCGGCTGCGCGCCGGATCAAATCCCAGCCCGGCGGCCAGTTGCAGGCGACCGTCGTCGATCGCCGCCGGAATCCGGCCCGACAGTGCAGTGTCGCTGGATTCGCGCGAGAGCAGCGGCAAGTAGGCAAAGCTCTTTCCGGCAGGTGCCGCAACCGACTGCAGCTGCCCGGCGTAGGCAAGCTCGGCGGCATGGCGGACACCGTGCACCAGCCTCAGGTGATCGCAATGACGCCATAGGCCGGCGTCGGAGACCATCGATATGAAGGGCCCGACGCCGGTACCGCTGGCGATCAGCCACAATTCGGAGCCCGGCGGCATTTCCGACAGCACCAGGAAGCCGTACGCGGCGGTCCCGACCTGAACCTGATCGCCGCACGCCAGCGCCGCCAGGCGCGGCGACAGGGGGCCGGCCGGCACGACGTCAAAGTAGACTTCCAGCAGCGGGTCGGCGGGCGCGTTCACCAGCGAGTAGGGCCGTCCGACGATCTCGCCGTCCACTTCGAGCCCGAGCCGAATGAACTGGCCTGGCTGGAAGCTGCCGATCGACGCTTCGATCCGAAGGGAGATGTGGCGGTCGGTCCACGCCTTGCGATCGACTACGGTCCCCTGAGTCCAGCCCATGATCAGGTTTGCTCCGAGACGTTGGCTCAGGAGGTTCGAACCCGGGCGACACCAGATGTTCCCCTGGCGGCCGCCCGGCTGGCGCGGCTCTTGCTGATGTTCGGCACCCGACTCAGCGGACCTTCGTCCCGACAGCCTGCAGGCATCTGCTGTCGTGACGATGTCGGGAGCCATGCACACCGGAGACCAGTCCATGAGCGCAGACGCCCTTCCCGAAGACTCCGTCCTGCGGCGCCATGCCGAGACCGAGCGCAACCGGCAGCTCGGCCTGCCGCCGACCGACTCGGTTCTGAAGCGCCACTACATGCAGCTGCAGCAACTGTCGGCCGCGCCCGCCGCGGGCGCGGCCACCAGAACCACGCCACGGCCCGCTGCGCAACCGGCGGCCACGGCAAGGCCCGCAGCCAGGGCCGCCAGCGTGCCGCCGTCGCGACCGCAACCCGCGGCGGCCAGCCAGCCATCGTCGGGTGGCGGACTGCTCGGCTGGCTGAAGCGCCTGCTCGGCGCCTGACGCGTCAGGCAACACAGACTGTCCCGCCTGCGGGTCAGGTCGTCGCCGGTTCGCGACAATGCGCCGGCGGCTCGGCGCTGTCTTTTCGCGCCAGCGACGAATGTCGCCAGGGTGCTAGCGGGCCAGCCCCCGAACCCGTGCAGACGACGTCCACCGTGTTCTCGCAGTCTTCGCCAGGCATCCGACTCCGACCTCGTACAGCCGCGTAGGAAAGCCCCTACCGGGGGTGGGCATCGGCTGACGCGTGGTCGCGACGGGCGCCGATAGGGCGTGGCTGCGACGAAATCTAGAGTTCGCATCAAGGCGTCAGCGCAATGTTTGCGCACCGATGCCGACAGATGCCGACGCCACGTGCGCCGGAAAGTAGTTCGATGCGAAAAGACGGAGGAAGTCATGAAAAAGACTGCGATTGCCATTGCCCTGACCACCACGCTGTTTGCCGGCGCCGCCGCGACCGTCGCGCTGGCCAATGATTCTGCCGAGAACCGGAAGTCCGATCCCGGCGCGATCACCCAGTTCGTCAACGACTCCGCCCTGACCGGCAAGGTCAAGGCGGCGCTGGCGGCTGACCCGGTGACCGACGCGATCGAGATCGAAGTCGAAACCGCACGTCGGGTCGTGCTTCTCGAAGGTGAAGTCGACAGCGCCAAGGAGAAGGCCCAGGCCGAGAAGGTCGCCCGTTCGGTGGAAGGCGTCGAGGGGGTGATGAACAAGTTGATCGTCGTCGGCAGCGGTGACGGCGAAGAGAAGAGCGCGGTCGGCCAGTTCGTCTCGGACACCGTGGTGACCACCAAGGTCAAGACTGCGCTGGCGGCCGACACCACCACCGAGGCGATCGAGATCGAGGTCGAGACCACCCGGGGCGTCGTCAGCCTGCGCGGCGAGGTCGACTCCGAGGCCGAATCGAAGCAGGCCGAGAAGCTTGCCCTCGGCATCGAGGGGGTTCGCGAGGTCGACAACGAACTGATCGTCGCCAAGGACGCCGACGGCAAGGACAAGGGCGCGGTGACCCGTTACATCAACGATGCCGCGCTGACCGCCAAGGTCAAGACCGCACTCGCCGCCGACAGCGTCACCGAGGCCTTCGAGATCGACGTCGAGACGACTCGCGGCGTGGTCTTGCTGAGTGGCCAGGTCGATAGCGAGAAGGAACTGACCCAGGCGCAGAAAGTGGCCAGCGCGATCGATGGCGTGCGTGAAGTGATGAACCGCCTGACGGTCCGCACCAACTGACCGGTTGCCAAAGTCGTCCCGGCCCCGAAGCTGTTCCCGCTCTGCCGCGGGAGCGGCTTCTTCGCGTCCGCGGCGGATACCAAGGTGACCCGGTCTGCAACCGGCGCGTGCCGGCCGCAGCTGCCGGGCGTGCACATGGTGAGCCGTCACCATGTCGGGCAACCGACGCGGCGTCTGCCGTTGCGGGCGGACGGCATGCACCTGCGCATCGGGATCGTCGGCACCGGCCGCATCGGCGGGGCCCTGGCCGAACTGGGGGCCCGTGCCGGACACCGCCGGGTGAACTGCGCACCATGCCGAGCGGCGCGAAACCCTGGCGAACCGGCTCGGCGCTCGCGTACTGACCGGCACGCCGGCCCAGGCGACGACCTTCGGCGACGCGGTGTCGGTCTCGGTTCCGTATGGCGCCGTGCCACGGGTCGGCCGTGATCTCGTGCCCTGATCACGGGCAAGGTGATCCTCGAAACCGGCAACCCGTTTCCGGGCCGGGACGACGAGGTGGCCCATCTGGCCCGGGCGACGGGCGCCGGCCTCGCGTCGGCCGAATGTCCGCCGGGCGATCGATGGCCGGCATGCCATCTCGGGGCGGTCCGCCCGGCAGTTTCTGCGCCGGTGGAGTGGCCGCTGCCGAGACGTCGAAGCCGTTGATATGTTGCGTCGCAATAAAGACAAGGTGGGCACCGTGGGCCGGCGAAACCGTTACCGATGCGCTCATCCGAGCCGCCGTGGCGGGTTCGTTCCGGCCCCCGTCGGTGCTTGCCATGAGCGCTCGCCCTACGCCGCCGGCGCTGTCGGCGCTGACTGCCCAATACGGGAAAAACCTGCGTGTCGCCCCTTGACTCGAGATCTTGTGCTGCAGCGCTTGCCTTCCGTTCCCATTTTTGGTGCACTGAGCGCGGCACCCATGACATGCGGGCGCCAAGTAAGCTGTCAGTAAGCGAACTGAACTATGCTGCTGCGGCGCAACACGTAATGCGCAATAACACAAGAGGGAGAGATTCAATGAACGAGGAAGCGGTTCGGCGGATGAAGGAGAATCCGCGCTACCAGGAACTGGTGTCGACGCGCAGTCGCTTCGGCTGGATCCTGACGGCGATCATGATGGTGGTCTATTACGGCTACATCATGATCATCGCCTTCGACAAGGAATTGCTGGCGATCAAGCTCGGCGACGGGGTCATGACGCTGGGCATTCCAGTCGGCATCGGCATCATCATCTTCACGGTGATCCTGACCGGCATCTACGTCCGGCGCGCCAACAGTGAATTCGACGAAATGACCGAAGAACTGGTCAAGGAGGTCAAGTGATGACGCGCCAACACAAGCTGCTGGGCGCGCTCGCGCTGGCTTCGTTCTCCGGTCTCGCCCTCGCCGCCGGTGCCCTCGAAGGGCCGGCCGAGAAGCAGCCGCTGAACATCACCGCGATCGCGATGTTCATCGCCTTCGTGATCTTCACGATGGGCATCACCAAGTGGGCCGCCAAGAAGACCACCTCGGCGTCCGACTTCTACACCGCCGGCGGCGGCATCACCGGCTTCCAGAATGGTCTCGCGATCGCCGGCGACTACATGTCGGCAGCGTCCTTCCTCGGCATCTCGGCCGCGGTGTTCCTGAACGGCTACGATGGCCTGATCTACTCGATCGGCTTCCTGGTCGGTTGGCCGGTGATCATGTTCCTGATGGCGGAGCGGCTGCGTAACCTCGGCAAGTTCACGTTCGCCGATGTCGCCTCCTACCGCCTCGGGCAGACGCCGATCCGGACGCTGGCAGCGTCGGGCACGCTGGTCGTGGTCGCCTTCTACCTGATCGCGCAGATGGTCGGTGCAGGGCAGCTGATCAAGCTGCTGTTCGGCCTCGACTACTGGATCGCGGTGGTGCTGGTCGGCGCGCTGATGATGATGTACGTGCTGTTCGGCGGCATGCTGGCCACCACCTGGGTTCAGATCATCAAGGCCGTCCTGCTGCTCTGCGGCGCCACGTTCATGTCGCTGATGGTGCTATCGGCCTTCAACTTCAGTCCTGAAGCGCTGTTCGCCAAGGCGACCGAAGTGCACACCAAGGGCGAGACCATCATGTC
>JAGRFY010000088.1 GCA_020445765.1 Rhodocyclaceae bacterium | reverse complement strand
GGATTGGAGGCAGTGGTGACGAAAAAACAAAAAGCCGGTCTGCTGACCGGCTTCCGGAAAGATTTGGTGCCCAGAAGAGGACTCGAACCTCCACATCCGTAAGGACACTAGCACCTGAAGCTAGCGCGTCTACCAATTCCGCCATCTGGGCAAGAGGCGCGCATTATAAATACAAAGGATCAATTGTCAATGACCAACAACAAGACCGGCAAAGCGGGGCAGGAGCGTCGCAGTGCCGGCATCCGGGCGGCGGATCCGTTCCTCGAACGCGAACGCGAACGCTACCCGCATCCGCTACCGAGCCGCGAGTACATCCTCGAAATCCTCGAGCAGCACGGCGTGCCGCTCGGTTTCGAGGCGCTGGCGGCGACGCTCGAAATCGAACCCCGGGAGGGCGAGTTTTTCCACCGCCGTCTGTCGGCGATGGAGCGCGACGGCGAGATCATGCGCAATCGCCGCGGCGCCTACCTGCTGACCGACAAGGCGGACCTGATCCGCGGCCGGGTGCAGGGGCATGCCGACGGGTTCGGCTTCGTCATCCGCGACGATGGCGGCCCGGATCTGTTCATCGGGCCGAAGGAGATGCGCGAGGTCCTCCACGGCGACCGGGTGATCGCGCGCATCGTCGGCACCGACCGGCGTGGCCGTCCGGAAGGCAAGCTGGTGGAGGTTCTGGAACGGGCCCACACTCGAATCGTCGGACGCGTCATCGAGGAGCACGGCGTCACCATCGTCGTCCCCGAGGACCGGCGTATTGCTCAGGACATCCTGTTGACGCCGGCACCGGGGCGCGGCCGTCGCAAGCCGCGACCGGGCCAGGTGGTCGTGGTCGAACTGATCGAGCAGCCGACCAAGTACGCCCAGCCGATCGGCCGGGTCTGCGAGGTGCTCGGCGACTACGCCGACCCCGGCATGGAGATCGAAATCGCGCTGCGCAAGCACGACATGCCGCACGAGTTCTCGGCGGAGGTCAAGGCCGAGGCGCGGCGGCTGCCGCGGGCAGTACGCAAGAAGGACCTGACGGGGCGCGAGGACATCCGCGATCTGCCGCTGGTGACGATCGACGGCGAGACCGCCCGCGATTTCGACGACGCGGTGTATTGCGAACGCCAGGGTCGCGGCTTCCGACTGATCGTCGCGATTGCCGACGTGTCGCACTACGTCGAGCCGGGCGCGGCACTCGACCGTGATGCCTTCGACCGCGGCAACTCCGTGTATTTCCCACGTCGGGTGATCCCGATGCTGCCGGAAAAGCTGTCCAACGGCCTGTGTTCGCTGAATCCCGAGGTGGATCGTCTGTGCATGGTCTGCGACATGTCGATCTCGATCGGCGGTCAGGTCAGGCAGTACCGCTTCTATCCGGCGGTGATGCATTCGCATGCGCGCCTGACCTACGATCAGGTGGCCGCCGCGCTCTACCAGGAGGATGCCGCCGAGCGCGAACGGCTCGCCCCGCGGCTTGGCGAACTCGAGCGCCTCGACGCGGTCTTCCGGGTACTGCTGAAGGCGCGGCACAAGCGCGGCGCGATCGATTTCGAGAGCACCGAGACGCAGATGATCTTCGACGACCAGGGCAAGATCGAACGGATCGTGCCGATCGCACGCAATGACGCCCATCGTCTGATCGAGGAGTGCATGCTGGCCGCCAATACCTGCGCGTCGGATTTTCTCGAAAAGAGCGGGCAGCCGACCCTGTTCCGGGTGCACGAGGGACCGACCGACGACAAGCTCGAGCGGCTGCGCACCTTCCTCGGCGAATCCGGGCTCGCGCTCGGTGGCGGCGACGAACCCCGGGCCAAGGATTACGCCCGCCTGCTCGACTCCGTTCGCGAGCGTCCCGACGCGCAACTGCTGCAGACGATGATGCTGCGTTCCTTGCGCCAGGCAGTCTACAGTCCCGACAACGCCGGCCATTTCGGTCTCGCCTACGAAGGCTACACCCACTTCACGTCACCGATTCGACGCTACCCCGATCTGCTGGTGCATCGGGCGATCAAGGCGGTGCTGGCAGGAGAACGCTACCGCCCCGGCGACTGGGATGCGATCGGCACTCACTGCTCGATGACCGAGCGCCGTGCCGACGAGGCGACAAGGGACGTCGAGAACTGGCTGAAGTGCTATTTCATGCAGGATCGGGTCGGCGAAGAGTTTACCGGCAGCGTCTCGGCGGTGGTGCCGTTCGGCCTGTTCGTCGCCCTCGACGACGTCTTCGTCGAGGGGCTGGTCCATATCTCCGAGCTCGGCAGCGATTACTTCCACTACGACGAGACACGCCATGAACTGCAGGGCGAGCGCACCGGCCTCGCCTATCGCCTGTCCGACCGGGTGCGGGTGCAACTGGTGCGGGTCGACCTCGAGACCACCAAGATCGATTTCCGACTTACCGACGCTCCGCGTCGGGTGACCGAGCGCCGCGGCAAGACTGCCCGCGACGACGCCCGGGGCGATCGTGGTGCAGCGGCGGAGCGGGGACGAAAGAAGGCCGGTGGCCGGCGGGCGGGGCGCAGACATGGCTGATTCGCCGACCCGCTACATCTACGGCTTCCATGCCGTCGTCTCGCGCTTGCGTCAGTCGCCGGACAGCGTGCTGGAGCTCCATGTCGCCGCGGCCAGGGCCGATGCCCGCGCTCGGGACCTGATCGCCCAGGCCGAGGCCTGCGGCGTTCGCGTGACGCCGTCGGACGGGGACCGGCTGCAGCGCCTGGTCGGTACCCACCACCACCAGGGCGTGGTGGCGCGCATCGACGGCAGGCGACGCGAGCTGAAGCTCGCCGACGTGCTCGAGACCCTGACCGAACCGGCCTTGCTGCTGGTGCTCGACGGGGTCACCGATCCGCACAATCTGGGTGCCTGCCTGCGGGTCGCGGACGGCGCCGGTGCCCACGCGGTGGTCGCACCGAAGGATCGTTCGGCCGGACTCAACGCGACCGCGGTCAAGGTCGCCAGCGGCGCCGCCGATCACGTGCCCTATGTCACCGTCACCAACCTCGCGCGCAGCCTGCGAGAGATGCAGGAGGCCGGCGTGTGGGTCCTCGGCGCGGCCGGCGAAGCGGCGCGCGACCTCTACCAGGTCGAGCAGACCGGGCCGACGGCGTGGGTGCTCGGCGCCGAGGGGCAGGGACTGCGGCGCCTGACCCGCGAGACTTGCGACGAGCTGGTCAGGATTCCGATGTACGGCTCGGTGGACAGTCTCAACGTGTCGGTTGCCAGCGGTGTCTGCCTGTACGAGGCCCGTCGTCAGCGGGCTGCGGGCGGATCGTGAAGCTCGACGCGCGCGAGGCGCGCAACCTGCTCGCGGCGAGCGATTTCGCCGCGCTGGCCACCCAGTCGGCACGACTGGCCGGCTTCCCGTTCGTATCGCACGTACCTTTTGCGCGTGACGGCAGTGGCCGCGTCGTGATGCTGTTGTCGCGGCTGGCCGAGCACAGCCGCAATCTGACGACGAATTCTCGGGTCAGCATGATGGCGACCTCGGCTGCAGCGGATCCACAGGCGCAACCGCGTCTGAGTCTGGTCGGCGAGCTGCACGGCGAACGGCTGACACCGGCCCAGCAGGATCGCTATCTGCGCTTTCATCCGGAGGCCGGCGCCTTCCTCGGCTTCGGCGACTTCCGTTTCTATCGCCTCGACGTGATTCGCGTCAGGATGATCGGTGGTTTTGCGCGGGCCGGCTGGATCGAGGCGGCCGACTGGCGGGCGCGTCCGCTGGACGAGGCGCGCGAGGCAGCGTTGATCGCAAGCTTGCCGCCGTCGCCCGACGGCACGCGGCCGATCGGTCTGGACTGGGACGGACTCGACCTCAGAAGCGCCGACGGCAGTCGCCGGAGGGTCGCCTTCGGACCGCGGCCCGACGACGAGGAGTCGCTGCTCGCATGTGCCCGAAATGCCCTGCAGGGGGCAAGCTGATACAATGAGTCGTGGCGGGTCTCCTCGCATTGCGGCGCGGTGAACCTGGTCAGGGCCGGAAGGCAGCAGCCACAGCCGTATCCCGCAAGTGCCGAGGGTCAGGCTCGCCACCCTGACATGCGAGAGGGCGTCGGATATCCGACGCCCACTCTTCTTCTTGATTGCGATTCGGTCAGCCCAGTGCCGTGTCGAGCAGCATCATCAGGCAGAAGCCGGCGACCAAGCCGAGGCTGGCGGCGGTCTGGTGACCGCGACGCTGCGATTCCGGGATGATCTCGTTGGCGACCACGAACAGCATCGCGCCGCCGGCGAAGGCCAGGGCCCACGGCAACAGCGCACCGAACACCCCGACCAGCGCCGCGCCGGCGAGTGCGGCCACGGGCTCCGCGAGGCCCGACGCCGCGGCAACCGCGAAGGCCAGGCCACGGCCGTAGCCGGCGGCGACGATCGCCGCGGCGACCACCAGGCCTTCCGGAATGTCCTGAAGCGCGATGCCACTGGCCAGGGCGGTTGCGCGACTGAGCGATTCCTGGCCGAAGCCGACACCGATCGCAAGCCCTTCCGGGACGTTGTGCAAGGCGATCGCGGCGACGAACAGCCAGACCCGGGCGATGCTGGTGCCGCCGGCCCCGGCGGCGCCTTCGACATGCTCGTGCGGCAGCAGGCGATCGGTGGCGAGCAGGGACAGGGCGCCCAGCGCGAGGCCGGCAGTGACGATGCCGCCGGCACCGAAACGGCCGAAGCCGAGGGCGCCGGCGGCATCGATTGCCGGCAGCACCAGCGAGAACGCCGTCGCGGCGAGCATCACGCCGGCCCCGAAACCCAGCAGGGTGTCGATACTGCGGACCGAGATGTTGCGTGCCAGCAGCACCGGGAACGCGCCCGCCGCAGTCGCCAGCGCCGCGATCAGCCCGCCTTCCAAGGCGGCGCCGACGGCCGGTCGGGCGAGTGCGTCGAGGCTGGCACCGATCCCCTGGGTAGCAAGGATCAGGGCGCCCGCGATGGCGATCATGATGCCGACGGTGCGTCGTGCCGGGTTTCCCTGGCGAGCGCCGATCGTCTTCAGAATCATCGTGCTCATGGACGGTCTCCTGGGGCTGGCATGGCATTCGATATCTGAAGACTATCGATTTCTGGATATTTGATCCAATTGATTGATCGGATGCCGGTGATAGCCAGGACGAATCGCGTCGCGGCAGGTGTCGCGGCGAGGCCTGGCACCGCGGCCGCTTTGCCCGCCGCAGCGGCGGCCCTCGGGTAGAATGGCGCCCATGTCGTATCAAGTGCTGGCCCGCAAGTGGCGACCGAAAAGCTTCGAGACCCTGGTCGGGCAGGAGCACGTGGTGCGTGCGCTCAGCCATGCGCTGCAGACCGGGCGTCTGCATCACGCCTACCTGTTCACCGGCACGCGTGGCGTCGGCAAGACCACGATCTCGCGCATTCTCGCCAAGTCCCTGAACTGCGAGCGGGGTGTCGGCCCGTCGCCTTGCGGCCAGTGCGCGGCCTGCAGTGCGATCGACGCCGACCGCTTCCCGGATTACGTCGAGATGGATGCGGCCTCGAACCGAGGCGTCGACGACATGGCGGCGCTGCTCGACAAGGCGGTGTATGCGCCGGTCCAGGGCCGCTACAAGGTCTACATGATCGACGAGGTACACATGCTCACCGGGCATGCCTTCAATGCGATGTTGAAAACCCTCGAAGAGCCGCCAGAACACGTCAAGTTCATTCTCGCCACCACCGATCCGCAGAAGATTCCGGTGACGGTGTTGTCGCGCTGCCTGCAGTTCAATCTCAAGCAGATGCCGCCGCTGCATGTCGTCGAACATCTGCAGCGCATCCTCGAGGCCGAGTCGGTCGACTTCGAGCCCGCGGCGCTGCGCCACCTGTCGCGGGCCGCCAACGGTTCGATGCGT
Source organism: Rhodocyclaceae bacterium (assembly GCA_020445765.1). GTDB lineage: Bacteria > Pseudomonadota > Gammaproteobacteria > Burkholderiales > Rhodocyclaceae > Cognatazoarcus. The sequence continues at coordinate 43,047 of JAGRFY010000088.1, read as the reverse complement.
GACGCCCTGTCGTTGCTCGACCAGGCGATCGCCCACGGCGCCGGCGAGATCCGCGAGCAGCAGGTGGTGGACATGCTGGGCACGGTCGGCGACGACCATCTGTTCGCCGTGCTCGATGCGCTGCTTGCCGAAGACGTTGCTGCGCTGGTCGGCGTGGCCGACCAGATGGCCGCCCGCAGCCTGTCGTTCGAGGCGGGCCTGCAGTCGCTGGCTTCGCTGTTGCAACGCATTGCGGTCCTGCAGTTCGCGGCGGATGCCGAAGCCGACGAGGTCGAGCGCGAGCGACTGCTCGCTTACGCCGGCCGCTTCGACCGCGAGTATCTGCAGTTGGCCTACCAGATCGCGATTCATGGTCGCAACGACCTGCCGCTGGCGCCGGACGGCTATGCCGGATTCACGATGACCCTGCTGCGACTGCATGCATTCCGCCCGGAACAGCCCGGTGGCGATCCGGCGCGACAGTCGCCGCCAGCGCCGACCGGGCGTGCCCGGCCGATGGCCGCGGCCGGTGGCGCGGGGCTCGCGGCGGCGCGCGACGCGCTGGCCGGTGCGCCGCCGAAGTCGCGCGTCGAAGTGGCACCGGCGACGCCGAAGGCGACGATGGCGGCCGTGGCCGGAGAGCCGGCCGGCTGCGATGGCGGTCCGCCGTCGGCGATGCCGGACGATGCGATCCCGGTGCCGCCGTGGGAAGACTGGCCCGAGCCCGCCGGCGTAGTGCCCGACGCCGGCCCATCCGGCACGATTGCGATCGAGCCGGCCGCGACGATCTACAGGGCGGATTGCGGGACGCCGGCGGAAACGGCTGGCGGCGATGGCGACTGGCACCGTCTGATCCGGGTGATGGGCCTTGGCGGCATGGTGCGCGAACTCGCCCAGCACTGCGAACTTGTCCGCAGCGACGAGCGCGAGGTCACGCTCCGGCTGAACGCCACCCACCGCCACCTGCTCAGCGTCAATCGGGCTGCCACGGACAAGATCCAGGACGAACTCGGCAGAGCGCTCGGTCGCGAGGTTCGCCTGAAGATCGAGATCGGCGAGATCGCCGGCGAGACCCCGGCCCAGCGGGATCAGCAGATCAAGGCCGAGCAGCACGCGGCAGCCGTGGCGTCCCTGGAGCGTGACCCATTCGTACGGGAACTGATCGAGCGCTTCGATGCGACCCTGCTGGAGTCGTCGGTCAGACCATTGAAACCATTGCAAGTGGAGTCGAACCCATGATGAAAGGCGGTATTGCCGGGCTGATGAAGCAGGCCCAGCAGATGCAGGAAAACATGAAGAAGATGCAGGAGCAGCTCGGCTCGATCGAGGTCGAGGGCGAGTCCGGCGCCGGCATGGTCAAGGTCGTGATGACCTGCAAGTACGACGTCCGACGGATCGACATCGATCCGTCGGTGATGGACGACAAGGAAATGCTCGAGGATCTGGTCGCGGCGGCGGTCAACAACGCCGTGCGTCGGGTCGAGACCACGACCCAGGAGAAGATGGCCGGTTTCGCCGCCGGCCTGAACCTGCCGCCGGGCATGAAGCTGCCATTCTGAACCCACGGGCCGGGCGGTGAGTTCGCCATCCAGTCTGGAGGCGCTGATCGAGGCGCTGCGGGTGTTGCCCGGCGTCGGCCCGCGCTCGGCCCAGCGCATGGCCTATCACCTGTTGCAGCGCGACCAGAGCGGTGCCCGGCGGCTGTCGGAAGCGCTCGGCCGAGCGCTCGACGTACTGCGCCATTGCCAGCGCTGCAACAGCTTCTCGGAGCAGGACGTCTGCGGTCGCTGCACCAGCCCCGGCCGCGACGCGCGTCAGTTGTGCGTGGTCGAGATGCCGGCGGATCTCGCGGTGCTCGAACAGAGTCGCAGCTACAACGGCCTTTACTACGTGCTGATGGGCCGGCTGTCGCCGCTCGACGGCATCGGCCCGCGCGAACTGGGGCTGGAGCGCCTGCTGGCGCGGGCGACCGACGGCGTCGTCGAAGAGGTGATCCTGGCCACCAACTTTACCAACGAGGGCGAAGCCACCGCCCACCTGGTGTCCGAACTGATGCATGCACGCGGACTGCGGGTCAGCCGGCTGTCGCGCGGGGTACCGGTCGGGGGCGAACTCGAGCACACCGACGCCGGCACGATCGCCCAGGCACTGATCGAGCGGCGGCCGGCATGAGGGGCGCCCGGGCGTGTTCGGGAGATCGTTCTGATGACTGAGGCCAGGCCGCCGATGGCCGGCGTGCGGGTGCTGGAATTCGGCACCCTGATCGCAGGTCCGTTCTGCGCGCGCATTCTGGCGGAGTTCGGCGCCGAAGTGATCAAGGTCGAGTCGCCGCGGGGTGGCGATCCGCTGCGCAAGTGGCGCAAGCTCCATCAAGGGACGTCGCTGTGGTGGTACCTGCAGTCGCGCAACAAGCGCTCGCTGTCGCTCGACCTGAAGCATCCGCAGGGGCTGGCAATCGCGCTCGAACTGGCGGCCCAGGCCGACATCGTGATCGAGAACTTCCGCCCGGGCGTGATGGAGAAACTGGGGCTGGGCTGGCAGACGCTGTCCGAGCGCAACCCGGGGCTGGTGATGGTGCGTCTGTCGGGCTTCGGCCAGACCGGGCCGCAGCGCGACCAGCCGGGGTTTGGCGCGATCGGCGAGTCGATGGGGGGCCTGCGCTACATCACCGGCTATCCCGATCGTCCGCCGGTGAAGACCGGCATCTCGATCGGCGATTCGATCGCCGCGCTGTGGGCCGCACTCGGGGCGATGATGGCGCTGCGACATCGCGAGATCGCCGGCGGCAGCGGCCAGGTGGTTGATGTCGCGCTGTATGAAGCGGTGTTCGCGATGATGGAAAGCCTGGTGCCGGAGTTCGACATGTTCGGCTTCATCCGCGAGCGCACCGGCAATGTGATGCCCGGCATCACACCGTCCAATACCCACACCACTCGCGACCGCCGGCACGTCATCGTCGGCGGCAACGGCGACGCGATCTTCCGCCGCCTGATGCGTGCGATCGGTCGTCCGGATCTGGCCGACGATGCCGCACTGGCCGACAATGCGGGCCGCGACGGGCGGGCCGGCGAACTCTATGCCGTGATCGACGACTGGGTCGGCCGCCACGACCTCGATACCGTGCTGGCGACGTTGAGACAAGCCGAGGTGCCCGCTGCCCAGACCTATTCGGTCGAGGACATGGTGCGCGACCCGCAATACCTTGCGCGCGGCATGATCGAGCAGATGCGCCTGCCCGACGGCCACCAGGTCGCGATGCCGGGCATCGTGCCGAGGTTGTCGGCGACACCCGGCAGCACGCGCTGGCCGGGGCCGGCGCTCGGTGAGCATACCGACGAGATCCTGCGCGAACTCGGGCGCGGCGATGCCGAAATCGCCGCGCTGCATCAGGCCGGGGTCGTTTGATCGGCTTGCTGCGCCGCCGCGCACGCATGGCGGGGAATCGTGCCCTGCGCCCGCCGGTCATGCTCGCGTGAAACAATTAAGCTATTGATAAATAACAATAAAGTACGAAAAGACTTTCAATTTGTGGTTATTTTTTGCTAGACTCCCGGGGATTTTTTTCCTGCAACAAACATTTTTCCTTGCACAGGGGAATCGGGTCTATGAGTGTCGATAACAAGATGGACTGCGGTCGCAGGCGGCTACTGCTCGCCACGTCCGCGGCCGGCGGGGCGATGACCGTTGCCGCCGCAGTGCCCTTCGTGGCCAGCCTGACGCCTTCGGAGCGCGCCAAGGCGGCCGGTGCGCCGGTCGAGGCCGACATCAGCAAGCTGGCGCCTGGCGAAATGATGACCGTCGAGTGGCGGGGCAAGCCGGTCTGGATTCTGCGACGGACCGAAGCGATGCTGGAATCGCTGAAGAAGACCGACAGCGAAGTCAGTGATCCCAATTCCGACAAGCCGATGCAGCCGCCCTATGCCAAGAACGAGGGGCGCTCGATCAAGCCCGAATACCTGGTGGTCGTCGGCATCTGCACCCACTTGGGCTGTTCGCCGAGCGAAAAGTTCAAGACCGGTGCCGAGAGCGGTATCTCGAACGACTGGCCCGGCGGTTTCCTCTGCCCGTGCCATGGCTCCACCTTCGATCTCGCCGGCCGTGTCTACAAGAGCAAGCCGGCGCCCGACAACCTGGAGGTGCCTCCGCACAAGTATCTGACGGACGCGACCATTCTCATCGGCGATGACGGGAAGGCCTAATCCATGACCACCAAATCACAACAACTCCTCGACTGGGTCGATGCGCGTTTCCCGCTGACCGCGACCTGGAAGGCGCATCTGTCCGAGTACTACGCGCCCAAGAACTTCAACTTCTGGTACTTCTTCGGCTCGCTGGCGCTACTGGTGCTGGTGATCCAGATCGTGACCGGCATCTTCCTGGTCATGCACTACAAGCCCGACGCCTCGCTGAACGCAGCCGGCGTGCCGGTGGCCTTCGCGTCGGTCGAGTACATCATGCGCGATGTGCCCGGCGGCTGGCTGATCCGCTACATGCACTCCACTGGCGCGTCGGCGTTCTTCATCGTCGTCTACCTGCACATGTTCCGTGGCCTGCTCTACGGTTCCTATCGCAAGCCGCGCGAGCTGATCTGGGTCTTCGGCACGTTGATCTTCCTGGCACTGATGGCCGAAGCCTTCATGGGCTACCTGCTGCCGTGGGGCCAGATGTCGTACTGGGGCGCCCAGGTGATCGTCAACCTGTTCTCGGCGATCCCGATCATCGGTCCCGACCTGTCGGTGGTGATCCGCGGTGACTACGTCGTCTCCGACGCGACGCTGAACCGGTTCTTCTCGTTCCACGTGATCGCCGTGCCGCTGGTGCTGATCGGTCTGGTCGCAGCCCATATCGTGGCCCTGCACGAAGTGGGCTCGAACAACCCCGACGGGGTCGAGATCAAGAAGAAGAAGGGTGCCAACGGCATCCCGCTCGACGGCATTCCGTTCCATCCCTACTACACCGTCAAGGACATCGTCGGCGTGGTCGGATTCCTGTTCGTGTTCTCGGTGATCGTGTTCTTCATGCCGGAAGGCGGCGGCTACTTCCTGGAGTTCAACAACTTCATTCCGGCCGATCCGCTGAAGACGCCGCCGCACATCGCGCCGGTGTGGTACTTCACGCCGTTCTACTCGATGCTGCGCGCGGTCACCTATCCGCTGTTCGGTCTCGATGCCAAGTTCTGGGGTGTCGTCGCGATGGGCGCCGGTGTCGTGATCATTGCGTTCCTGCCGTGGCTCGACCGCAGCCCGGTCAAGTCGATCCGCTACAAGGGGCCGATCTTCAAGTTCGCGATCGCGATCTTCGTGGTGTCCTTCTTCATCCTCGGTTACCTGGGCGTGCTGCCGCCGACCCCGGGTCGTACCCTGGTCTCGCAGATCTGCTCGGTGATCTATTTCGGCTTCTTCCTGCTTATGCCCTGGTACTCCAAGCTCGACAAGTGCCAGCCCGAACCGGAAAGGGTGAACTTCAAATGAGGACCCGCGCAATGAACGTACTGAAGAAGCTGCTCGGCGCGGCGTTGATGGTTCCGGCCCTGGCGATCGCCTCCGGTACGGAACTCCATCTCGATCGGGCGCCGCTGTCGACCGAGCCAGCCAATCTGCAAAACGGCGCCAAGCTGTTCGTCAATTACTGCCTGAACTGCCACGGCGCCAGCTACATGCGCTACAACCGGCTGACCGAAATCGGCCTGACCGAAGAGCAGATCAAGGACAATTTGATGTTCACCGCCGACAAGGTGGGCGAGCAGATGAAGATTGCCCTGCGTCGCGACGACGGCAAGAAATGGTTCGGCGCGGCGCCGCCGGATCTCACCGTCATCGCCCGTTCGCGTGCGTCCGAATTCGGCAGCGGCGGCGACTGGCTGTACACCTACCTGCGCCAGTTCTACCGCGATCCGAGCCGCCCCACCGGCTGGAACAACGTGGTGTTCGAAAACGTCGGCATGCCCCACGTGCTCTGGGAACTGCAGGGCGAACAGCATCTGAAGGCACACGAAGGCGCCAAGGGGCATGGCGGTGCGAAGACGCTCGAGCTGGTCAAGCCCGGACGGCTGACCGCCGAGGAGTACGATCAGGCGGTGGCCGATCTGGTCTCCTTCGTGGTCTGGATGGGCGAGCCTGTTGCCGACAAGCGCAAGACCATCGGCGCCTTCGTGCTGGCCGGTCTGGCTGTCCTGTTCGGACTTTCGTTCGCGCTCAAGAAGGCGTATTGGCAGGATATTCACTGAGAACGCGCGCACCCGGACACCGATCCGGGGGCGCTGAAACCGCTCTTACCGAGGCGGCTGCGAGGACTCACGAGGCCCGCGCAGCCGCCCGGAGCGCTTTTGGAGTAGCCCCATAATGATGAATCTCTATTCCGGGACGACTGATCCCTTCAGTCATCGCTGCCGGATCGTGCTCTTCGAGAAGGGCATGGATTTCCAGGTCATCGATGTCGACCTGTACAACAAGCCCGAAGACATCGCCGTGATCAACCCCTACAACCGCGTGCCGGTGCTGGTGGATCGCGACCTGGTGCTGTACGAATCCAACATCATCAACGAATACATCGACGAGCGCTTCCCCCATCCTCAGCTGATGCCCCCGGACCCGATTCTCCGGGCGCGGGCGCGGCAACTGCTGCATACTTTCGAGAACGAGATCTTCGGTTCGGTGGTCGAACTCGAAGAAGGCGGCAAGTCGCTGGACAAGGCCAAGCAGAACGTGCGCGAGCAATTGACGCAGCTTGCGCCGATCTTCACCAAGCAGAAGTACATGCTCGGCGACGACTTCTCGATGCTCGACGTGGCCATCGCACCGCTGTTGTGGCGCCTCGAGCACTACGGCATCGAGCTCGGCAAGGCTGCTGCGCCACTGATGAAGTACGCCGAACGGATCTTCAGTCGGCAAGGTTTCATCGACGCCCTGACGCCGTCGGAAAAAGTGATGCGCCGTTGATCGGCAGACGCTGCGGCGGTGCGGCCGGACTGCATCGCCGCGGTCGGAACGTTCCATGACCGAATCCACCAAACCCTACCTGATCCGCGCCATCCACGAGTGGTGCGTGGACCAGCGCTTCACGCCCTACATCGCGGCCGTGGTCGATGGCGAGGCCAGAGTGCCTCCCGGCTACGCGCGCGACGGCCAGATCGTCCTCAACGTGTCCACCGAGGCCACCAACGGGCTGCAACTGGGCAACGATCTGGTGACCTTCCAGGCCCGCTTTGCCGGCAAGGTGCAGTCGATCTCGATACCGGTCCGCAACATTCTCGCGATCTACGCGCGCGAGAACGGCCACGGCATGGCGTTCGAGGTCGAGGCGCCCGGCCTCGATGCCGCACTCGACGCCGAGACCGAGGTGCCGGTCAGCGGAGAGCCGCCGGAGCCGGAGCCCGATCCCTCGGGCGGCGGCAAGGGCGGTCACCTGCGCATCGTCAAGTAGTCCCGCCGCGGCCCGGCCGCCGGCGTCCGATTCAGGCGAGGAAGGGAAAATCCGGTCGCGGTCGGCGGCCCGCCATCAGCTCGGCGAGGCACTGTGCCGAACCGCAGCTCAGGGTCCAGCCGAGGCTGCCGTGGCCGGTGTTGAGCCACAGGCCCGGCAGCGGGCCGGCACCGACGTGCGGCACGTTGGACGGCGTCGTCGGGCGAAGGCCGCTCCAGTGTTCGGCCGCCTCGCTGCGGCCGACACCCGCGAAGTGGCGTTCGAACCATGCCAGCAGGGCCCCTGAGCGCGAGGGATTGGCGGCAAGGTCGAAGCCCGTCAGTTCCGCGGTGCCGGCAATGCGCATGGTGTCGCCGAGACGCGAGCAGACGATGCGGCGGCTCTCTTCGGTAAGGCTGACCTGCGGTGCGCATTGCGGGCGAGCCAGGGGCACCGTGACCGAATAGCCCTTGACCGGGTAGATTGCCAGCCTCGAGCCGCCGGGCACCAACTCGGGCGAGTGACTGCCGAGGCAGACGACGACCGCATCGGCATCGATGCGCCGCCGCTCGCCATCGGCTGTGAGCCACGCGCCGGCGGCACGGCCGTCGTCGACGTGGAGCCCGGTGACCACGGCATCGAAGCAGAACTCGACGCCGACGGAACGGGCATGGCCGACCAGTTCCTGGACGAAGAGGCGGGCGTCGCCGGATTCGTCGTCCGCGGCATAGAGCGCCCCCGCCAGCTCGTCCGGATCGCCCGCCAGCGCCGGCTCGACGCGCTCACAGCCCGAGCGATCGAGCAGCTCGGTACGGATGCCTAGCGCGTTCAGCGACGCCGAGCGTCGTTCGCCTGCCCGCAGTTCGTGGTGGTCGCGCAGCAGGTGGAGGATGCCCGAGCTGCGTTGTCGATACTCGAGCGACAGTTGCTCGCGCAATGCCCGCAGGCACTGGCGACTGTGGATCGCCAGCGCGGCGATCGCCCGGGTGTTGCGCTCGCAGCGGGCGGGCAGGCACTCGCGTGCGAAGGCCAGGGCCCATCGCCACAGCGCCGGGTCCAGTCGGGGGCGGACCAGCAGTGGCGCATCGGCCCGACCGAGCCACTTGACGATGGTGGTCGGCGCCGACGGATTGGACCAGGGTTCCGGATGGCTGACGGATATCTGGCCGCCATTGGCGAAGCTGGTCTCCAGCGCGGCATCCGCCTGGCGGTCGACCACGGTGACCTCGAAACCGGCCTGCCGCAGGTACCAGGCACTGGTGACGCCGGCCAGGCCGGCGCCCAGCACCACGACGCGGTCGCAATTTCGGTTGGATGGCACGGCTTGGAATCGGACTGCGCTGACATGGACGAAGCGACCAGCGAGTGTAACCTGAGCGTCGATGGAGCGCGCCCGGCGCGCGGAGGGGTCGTAGCCGGGCTGACGCGACGGTGCGCGTATGCTCGGTTCGCGGGATAATCGCAGTCCGCCATCGACGGCCGGGAGACACCATGAAGCGCATCACCCTGACCCAGTTCCTGATCGAGCAGCAGCGCAAGGCCCATGTCACGGCCGATCTGCGACTGTTGATCGAAGTCGTCGCCCGGGCGGTCAAGGCGATCAGCTGCAATGTCGCCAAGGGGGCCCTCGCCGGCGTGCTCGGCGAGGCCGGTTCCGACAACGTGCAGGGCGAGGCGCAGAAGAAGCTCGACGTGATTGCCAACGAGATCCTGCTGCAGGCCAACGAGTGGGGCGGGCATCTGGCGGCGATGGCCTCGGAGGAAGAGGAAGGGATCTGGAAGATCCCGTCCGACTACCCGAAGGGTGGCTATCTGCTGCTGTTCGATCCGCTCGATGGCTCGTCGAACATCGATGTCAACATCTCGGTCGGCACGATTTTTTCGGTGCTGCGCTGCCCGCCCAATACGGTCGAGCCGAACGAAGTGTCGTTTCTGCAGCCGGGACACCGTCAGGTGGCCGCCGGATATGCGCTGTATGGTCCGTCGACCCTGCTGATCCTGACGGTCGGCAGCGGCGTCCACGGCTTTACGCTGGACCGGGAGATGGGCAGCTTCGTCTATACCCATTCGGATCTGTCGGTACCCGAACAAACCAACGAATACGCGATCAACTCGTCCAACGCGCGTCACTGGGAAGCGCCGGTCCGGCGCTACGTCGAGGAGCTTCAGAGTGGCGCGCCGGGTCCCCGAGGCAAGGACTACAACATGCGCTGGGTGGCCTCGATGGTCGCCGACGTGCACCGCGTACTGACCCGCGGTGGCATCTTCATGTATCCGCTGGACGAGAAGATTCGCAGCAAGGGCGGCAAGCTCAGGCTGATGTACGAGGCCAATCCGATGGCGCTGCTGGTCGAGCAGGCTGGCGGCTCGGCCAGTACCGGCCGCGGTCGGATACTCGATGTGCAGCCAGAGCGCCTGCATCAGCGGGTGCCGGTGATCCTGGGCTCACGCAACGAGGTCGAGACCGTCGAGCGCTACTATCGGGAAGCGATCGAGAGTGGCGGATGACGGAGCCGAGTGCCTCCATTGATCGTCCGGCGCCGATTCTGCCGAAGCCCCGAGGGCTGATTGCCGCAGTCTGCCTGCTGCTGTTTTCCGGCATTGCCGGCGCCGATGGCAAGGTGTCGCTCGAGGCGCCCGACGAGGTCACGGCCCTGCTCGAGAAGTATCTCGCCGTGCTCAAGAGCGATCACTCGCAGCAGTTGGCGAGCTTCAACGATCGCATCGCGTTGACCCGGCGAACCCGTCGCGAGGCGGAAAGCCTGCTCGCCACAGAAGGTTATTTCTCACCGGAAATCCGGCTCGAATCGGCCGGCAACGGCGACTGGAAGGTGGTCGTCGTGCCGGGCCCGCGGGCAAAGGTCGGATCGCTCAAGCTCCATCTGCGCGAGGGCAGCGTGCTCGACCCGGGCGAGGCCGAAGCCCAGCTCGACGAGCTGCGCAAGCGCTGGAAGCTCAACTCGGGCGATCCATTCACCCAATCGGCCTGGGACGCCGGCAAGGGGGCGTTGCTGGCGGACCTGACGCGTCATGAATTCGCTGCCGCGCGGATCAGCGCGAGCCTCGCCAAGGTCGATCCGGAGGCCGCGACGGTCGACCTGCAGGTCGAAGTGGATCCCGGGCCGCGCTTTCGCTTCGGCGACATCGAGGTGCGGGGACTGAGCTTGTACGACAGCGATCTGGTGCGGCGCTATCGCCCGCCTGAACCCGGCACGCCATACGACGAAGACGAGTTGCTGGCCTTCCAGACACGGCTCCAGAACACGCCGTACTTCGCTTCGGCGGTGGTCGAGATCGATCGCGAACCCGCGGCCGCGGCAGCAACGCCGATCCGTGTCCTGGTCGGCGAGGCCAAGCCGAAGCGGCTGAGCCTGGGGGCCGGCTTCAGTTCCAACAACGGCTATCGTGCAGAAGTTGCCTACCGCAATGCCAACCTGTTCGGCCGGGCATGGCAACTGGTCAGTGGCCTGCGCATCGAGCAGCGGGAAATGCTGGCCTACGCCGACGTCTTCCTGCCCCCGGATCCGGCTGGATTCCAGGACAGCTTCGGCGCGTTGCACGAGCGCAGCGACCACGAAGGCCTGAAGGTGTCGCGCGAAGCCTTCGGTGTGACCCGGACCTATCCCTGGGAAAACGGCGAGATTTCGCTGTCGATCCGCTACCAGCGGGAGCGTACGACGCCGGACGGCAACGAAACCACCACGCAGAAGGCATTGACCGGAGACCTGGCGGTACTGTGGCGTGAAGTGGACGACGTGCTCGAACCCAGGCGTGGCTTCGTCGCCTACGGCCGCGTCGGCGGCGCCGCCAAGGCGGTCCTGTCCACCCAGAACTTCGTTCGCAGCTATGGTCGGCTGCAAGTGTTCCTGCCAGTCGCCGAACGGGACGTACTGACCCTTCGCGGCGAACTCGGCAAGACGGTCGCGACCAGTCGTGACGGCATACCGCAGGACTTCCTGTTCCGCGCCGGCGGGAGCCAGTCGGTCCGTGGCTATGGCTACCGCAGCCTCGGCGTCGAGGACGGTGGCGCGATCGTCGGCGGACGCTACCTGGCGACGATGAGTGCCGAATACACCCGTTGGCGGCCGGACGGCTTCGGCTATGCCGCGTTCATCGATGCCGGCAACGCCGTCGACGAAGCCGACGAATACCGACCGCTGCTCGGCTATGGCATCGGCGGGCGCTGGAAAAGCCCGGCCGGGCCGCTCGCGCTCGATCTCGCCTATGGCCAGGACGAGCGGCGATTCCGGTTGCACTTTGCGATTCTGGTTGCGTTCTGACGGCTCATCTGCGCGCTTTGGGGGCGGGGCCGGCAGGTGCTGTTCGGGGCCCGTCCGGCGCGCCACTCGGCGTCATTCGCGGCGGGCCTTGCAAGCGCCGCTGCGAGTCGTCTGGGGCACAAAAGCCGCGTTTGTTGTCCTGAAACAACATTGTGTCGGGCAATCCAACGAGAATGCCGCGTTTTCCTTGCGCCGGCCGTGATCGACTCCGCAAAATCACCCCAACTTCTCAATCGAGAGGTAAGTCGGGGCGTTTGCAAGAGCCCCCAACTTAAAGCCAAGAGGAGAAACTCATGCAGAAAAAACTGATCGCGCTGGCCGTGGCCGGCCTGACCGCCGCCCCGGCCTTCGCTCAGTCGAACGTCACCGTGTACGGTATCCTTGACGCTGCCGTCGCGTACGGCAAGTCTGGTGACACCACCTATACCGGTCTTCAAAACGGCGTGCTGTCCGGCAACCGTTTCGGCCTGAAGGGCTCGGAAGACCTGGGCAACGGCCTGTCGGCCGTGTTCACCCTGGAGCAGGGTTTTTCGGTCGGCAGCGGCCAGCCTGACAGCAGCCGCCAGTTCCACCGTCAGTCGTATGCCGGCCTGAAGGGCGGCTTCGGCACCATCGCCCTCGGTCGCCAGTACGCGCCGGGCTACCTCTGGACCGCTCGCATCACCAACGCCCTGGGCGCCGGTGCCTACGAGCCCCAGGAAATCCTGACGAACTCCATCAAGGGCAACGGCATCGAAGCCTCGATTCACCCGGCTTCCGACGCCCGTTGGGACAACTCGATCTCCTACGACACGGGTGACATGGGCGGCCTGAACGTTCGCGTCATCTACTCGTTCCAGGGCACGATGAGCGAAGTCGACGGCGGGCCGGATGCGTCCGACGACGACAAGATCGGACTGGGCGTTGCCTACAACGCCGGCCCGCTGAAAGTCGGTCTGGTCTATCACAAGTCCAAAGGTGCTGACGAGGACATGGACGAGATCTATCTGGCCGGCGCCTACGACCTTGGCGTCGTGGCTCTGAACGCCAGCGTGCAGCAGGCCAAGATGGATGACAACGCCGCGGCCGGCATCACCGAAGTCGACACCATGGTCTACACGATCGGCGCCACCGTTCCGGTTGGTCCGGGCACCTTCCACGTGGCTGTCGGCCAACTGTCCGACGACGTGACCGACGACAACGACTCGACGTCGGCCTCGATCGGCTACACCCAGTCGCTGTCGAAGCGCACCAACGTCACCTTCGCGGTCAACCACACCACCAACGACGACAACGCGTCGCGCGGCGTGCTGGTCAGCGAAGCCGGCGATGGCTCGACCTCGGTCGCCGCTGGTCTGCGTCACACGTTCTGATCGTCACCGACGATCGAACGACGAAAACGGGCGCCTCGGCGCCCGTTTTTTCGTCAACCTCCGCGGCCGAAGGCCGGGGCCATGCCTTACTGCAGCTTCTTCAAGTACTCTTTCGTGAACAGCCGCGCGGGAATCTCCCGTGGCAGCATGTCGTCATAGACCAGAACCGACACCTTTCCCTCCTTCAGTGCGTCGGTCATCACCAGCCGCGTCGGCCGCACCTCACCCGCGATCTCGCGGTAATCCTCGTAGCTGCATGACTTCAGCAGCCGACCCGACAGGGAGTAGAATTCTGATTTCGTCGGTCGGCCGTTGTCCGCGTCCACCCAAAGCTTGACGCGTGCATAGGTGACGCCGCGTTCAGCCGCCGTCAGTTCGAGAACGTCGGTGCGGCGGCCGTCGATGGTTTCGGTGCCGGCAAGCGCGGCATTGTAATCGCCCGAGAAGTTGGCCCGCGCCAAGTCACCATTGGCGACCTGGCCAGTCAGACGCTGGGAAAGCGAGAGTCGTACCGGTTGCGAGACGCGCGGCAGGAACACCCAGAGGTCGCGTCCTTTCATCAGCATCGCCTGGCCGCGCTCGGACGCGGGTTCCATCGTCAGCACCACCGAGTCTTCCTTGCCTTTCGACAGCACCCGATACTTGCGAATGTCGGGATCGCTGCCGGTGTCGCGGCTCTCGATCGAGATGTCCACCTGGAAGTCCGACGACGGAAAGCGGATTGCGTCCACCCGCGCGACGATCTGCGCCGGATCCTGTTCCGCTGCCAGCACCGGGGCCGCGCTCCACGTAGTGGCGCAAAGACTGGCGATCAGCGCAAATGCAATACTTTTCAAACGAGGCTCAATGGCCTTTACTGCTACGCTTTGCACGGTGGTATCCTCCTCGTTTCTCGAAGCCCAAGGGCCGGGATGGCAATCGTCGAACTTCACAATGTTAGCAAGCGCTATCGCCTGGGTGAGCAGGATGTCATAGCACTGAACAATGTCTCGCTGTCGATCGAGGAAGGTGTCTTCCTGGCAATCGCAGGTCCTTCCGGCAGCGGCAAGTCGACGATGCTGAACCTCATCGGATGCATCGACACGCCGACCGAAGGGCGCGTCAGTATCGCCGGCAACGACGTTTCGGGGCAGAGTCCGGATCAATTGGCCAACCTGCGGGCCCGGACCATCGGCTTCATCTTCCAGACCTTCAATCTGCTGCCCGTGCTCTCCGCGGCCGAGAACGTCGAGTATCCCTTGCTGCAATTTCCGGAGCTTTCCAAGCAGGACCGGTTGAAGCGGGTGCGTCGGTTTCTTGCGATGGTCGGCCTGCGGGACTTCATGGATCACCGGCCCAATCAGCTATCGGGCGGACAGCGCCAGCGCGTCGCGATTGCGCGCGCACTGGCGACCCATTCCAAGATCGTACTCGCCGACGAGCCGACGGCGAACCTGGACCGCAAGACCGGCGAAGGCATCCTCAGGCTGATGAAGCAGATCAATCGCAAGGCCGGTACGACCTTCATTTTTTCGACCCACGACCGAAGAGTCATGAACATGGCCGACCGTCTGGTCCGGGTCGAAGATGGCCAGATCACCAAGCTCGGTGTTCAGGGTCCGGACGGCTGGGTGTTCGTCCAGGATCGGACGCGCGGCGAGGAAGATCCTGAGGTCTGATTCCGTCAGGCGTACGCCGCGTGCATTTCAGGGGATTATCGATGTTGAACAGGATCGTGGCGTCGCTGGCGCTGTTGATGGGCGCGGACATGGCTGCGGCGGCCGATTCGTTGGACGATCTGCTGGCGATGCCGGGTGAAGAGCCGGCGGCCGTGCAGCCGTTCGGGTTCGTCGAAGGGGCGGCCGCCCGCACGATCGCCGGCGAGGATCACTGGTCGAAGCTCCGGCTGCGCGTCGAGGTCGGGGCCGGCGGCAGCTTCGGTGACGGCATGCGCTGGAAGCTGGCTGCGAGGGCGGATGCCGATCATGCCTATGTAATCGAGGACGATTTCTACCCGCTCGAGGTGCGCCGCGACCAGCGCGCCGACTTCATGATCCGCGAGGCCTACGTGGACCTGCCGGGAGACGACTGGGAGTTCCGTCTCGGCCGGCAGCATATCGTGTGGGGCGAGATGGTCGGCCTGTTCTTCGCGGACGTGGTCTCCGCTCGCGACGTGCGGGAATTTCTGCTGCCTGACTTCGATCAGCTGCGGATTCCCCAATGGGCGGCTCGCGCCGAATACTTCGGCATCGAGGATTTCCACGCCGAGCTGATCTGGATCCCGGTCGCGACCGTCGATGACATCGGCAAGCCTGGCGGCGATTTCTACGGGTTTCGCCCCGACCTGCCGTTCCCGGTGACGATCGCCAGCCAGCAGGAGCCGCCGGGCCGCCTCGGTCACGGCAATTTCGGTGCGCGCATCGGACGTCTGGTCCGGGGCTGGGATCTGACCGGCTTCTATTACAACAGTATCGATGTCACGCCGACCTACTACTTCGATCCGGTCGCCCTGCAGTTTACGCCGCGCCATGATCGCATCCAGCAGGTGGGTACGACGGTCTCCAAGGACTTCGGCAGCATGGTCTTCCGATCCGAGGTGGTGGCCACGACCGGACGCAAGTTCAACACGGCGCGGGCCGGTGCCGAGGATGGCCTGTTCGAGTCCGACACGGTCGATTATGCCGCCGGGATCGACATTCCGGTGGCTGATCGTTGGCGCTTCAACGTACAGGTGTTCGGCCGCCGCATGCTCTCGCTGGACAGCGGCGTCGCGGTCAGTGCCAACGAAACGGGTGGCACGGTAATGGTCAATCGACGATTTGGTGATGATGTCGAGGCCGAGGTGCTCGCGGTCGTCGGTTTCCATCGGGGTGACAGCATGTTGCAGCCGAAGATCGAGTGGCGTCCTGGCGACGACTGGCGCCTGCGTGCCGGCCTCGACATCTTCGACGGTGACGATCGAGGTCTGTTCGGCCGCTTCGACCAGTCCGACCGGGCCTACATCGAGGCCCGGCGATCGTTTTGAATCGGCCGGGGCCGGGCGGTTTCGTGCCGAAAAGCGCCCGTCCAGGGCATGTGGCGCAAGGGGACGGCCTCCGGTACCCTCGCTATCTTCCCGCGGGAGGGCCGCCAAGCGTGCAATTGTTCCTTCGGCAGAACCCTCCGGCATTCGTAGCATGACGCTTGTTTTGGCTCGGGCAGGTCTTCCCGTGCCGCATCTGGAGAATACGGGGTGAAAATGTCGACTCTTCGCGGATCCGCCACGCAGGTCTTTCGCAGTTTCCTAATGCTCCTGGCAACGGCCGCGCTGCTGGCCGGCTGTGCCACCAAGTATCCGCCCGCGCCGCAATCCGCCGCGTCGTCGGAGTACAACTACGTGATCGGGCCGGGTGATTCCGTCAACATCATCGTCTGGCGCAACCCGGAACTGTCCACGACGGTGCCGGTAAGGCCGGACGGCAAGATCACGACACCGCTGGTCGAGGATCTGCCGGCGATCGGCAAGGATTCGAGCACGCTGGCCCGTGACATCGAACAGGCCCTTTCGAAGTACATTCGCGACCCGGTGGTGACTGTCGTCGTCACCAGCTTCATCGGGCCCTACAGCGAGCAGATCCGAGTGATCGGCGAGGCGGCGGCGCCGCAGACCTTACCGTACCGTCAGAAGATGACATTGCTCGACGTCATGATCGCGGTCGGCGGGATCACCGACTTTGCCGACGGCAACGGCGCGTCGATCCTGCGTACGTCCGAAGGAAACAAACAGTACAGCGTGAGGCTGGCGGACCTGCTCAAGCGCGGCGACGTGTCGGCCAACGTGGAAATGCGGCCGGGTGACGTGCTGATCGTTCCGCAGAGCTGGTTCTGAGCCCAACGGGCACCATTGGCATTCAGGAACGAAGGGTATGGAAGAGGTCATTAGGCAACTGGTCGGTTACGTGCGCGGCATGTGGCGGTACCGATGGTGGGGGCTGCTGGCGGCATGGGTCGTGGGCATCGGCGCAGCAGTCGGCATCTTCCTGATGCCGGATCGCTACGAATCGTCGGCGAGGATCTACGTCGATACGCAATCGGTGTTGAAGCCGCTGATGTCGGGGCTGGCGGTACAGCCGAACGTTGACCAGCAGATCGCGATCCTGAGCCGCACGTTGATCAGCCGGCCCAACGTCGAGAAGCTGATCCGCATGGCGGACCTCGATCTGGCGGTGCGCAACGACAAGGAGCGCGAAGAGCTGATCGGCCGGCTGACGTCCGATCTGAAGATTGGCGGAAGCGGGCGCGACAACATCTACAAGCTGTCCTACATGGACCAGAGCCCTGAAGTGGCCAAGAGCGTGGTGCAGTCGCTGATGACGATCTTCGTCGAATCAGGCCTCGGCGACAAGCGAAAGGACACCGACAGTGCCCGCCGTTTCATCGAGGAGCAGATCCGCTCCTACGAGCAAAAGCTGGAGGATGCGGAAAACCGTGTCAAGGAGTTCAAGCTCGAGAACATGGCCTACATCGGCGATGGCAAGCAGGACTATTTCGGCCAGCTTGCCGAGGTCACCGCGGGACTCAGCGAGGCACGCCTGGCGCTGCGCGAGGCCGAGCAGTCACGCGACTCGTTGCAGCGTCAACTGTTGGGCGAGGAGCCCGTATTGTTGCCGGAGACGCCCGTGCAATCGGGTATCTCGATCCCGGAGATCGACGGTCGGATCGACGCCCTCGAGAAGAATCTGGACGGTCTGCTGCAACGTTTCACGGAAGCGCATCCCGACGTGATCGGTACCCGGCGTGTCCTGGAACAGCTCAAGGCCGAGCGGGACGCCGAAGTGCAGAAGCGTCGCGACGCGATGCCGGATCGCAACCCTTCGATGAACGTCAACGCGAATCCGGTGTATCAGCAGATGAAGTTGGCGCTGTCCGAGGCCGAAGCCAGGGTGGCATCGCTGAGAGCGCGGGTCGCGGCCCATCAGGGTCGGCTCGAGAGCCTCAAGGAAGCTGCCGAACTCGTGCCCCAGATCGAGGCGCAATTCACACAGCTGAACCGCGACTACGAGGTCCACAAGAAGAACTACGATTCCCTGGTGGCGCGACGCGAGTCTGCGAGCATGTCGGTGGACATGGAATCCACATCGGGCATGGCCGAGTTCCGCGTCATCGATCCGCCGTCACAGCCGCTCAAGCCGGCCGCACCCAATCGCATCCTTCTGATGCCGGCCGCAGGGGTGCTGGCACTTGCCGCGGGACTGGCCGTCTCCTTCCTGCTGAGCCAGATTCGGCCGACATTCCAGGATGCCCGGAGCCTGCGGGAATTCACCGGCCTGCCGCTGCTGGGTACCGTTTCGATGGTGGCGAACGACAAGTGGCGCAGCAAGAAGCGCAGAGGGCTGATGTTGTTTGCTGGTGCGCTGACCAGCTTCGTCGGCGGATTTGCAGTGTTGACGGTACTGCTGGCAGTCCTGCAGAAGGCCTAACGAGGATACGTCGTGAGTTTGATCGAAAAAGCAGTTGAGCGTCTGGACAAGCTGAAGCAGGCCGGAGTCGAGGTGCCTGATGTGGCAGCCCGCAAGACGAGCGGGCCCGCCGGCCCCGACCCGAAGGTGCCTGCCTCCGACGCTTCGGCAGCGCCTGCCCGCGAGGCCACGGCAATCATGCCGAAAGCTGGGCGCGACTCCGAGGGGGGCGTCGAATCCGGCGAATCCCGATCCTCGCGCCCCGCCGAACCGTCGGCCGAGCCGGCGCTTCGGAGCGACCGTCAGGGGTCCAAGTACGTCGAGATCGACCTCGACCGACTCGCGGCAATCGGCATGGTGACGCCCGATCACCCGCGCTCGCCCGTGGCAGAGGAGTACCGTCTGATCAAGCGGCCGGTGCTGAGCAACGCTCAGGGTGGCGGCGCCAGCGTGGTCGAGGACGGCAATCTGATCATGGTGACCAGTTCGCTGCCCGGTGAAGGCAAGAGTTTCACGACCATCAACCTCGCCATCAGCATGGCGATGGAACTCGACTACACGGTGCTGCTGGTCGATGCCGACGTGTCGAAGCCGTCGATTCTGAACATCCTGGGCATGGAGCCCACCCAGGGGCTGATGGACGTGCTGGTCAATCCGGAAACCGAGCTCTCCGACGTGCTGCTGCGCACCAATATCGAGAAGCTGACGATTCTGCCTGCCGGCATGGCCCAGTCGAATGCCACCGAATTGCTGGCTTCCGAGTCGATGAATCGACTCCTCGACGAGATGTCCTCGCGTTACCGGGACCGTGTCATCGTCTTCGACTCGCCGCCCCTGTTGGTCACCACCGAAGCTCGCGCCCTCGCCAGCCACATGGGTCAGATCATCATGGTGGTCGAAGCCAACCGGACTACGCAGAGCGTGGTCTATCAGGCGCTGGCCACGATCGAGCGCTGCCCGATCAAGATGATGCTGCTGAACAAGGCAGAAGAAGGACACGCCTCCGGCTACGGCTATGGCTACGGCTATGGTTATGGCTACGGCTACGGACAGTCGAGCGAAGGGGCAGGGCGTGCCGAGGCGGCCTGAACGCGAAACCAAGCTGCGTGCCGCCTGTCTGCTTCCGGCGCTCATGCTGGCTGCCGGACCAGCGCTGGCGGCCAAGCCGGTGCTTGGCTATCTGGCGGAGATCGAAGAGACGCTGACCGACAATGCGTCGGCCACTTCGGATGAGTCCGACACCGAGCTGGTGACGGGGCTGACCCTGGGCGCTGACGGCCGCTATTCCAGTGGACGGCTGGATGGGCTGTTCGGCCTGAAGGCGGTCAATCGCATCTACCACGACGACAGTTCCCGCAGCTCGGGCAATGTCGTGGGCCGCGGGCGCCTCACCTTCGAAGCTGTCCAGAACCGACTGTTCTTCGATGCCGGCGTGACTCAAACCCGGCGTGACCGATCGCTGTTCGGAGCGAGTTCGGTCGACGATTCCGTCGATACCGGCAATCGGGAGACGGTCCGCGCCTATGACCTGGCCGCAAGGGGCTCCTTTCGCCTCGGGAAGAGCATCGAGGGACGCACCAGCCTTGGCCGCACTTGGACGAGCGGCGGCTCGAGCGTGCTCGAGGGGCGGCGCATCGCAACGACGCTTGCGCTGTCACTCGATCATCCGCAGGCCTTCGGCCCGGTGGGTTGGAATCTCGGCTACCAGAAGCTTTGGACGGAAAACGATGCGCGTACCGGCACCGCCACCTTGCAGACCTTGCGTGGCGTGCTGTCGTATCGCGTTTCCGATCGCCTCAGCCTGCGCCTGATCGGCGGACGCGAGACCAACGACTACGAGACCGGGACCGACCGCAACAACACCATCCGTGGTGTCGGTGCGAACCTCGTGCTCTCACCGCGCACGCGTTTCGATGCCACTGTCGAAAAACGGTTCTTCGGCACAGGCTACAACTACGAGTTTGTCCACCGACGCCCCCTGTCGAGCTTGCGCGCGAGCTACGTGCGGGATGTAAGCAGCATCGAGCAATCGGAATTGCTGAGTCTCGAGGAAATCGCGTTTCGCGAAATCTTCGTCAGTCTCGAATCGACGATTCCGGACGAGGCCCAGCGCGAGGCCGCTGCCCGTACGTTGGCGGCGTCGATCCCGAACGGGAATTCGACCTTTGCCAGCTTCGTCACCAACAGCTTCTCCATTGCACGCCGGCTGCAGATGACGGCATCGCTGCTCGGTGCGCGCAACGTGCTTACCCTGGGCCTGTCGCGAAGTGACTTCGAGCGCATCGGTGAGACCGTGGGGCTCGGTGCCGGCGACGACTTCGTGCAGTTCAGCAATATCCGGACGTCGAGTGTGACGTTGTCCTTGAGTCACAAGCTGGGCAGCGTATCGACCCTGTCAGCGGGCATATCTCACGTCGATTCCGAAGGAAGAGGCGTGAGCAATGAAGATGTCACGCGTCGCTCGCTGACCATCGGGTATAACCACCGCATCGGCGCGCGGACCAACGGCGCCCTGATGCTGCGGCGACAGGAGTCCGAAGGCACGCGCGATTTCACCGAAAATGCGGTCATAGCCTCGCTTAGGGCCAGATTCTGAACAGGACGCGATGTACGAAAGTTTCTACGGGCTGAAGGCCAAGCCTTTCCAGCTCAATCCCGATCCCGAGTTCTTCTTCGGCAGCCGTGGACACCGGCGGGCGATGGCCTACCTCGAGTACGGCCTGCACCAGAACGAGGGCTTCATCGTCATTACCGGCGAGATCGGTGCCGGCAAGACCACGATCGTCCGCAACCTGCTGGACAAGCTCGATTCCGAGCAGGTCGTGGCCGCTCAACTGGTCAGCACCCAGCTCGACTCGAACAACATCCTACGGCTGGTCGCCGCGGCCTTCGGCATTCCGTCTAAGAGCCTCGACAAGGCCGATCTGCTGCTCGCACTGGAGGCCTTTCTGGTGACCACCACGGCGGCCGGCAAGCGCGCGCTGCTGGTGGTCGACGAAGCGCAGAACCTGACTGCGGGTGCGGTCGAGGAACTGCGCATGCTGTCCAATTTCCAGCTCGAGGACCATGCCCTGCTGCAGAGTTTCCTGATCGGTCAGCCGGAATTCCGGGAAATGATGCAGAGCCCGGAGATGCAGCAACTGCGTCAGCGGGTGATCGCGTCCTATCACCTCGGGCCGCTCGACGGTGAAGAGACGCGCGGCTACATCGAGCACCGCCTGCACCACGTCGGCTGGAGTGACAACCCGCATCTCGAGGACGGCGTATTCCGCCGCATCTATTCGGCCACCGGTGGCATACCCCGCCGTATCAATACCTTGTGCGATCGCATCCTGCTGGCCGCCTTCCTTGCGGAGAAGACCCGGATCGGCGACGAAGACGTCGATGCGGTGCTCGAGGAATTGCGCGAGGAACAGGCGCCTGCGGCCGACGCGCCAGTGTGGTCGACGCGCGGCAACGCGCGCGCGGTGCCGCAGCGACCCGCCGGCGTAGTGCCGTTGAACGGCAGTGCCGGTGCCGGCTCGTTCGATGTGCCGGACGGCATCGCCGATCAGCTCGCGGCGCTCGCTGGCGAACTCGACGCGACACGCTACGAAGCGCGCCTCGCAAATGTCGAAAAGACCCTTGGGGCGACCCTCGCGTTGCTGCAGCAACTGGTCTCCGAGAACCCGCCGCGCAAGACGGCAGGCGATTCATGAACGCGCGGCATCCCCGGATCAACGCGCTGACCGTCGACGTCGAAGACTATTTCCAGGTGTCGTCGATGGCGGCGCAGTTTCCGCGTAGCGACTGGGAAGCGGTGCCGTGTCGGATCGAGCGCAACGTGAGCCGGATTCTCGACCTGTTCGACCGGTTCGAGGCCAAGGCCACCTTCTTTACGCTGGGCTGGATCGCCGAACGCTATCCCGAGGTCGTTCGTGAGATCGCCCGGCGTGGTCACGAACTGGCCAGCCACGGCTACAACCACGAGCGCGCCAGCGCCCAGACCCGCGAGTGCTTCCGATCGGACGTCGAACTGGCCAAGGCGGTGCTCGAGGATGTCGCCGGGGTCGCGGTGCACGGCTACCGGGCGCCGAGCTTTTCGATCGGCGAAGGCAATCTGTGGGCCCACGAGTGCCTTGCCGAAGCCGGCTACCGCTACAGTTCGAGCATCTATCCGGTCGCCCACGATCACTACGGCATGCCCGACGCGCCGCGCTTTCCCTATCGCCTCGACTGCGGTCTGGTCGAAATCCCGGTGACCACGGTGCGTTGGCTCGGCCGCAACTGGCCGGCCGGCGGCGGCGGCTACTTCCGCCTGCTGCCCTACGGCATCTCCCGCTGGGGCATTGCGCGGGTGAATCGCGAGGATGCGCGTCCCGCCATCTTCTACTTCCATCCCTGGGAGATCGACCCGGAACAGCCGCGGGTGCCGGGTGTCGATTCGAAGACCCGCTTCCGCCACTATGTCAACCTCGACCGCACCGAGGGTCGGCTGCGCCAGTTGCTGCAGGACTTCGAGTGGGGTCGGGTCGACCAGGTTTTCGACGAACTGAGCCTGCCGGCCGATGCGCCGCGCGAGGCGGCCACGGCTTGAATATGGATCGACCAATCACGCAGGTAAGCGAGCTCGCACGCGACGAGAACGGGCTCTGGGACGACTTCGTGCGAGCCCATCCGGACGGCAGCTTTTTCCACCTGTCCGCCTGGCGCGACATCATCGAACGACAGTTCGGCCATCGCAGCCACTATCTGGTGGCGCGCCGGGCGGGTTGCATCGTCGGTGTGCTGCCGCTGGCCGAGGTGCGCAGCCGCCTGTTTGGCCACAGCATCAGTTCGCTGCCGTTTTGTGCCCACGCCGGCCCGGTAGGCGACGACGAGGCGGTCGGTCTGCTCGAGGCCGAGGCCGAACGCATTGCGCAGGCGCGCGGCGTCGCGCATCTGGAATATCGCAACCTGCGGCCGCGCCACGACGACTGGCCGCGCCAGGACCTCTACGTGAATTTCCGCAAGGCGATCGAGCCGGACGTCGAGGCCAACATGCTGGCGATTCCGCGCAAGCAGCGGGCGATGGTGCGCAAAGGGATCAAGAACGACCTGAAGTGGACATGTGACGACGACGAGCGGCGCTTCTTTGCGCTGTACGCGGACAACGTTCGTCGCCACGGCACGCCGGCGCTGTCCCGGCGCTACTTCCGCACTTTGCTCGACACCTTCGGTCGGGACTGCACCGTGCATACCGTCACGACGCCGGACGGGAAGCCCCTGTCGAGCGTCCTGAGCTTCTATTTCCGTGGCGAGGTGTTGCCCTACTACGCCGGTGACGATTTCGGCGCACGGGCCCTGGCAGCCAACGACTTCAAGTACTGGGCGCTGATGAAGGAAGCCTGCGAGCGTGGGTACCGGGTATTCGACTACGGTCGCAGCAAGGTCGGTACCGGGCCGTACAGCTTCAAGAAGAACTGGGGGTTCGAGCCGCAGCCGCTGGCCTACGAGTACCGCTTGTTCAAGACCGACGCCGTGCCGCAGAACAACCCGATGAATCCCAAGTACCGCGCGTTCATTGCGCTGTGGCGCAGGTTGCCGCTGCCAGTCGCGAACGCCCTGGGGCCCTATCTGATCAGGAATCTCGGATAGGCATGCAGAAGAACTTGACGGGCATCGGAATCGACGCCCCGGCGGAGTCCGACGCGCCGGCTCGATTGGGAAACTTCGCACGTATCGCCGTTCTGCTCGCCGTGACCTTCGCGTGGGTCGTCGGCGCGTACTGGCAGACTGCATCGGAAATCGGAGCGATCTGGTGGCGTTCCGACACATTCGCCCACGGTTTGGTGGTCATCCCGATTTCGGCGTGGCTGATCTGGCGCAAGCGCGACCAGCTGGAGCGGTGTGCCGTGAGGCCCAACCTGTTCTTCGTCTTGCCGATGGTGCTTTCCGGGATGGCGTGGCTGGTCGGACAAATCAGTGGTGTCGCGGCGATGTCGCATCTCGCGCTCGCCAGCATGCTGGTATTCGCATTGGCGGGTGTCGGCGGCCGGGAGGTTTCGCGAGTGATTGCATTCCCGCTCGCGTTTCTCTACTTTGGCGTCCCGGTCGGCGAATTTCTGTTGCCGATTCTGATGCAGTACACGGCCGACTTCACGGTTGCCGCGGTCAGGTTGACCGGCATTCCGGTGTTTCAGGAGCATCTGCACTTCGTGCTTCCGAACGGGCGGTGGTCCGTCATCGAGGCATGCAGCGGCCTGCGCTATTTGATCGCCTCGGCCATGGTCGGTACGCTCTACGCATACCTGAACTACGTCAGCTTCAAGCGGCGATTTCTCTTCATGCTGGTGGCGATCGCGATTCCGATCGTCGCGAACTGGGTCAGGGCCTACATCACGGTCATGATCGGCTACCACTTCGGTTCGGAATTCGTTCAGGGATTCGTCCATATCGTCTACGGCTGGGTGTTCTTCGGCATCGTCATCCTGCTGATGTTTGCAGTCGGTGCGCGTTGGCGCGAGGAGCCCGTCGCCGACCTGCCATCCCGTATGCCGGCAGGTCCGCGCGGACAGCAGCGGTGGGCGCTGATCGTCCCGCTTGCCCTGATCGCAGTGGCCTTTCCCGCGGTAGAACGATTCCTCGATGAACCGGACCGGCCTTACGCACTAGAGATTCCATTGCCGGGTGCAGCCTCCCAGTGGCAGAAACGGACGCAGGCAGCACCGGATGACCTCGACTACACGCCGACCTCTGCCGGACATCGTGCCGAGGCCTATGAGGTCTATGCGGACCGCTCGGGAAGAACGGTCGGACTCTACGTTGCCTACTTTGCTGGTCAGCGGCAGGGGCGTGAGATGGTGATGCACGGCAACCGACTGGATGGAGTCGAGCAGGGCGGCTGGACAAGAATCGAAACCGACACCGAAGAATTGGCCTTCGGCCCTGTCGTCCACGCGGGCATGCGCGGCAAGTCGGACAACATCGTCGATGTCTGGAGCTGGTATCAGATTGACGATCGTATCGTCACCGACGACTACCTCGCCAAGGCCATGTTGTTGATCGACCGCTTGACGGGCCGGGCCGATGCGTCAGCCTTGGTGACGATCGTGGTTGCACGGCAAGGACCGCCCGAGGATTCCAGGCGGCTCGCGGAGCGCTTCATGGAGGCGCACGGTTCCGAGCTGGTGCGCCTGCTCGACGACCTGGCCGAACGCCGATGACCGGGAACGAGCCATTGATCGTTCACGTGGTCTTCCGCTTCGACGTCGGCGGCCTCGAGAATGGCGTCGTTAACCTGATCAACGGTCTGCCGCCTGGATCGTTTCGTCACATGGTGGTGGCACTCACCGAGTGTACGGAGAATTTCTGCAGGCGAATCGAGCGCCCGGACGTGGCGTTCGTCTCGCTGCACAAGGGGCCGGGGCACGGCTATCGCCTGTATCCGCGACTGCTCAGGCTGTTTCGCCAACACCGGCCTGCGATCGTTCATACGCGCAATCTGGCGGCACTGGAAGCCGCAGTGCCGGCCCTGGCCGCCGGCGTGCCGGTGCGAATTCATGGCGAGCATGGCTGGGACGTTGGCGATCTATCGGGGCAGAACAACAAGAACCGCTGGATCAGACGCCTGTATGCGCCTTTCGTCAGCCACTATGTCGCGCTGTCGGGCCAGATCGAAACCTACCTGCAGCAGCGGGTCGGAATTTCTGCTGGCCGCATCGAACGAATCTGCAACGGGGTCGACACCGCTCGGTTCCGGCCGGCGGATGACCGGGCTGCGCCGCCGGAGATGCCCTTCGACCCCGCCCGGCACAGGTTGATCGGAACCGTCGGGCGCCTGCAGCCGGTCAAGGACCAGCGAGCGCTTCTCGAGGCTTTCGCCGCCGTCGTGAGCCGGAACCCGGAGGCCAGCGAGTGGCGTCTGGTGATCGTCGGCGACGGCCCGCTGCGCGAGAGCCTGGAATGCCGAGCGCGCGCCCTCGGCGTGGATGACCTGCTGTGGATGGCCGGTCAGCGCGATGACGTGGCCGAGCTGATGCGGCGCTTCGATCTCTTCGTGCTGCCGTCGATCGCGGAGGGCATTTCCAACACCGTTCTGGAGGCGATGGCCAGCGGTGTGGCAGTCATTGCCACCGATGTCGGTGGCAATCGCGAACTGGTCGACGATGGCGTCTGTGGAACGTTGGTGGCGCCTTCCGACGTGGCCGGGCTGGCGGATGCGATCGAGGCCTACATGAAGGATAGCCGCGCGAGGGAAGCTGCCGGCATCGCGGCCCGCAACCGGGTGGAGCAGCGCTTCAGCATCGAGCGGGCGGTAGGCGATTACTGTTCACTATATCGGCGCTTGCTCGGCGCGCAGGATTGCCTGCGCGCGAGCGCCTGAATCGGAAATTTCGGCATGTGCGGCATTGCAGGATTGTTCGATACCCGCGGCAAACGCGAGCAGGATCGGGATTTGTTGCACCGGATGAACGAGACACAGTTTCACCGGGGGCCCGATGAGGGGGGGTATCACTTCGAACCCGGTCTCGGATTGGCGCACCGGCGGCTGTCGATCATCGACCTGGCGAGCGGGCAGCAGCCCCTGTTCAACGAAGATGGCTCGGTGGTCGTCGTGTTCAACGGCGAGATCTACAATTTCCAGGAGCTGGTGCCGGAACTCGAAGCCCTGGGCCATCGATTCCGTACCAGGAGCGATACCGAAGTCATCGTCCATGCCTGGGAGGCGTGGGGCGAATCCTGCGTCGAACGTTTCCGCGGAATGTTCGCGTTTGCGCTGCACGATCGCAATCGGGACACTCTCTTTCTCGCGCGAGACCGCCTTGGTGTCAAGCCCCTGTTCTACACGACGCTGGCGGACGGCGTGTTCGCATTCGGCTCCGAGCTCAAGGTGTTGATGGCGCATCCGGAACTCGACCGGCGGATTGATCCGCTGGCGATCGAGGAGTACTTCGCGTTGGGCTACGTGGCGGAGCCACGCACCATCTTCAAGGGTGTGGCGAAGCTCGGTGCCGGCGAGTTTCTGTGCATTCGACGAGGTGAGGCCGCGCCGCAGCCCAGGGCATATTGGGATGTCCGGTTTACGTTGGACAGCCCGCTTTCAATGGCGGATGCCGTGGCGGAACTGGACCAGCGCCTGCAGGAATCGGTGCGGTTGCGCATGATCTCGGACGTGCCGCTCGGAGCTTTTCTCTCCGGCGGCGTGGATTCGAGTGCCGTGGTTGCGACGATGGCCGGACTGTCGACGCAGCCGGTCAACACCTGCTCGATCGCATTCGACGACCCGCGCTTCGACGAATCCAAGTATGCGCAGCAGGTGGCCGATGCCTACGGCACCAATCACTACGTCGAACAGGTGGCTTCCGACGATTTTTCGCTGATCGACCAGTTGGCGGGCCTCTACGACGAACCATACGCGGACAGTTCCGCGATACCGACCTACCGGGTCTGCGGACTGGCCAGAAAGCGGGTCACCGTCGCCCTGTCCGGTGATGGCGGCGACGAAAGCTTTGCCGGATATCGCCGCTATCGGTCGCATCTGATGGAGCAGCGCTGGCGTGACAGCATGCCCTACGGATTTCGCCGGCCGCTGTTCGGCATGCTGGGCCGCGTCTATCCGAAGGCCGACTGGGCGCCGCGCGTGTTTCGCGCCAAGACGACGTTCCAGGCCCTGGCCAGGGACGCCGTGAATGCGTACTTTCACAGCGTCTCGATCATGCGTGGCGAAATGCGCAGCAAGCTGTTCGCGCCGGCCCTGCAGCGCGAACTCAACGGCTACGACGCGCTCGAGGTTTTTCGCCGGCACGCGCAGCAGGCGCAAACCGACGATCCGCTCGCGCTCATCCAGTACATCGATCTGAAGACCTATCTGGTCGGCGACATCAATACCAAGGTCGATCGGGCCAGCATGGCCCATTCCCTCGAAGTGCGCGAGCCGCTGATGGATCACCTGCTCGTGGAATGGTTGGCGAGCCTGCCGAGCAGGCTCAAGCTGGCCAATGGCGAGCCAAAGTTTCTGCTGAAACGCGCGATGGAGCCGAAGCTTTCGAAGGACGTCCTCTATCGCCGCAAGATGGGATTCGCGGTGCCGTTGGCGCGGTGGTTCCGTGGCCCCCTGAAGCAGCGCGTGCGCGACACCGTGCTCGGCGAGAACCTGCTTGCGACGGGCTATTTCAATCCAGATTTCCTCCGCCATCTGGTCGAGGCGCACGCGTCCGGTGCCCGCGACTACAGTTCCGCCTTGTGGACCATGATGATGTTCGACGCGTTCGTCCGGCGAGAGGCCGGCGGCGCGACGGAGCCCCGTCCAGTCGCTGCCTACTCCTGAAGTCATGCGCATCCTGCACATCCTGGATCATTCCCTTCCGCTACACAGTGGCTACGCGTTCCGCACGGCCGCGATCCTGCGCGAGCAACGCGCACTCGGCTGGCAGACCGTCCACCTGACTTCGCCGAAGCAGGGCCCCGGCACCGTGCTCAGCGAAGAGTGCGAGGGCTTTTGCTTTTACCGGACGCCGTCCGACGAGGGGGTCGGGCTGCTGCGGCAAATGCGCCTGACGGCGGCTCGAATCGACGACTTGGTGCGCGAGATTTCGCCGGACATCCTGCACGCGCATTCGCCCGTGCTGAACGCATTGCCGGCACTGTGGGTGGCGCGGCGGCACCGGCTCCCGCTCGTCTACGAGATGAGGGCTTCCTGGGAGGATGCCGCCGTCGACCATGGTTCCACCACCGAAGGCAGTGCGCGCTACCGGGTTTCGCGGATGCTCGAAAGCTTCGCCTTGCGTCACGCGGACCAGGTGACCACGATCTGCGAGGGCCTGCGCCAGGACATCGTCGTTCGGGGGGTCAGCGATGCGCGCGTGACGGTGATCCCGAACGCGGTGGATGTCGCGGATTTCGCACATGGTGCACCACCAGACGAGTCGCTGCGTCGGCAACTTGGGCTGCACGGTCGGACGGTGCTCGGATTCGTCGGCTCCTTCTACGGCTACGAAGGTCTGCACCTGCTGGTGGAGGCCACGGCTCGCCTTGCCGAGCGACGCAGCGACATTCACCTGCTGCTGGTCGGCGGTGGAGTCCAGCTAGACGCCTTGAAGACCCAGGTGGATGCGCTCGGCCTGGGATCGCGCGTGACATTCACCGGCCGCATCCCGCATGCGGATATCCAGCGCTACTACGATCTGATCGACGTCCTGGCCTATCCCAGGCTGCCGATCAGGCTGACGGAGCTGGTGACGCCGCTCAAACCGCTCGAGGCGATGGCGCAGGGCCGGATGTTCGTCGCCTCGGACGTCGGCGGCCACAGGGAATTGATCCGCGATGGCGACACCGGTGTCCTCTTTCGGGCGGGTGATACGAAGGCCCTTGTCGATGCCGTCGACCGGCTGCTCGATTCACGCGCCCAGTGGCCCGCCATGCTAGGTCGAGCACGTGCCTTCGTCGAACAGGAGCGTACCTGGGCCAACAGCGTCGGTCGCTATCGCAAGGTGTACGCTGACGCGCTGATCGCCCGCGGGCGGCCAGCGCCTGCGGCCGCCTGAAGGCCCGACCATGTGCGGCATTCACGGCATCATTCGTTTCGACGGCGGGCAGGTGGCGCCCGAGCAGCTCACGGCGATGGGCAACGTCACGTCCCATCGCGGCCCGGACGACGAGGGCCAGCATATCGACGGCAACTGCGGGATCGCGATGCGCCGCCTGTCGATCATCGACCTCGCCGGCGGCCACCAGCCGCTGTCGAGTGAGGACGGCAAGCTGTGGCTGGTCTGCAACGGCGAAATCTACAATTTTCGCGAGCTGCGCAGCGAGCTGATCGAAGCCGGCTTTCGCTTCAAGACCGGCTCCGATAGCGAGGTCGTGCTGCATGCTTACGACGCCTGGGGCGACGACTGCCTGCTCAGACTCAACGGCATGTTCGACTTCGCCCTCTGGGATGGGCGGCGCCGACGATTGCTGCTCGCCCGCGACCGCCTCGGCGTCAAGCCCCTGTACATCTGCCAGAGCGCGCGCGGACTGGCCTTCGCCAGCGAGGCCAAGGCTCTGCTCGCCTTGCCCGACGTCTCGGCGGAACTGAACCACGAGGCCCTGCGGTCCTATCTGCACCTCGGCTATGTGGCGGCGCCGCAGTCCTTGTTCCGGGGCATTCGCAAGCTTCCGCCGGGCAGTCTGCTGGTGGTGGAAGGGCAGCGGGTCGAGCAGCGCCGCTACTGGCGCATGCCGGCATCGATCGACCGCGCACGCAGCGAAGCCGAATGGGCGGACGCGGCCGCCGTACGCATCGAGGAAGCGGTGCGCATGCAGATGGTCAGCGACGTGCCGATCGGCGCGTTCCTGTCGGGCGGCATCGACTCGAGCGCGGTGGTCGGCTACATGGCGAAGCATTCCAGTCAGCCGATCCGGACGTATGCCATCGGGTTTCAAGGCGGGGCGGCCGAGGCACTGTACAACGAACTTCCGTACGCGCGCCGGGTGGCCGAGCTGTTTGCGACCGAACACCACGAGATCGTGGTGCGCCCCGATGTGGTTTCCCTGTTGCCGCGGCTGCTGTGGCACATGGACGAGCCGATGGCGGACACGGCGTTCATCACCACCTACCTGGTGTCGGAGTTCGCCCGGCAGGACGTCAAGGTGATCCTGTCCGGCGTCGGCGGCGACGAGCTGTTCGGCGGCTATCGGCGCTACCTGGGCGGCCACTATGCCGAACGATTTCGGCGCCTGCCCGGTTGGGTTCGCGGGCCGATCAGCGGCATCGGCCGCCAGTTGCCGTCCGATCGCCACTCGGGCTTGTTGAACCTGTTCCGGCTGGCCCGGGGCTTTCTGGCGACGGCCGAGCTGGCGCCCGACGAGCGCTACCGCAGCTACTTGCAGATCCTCGGAAGGGCTGATGTGAGCGCCCTGTTGCTCGACGAGTCGGGAGGCGGCGATCCGCTCGGCGCCGCATTCGAACTGGCGGGTGACGACGACGAATTGAACCGGATGCTGGCAGTGGACGCCGAAACCCAGCTGCCGGACGACCTGCTCTTGTTGACCGACAAGATGAGCATGGCGGTTTCGCTGGAATGCCGAGTCCCGTTTCTGGACCACGAACTGGTGGAGCTTGCGGCGTCGATGCCGGCTGCCACGAAGGTTCGCCACGGACGGCTCAAGCATGTCATGAAGAAGGCGCTCGGCGAACTGCTGCCCGACGACATCCTCAACCGCAAGAAGCGCGGGTTCGGTACGCCGATGGGGGCGTGGTTGAAGCGGGAGCTGGCGCCTCTGTTGCAGCGTCTGCTTGCGCGGGAGGTGATCGAGCGCCGCGGCCTCTTCCGGCCGCAGGCGGTGGCCGATCTGGTCCGGGCGCATGAAGAAAGCCGCATCGATGGGACCGACGCCTTGATTGCCTTGATGAACCTCGAGGTCTGGAGCCGGATCTATCTGGACAACCGTACGCCGGACGACGTCGCCGCCGAACTGAAGAGCTATATCCCGTGAAGATTCTCTACGTTTGCCACCGCTTTCCCTATCCTCCGAAGCGGGGTGGCAAGATTCGACCGTTCAACATGATCCGTCATTTCGGCGAGCAGGGGCACGAGGTCACCGTGTGCTCGCTGGCGCGCTCGCCGGCGGAAGCGGAAGAGGCGCAAGGCATTGCGCCGTACTGCAAGGACTTCCATATCGGGCTGGTGCGCAACCCGGTACAGACGCTGCGCATGGTGGCGCGCCTGCCGGTGCCCACGCCGTCGTCGATGGGCTTCTTCTTTTCGCCGGATCTCGCGCGAACGATCGATACCATCGTCCGCAATCAGTCGTGGGATCTGATCTTCGTCCATTGCTCGTCGGTGGCCCAATACGTGGCGCACGTCACCGGCGTGCCGAAGATCCTGGATTTCGGCGACATGGACTCGCAGAAGTGGCTCGAGTACGCCAATTTCAAGCGCTTTCCACTCTCTCTCGGCTACCGGCTGGAAGGCAGCAAGATGATGGCCGCCGAGAAGCGGCTGGCCGGGCAGTTCGACTTGTGCACGGCCACCACGCGGGCCGAATGGGAAACCCTGGACTCCTTTGCTACCGGTGTGCCAAGCGACTGGTTTCCGAACGGCGTCGACAGCGAGTTCTTCTGCCCAGGGGACGAACTCTACGATCCGGACCTGATCAGCTTCATCGGACGCATGGACTATTACCCCAACCAGGAGGCCATGTTCCGATTCTGCCGGGAGGTCTGGCCCTTGCTGCGTCGCCGGCGACCGACCCTGAAGCTGGTGATTGTCGGTGCCGATCCGTCCGCGGCGGTGCGACGCCTGGAGCGGCTGGACGGCGTGACGGTCACCGGCTCGGTGCCCGACGTGCGCCCGTATGTGCGGCAATCGGCAGCCATGGTGGCACCTCTGGCAATCGCCCGCGGTACTCAGAACAAGATCCTCGAAGCAATGTCCATGGGTGTGCCTGTGGTTACCAGCAGCATGGCTGCCGGTGGCGTGGACGCGCAATCCGAGAAGCATTTCCTTGTGGCGGACAACCCCGACCAGTACGCTTCAGCCATCCTCAGGATCCTCGATGATCCCGCCGAGCGTACCCGCCTCGCCCGCGCTGGACGCGACCGCATGCTGGGTCACCATGCGTGGCCCAATTCGATGGCACGGCTGGATGCGATCGTGGATCGCTGTATTACTGCTTTCACCGCTTCGCAAAGGATTTCCGCATGAGAATCAGCATCTTCGGCCTCGGCTACGTGGGCGCAGTCTCGCTTGCCTGCCTCGCCCGGGATGGACACCAGGTGATCGGCGTCGACATCGACCAGAACAAGCTCGATCTGATTCGGTCCGGCAAGACGCCCGTCGTCGAAGAAGGGATGGTGGATCTCGTGGCCGAAGTCGCCGGCAGCGGTCGTGTCTCGGTGACCACCGATGTCGCCCAGGCGGTTCGCGACAGCGAGATATCGCTGATCTGCGTCGGTACGCCGTCGGCCGCCAATGGCAGCCAGGATCAGGGTGCGGTGCTGCGCATCGCGGAAGAACTGGGCCGCGCCATGCGCGACAAGGCGGAGCCGCATGTCTTCGTTTTCCGCTCGACCCTGGTGCCGGGCACGGTGGAGGACGTACTTCGGCCGATCATCGAAGCGCATTCCGGCAAGCGGGATGGTGACGATTTCCATTTGTGCTTCCAGCCGGAATTCCTGCGCGAGGGGTCGTCGATCCGCGACTACGACAAGCCGCCGTTCACGGTCGTCGGCTGCAATCATGCACAGGCCGCGGAGCGCTTGCGCGAGCTGTTCGGCCATCTGCCATGCGAGTTCCTGACGACCTCGGTACGTGCGGCCGAAATGATGAAGTACTGCTGCAACAACTTCCACGCCCTGAAGATCACCTTCGCCAACGAAACCGCGCGGCTCTGTGCCGCCTTGGGCGTGGATGCATTCGAGGTCATGGACCTGGTCTGCCAGGACACCCAGCTCAACATTTCCAGGGCCTATCTCAGGCCCGGCTTTGCATTCGGTGGATCGTGCCTGCCCAAGGACTTGCGGGCAACGTCCTATCTGGCGAAACAGCACGACGTCGAGCTGCCCATGTTGGGCGGAATCCTGCAGTCCAACCGAAGCCACGTGGACCTGGCCATCGAGCGTGTGCTCGCCACCGGCAAGCGCAGGATCGGCTTCATCGGCCTGTCCTTCAAGACCGGGACCGACGATCTGCGCGAGAGCCCGCTGGTGCTGTTGGCGGAACAGTTGATCGGCAAGGGCGCCCAGCTTTCGGTCTACGACCCGGAGGTGCACCTGTCGCGGCTTCTCGGTGCCAACAAGAGCTTCATCGAGCGTCATCTGCCGCATATCGGCGACTTGTTGTGTGCCGACGTGGAACAGGTGATTCGCGATGCAGAAGTGTTGATCGTCGGTCTGTCCACGCCCGCGATCGTGGACGCCTTGTCAACCCACGTGCGAGAAGATCAGTGGTTGCTGGACGTGGCCGGCATCAAGGGACGGCTGTCGGTGCGGGGTGAAATCGAGGGTCTGTGCTGGTGATCGCACAGCATCGATCCGATGTCGTGGCCCGTGCCGGCGGACGTGGGCGCGTGCTTGGCGCCGTGTCGATTGCGTCCGTCCTCGCCCTTCTGTTGCTGCTGGTGAGCTTCGGGAGCGAACTGTCGGACTCAGCCGGGCTCGTAAAACTGCGCAATGCGATGCTGTTGCAGGCTCAGGCGGTCGATGCCGACTGGACGCCGGACTCGCTGCCCGACGGATTCATGGTCGATGCGGGCGAACCGATTGCGTTATACCGCGACATCGTGGCGCAGAACGGTCTCGTCGTGCCAGGGGACGACTGGGCCACGTCGCTGGCAATCGGGCGTCACATGCTGATCGACGGCAAGAGAGCGGAAGGCCCGATCCAGGGCGACCTGGCAGAAACCTACCGACGCATCGTCGAGCGCGGCGAGGGATATTGTGGCGATTTCACCGACAGCTTCGCGGGCCTAGCCGCCGTGGCCGGCGTCTTCGTGCGAACGTGGTCCTTTTCGTTCGACGGTTTTGGTGGGCACGGCCACACCTTCAGCGAGATCTGGGATCGGCAGAAGGGTCGCTGGACCATGATCGACGTCTTCAACAACTTCTATCCAGAGGATTCGGCAGGAAATCCGCTGTCTGCAACGACGTTCCGTCAGGCCCTCCTGGAAGGGCGCAAGTTGCGTCTGGTGCCTGTCGATGAGTCGGCGCGGCCGGGCTTCGTCCACGAGGAGAAAGCCTTCGCCTACTATCGGCGCGGTCTGCCGCAATGGTACATGTGGTGGGGAAACAACGTGTTCGAGTATGACCAGTCGGGTGCCGTGCGACTGCTCGGCGAGGGCCACAGGGCACTGGAGCAATTCGGTGCCATCCTGTCCGGCGTGCATCCCGGCATGCGAATCCTCTACGAGGCGGAAAATCGGGAGGCACGCGAGGCTTTGTACTGGATGAAGTGGAAGCTCCTGGCCGTCCCGGCACTCGCCTTGCTGGCGCTGATCGCCTGGATCGGCAGGTCGAGGGCCGCGCGTGGTGTCTGACGTCCGGTCGCTCTCGTCCGAGGATGCCGACCCCATCACGAGTGATCGGCGGCGGCATGGCGCTGCGCTCACCATCGTCGGACCGCTGCCGCCGCCGGCAGGCGGGATGGCGAACCAGTGCGAGCAACTGGTGCGCTTGCTCCGCGAGGACGGTTTCGATGTGGACGTCGTCAGGAACAATGCGCCGTTTCGGCCTGCATGGGTCGGAAAGCTACCCGTGTTGCGGGCTGCCTTTCGGCTGATTCCCTACGTATTGTCCTTGGCAAATGCCTGTCGCGGCGATCGGGTCGTACATGTCTTCGCCAACTCGGGTTGGGCCTGGTACCTGTTCGCGACGCCCGCCATCTGGGTCGCGAAACTGCGCGGCGCCCGAGTGGTGGTCAATTATCGAGGAGGCAATGCCGCGCGGTTCTTTGCGGGCGCATCGCCGCTCGCGTTGCACACGTTGAAGGCGGCTGACGTCGTCGTCACGCCATCGTCCTTTCTCCAGCGGGTGTTTGCTGAATATGGAATCGCGGCAGAAGTCATTCCGAACATCGTCGACCTGGCGCGGTTCCGCGCGGAAGCACCGCGCGACTTCGGTGATGCCCCTCACCTGATCGTCACCCGCAACCTCGAGCCGATCTACGATATCCCCTGCGCCATTCGCGCTTTCGCAATGATCTGCGCGTGCTTTCCGAATGCCCGTCTGAGCATTGCTGGCGTCGGCCCGGAGCGCGAGGCGCTGGCCCGATTGGGGAATCAGCTGGGACTCTCCGACCGGATTCGTTTCACCGGACGCATCCCCAACGAGGAGATTCCGGCACTCTACCGCTCGGCCGACTGCATGCTGAACCCCAGCAGCGTCGACAATATGCCGATCTCGATTCTCGAGGCGCTCGCCAGTGGCATTCCGGTGGTCACCACCAATGCGGGTGGCATACCAGACATGGTCGAAGACGGAGCCACGGCCTTGATGGTGGATGTCGGTGACGCGAAGGCAATGGCCGACAAGACGATCTCGGTGCTACGGGATCGCCGGCTCGCAGAGGACTTGCGGCGGCGCGGGCTCGGGCGGGTCTCGAG
The DNA here is from genome assembly GCA_020445765.1 of Rhodocyclaceae bacterium. Classification (GTDB taxonomy): domain Bacteria; phylum Pseudomonadota; class Gammaproteobacteria; order Burkholderiales; family Rhodocyclaceae; genus Cognatazoarcus. The sequence continues at coordinate 6,576 of JAGRFY010000088.1, read as the reverse complement.
CTTCGCATGGCCGCAGATCCGGCAGCAGTGGCTGAAAATCTATCATGGTGCGGGCGCGGGCCGGCACAGCAAGGATGTCCATGCGTGATCTGCTGCTTCTGTTGATCATCTTGCCTGGCGGGCTCGCCGCGATACGCTATCCGTTCGTCGGCGCCATGCTCTGGACCTGGGTCAGCATCATGAATCCCCACCGTCTGACGTGGAATTTCATGTACGACGCCCCGGTCGCCATGTTCGTTGGCCTGTGCACGTTGATTGGCCTGATGACGAATCGCGAGCGCCGCAGTCCGTTTCAAGGCGCACCCGCGGTCTGGCTCGTGGTGCTGGTGGGCTGGATGTGCGTGACCACGATTATGGCATTCGACACCGCCGGCAGCGTCGATAACCTCGTGAAAGCCTTGAAGATCGACATCATGGTGCTGGTGACGCTGATGCTCGTGCGGACCAAGCGCGAAATGATCGTGTTCGCGTGGGTGCTGGCCCTGTCGGTGGCTTTTTACGGGGTCAAGGGCGGCATCTTCACGATCGTGACCGGCGGTGGATCGCGAGTGTACGGCCCCGACGGATCCTATATCGAGGAAAACAACGCGCTCGCGGTCGCGTTGATCATGACGGTGCCGCTGCTGCGCTTTCTGCAGACCACGCTGACCAAGGTCTGGCAGCGCCATGCGATGACGGTAATGATGGCGTTGTGTGGCGTGTCCATTTTGGGCTCGCACTCCCGCGGCGCACTGCTGGCAATCTCGGCGATGTTGGCAGTGCTTTGGTGGCGGGGCAGGAACAAGTTCGGCGCGGGTTTCCTGATCCTGGTCTTCGGCTTCGCCGCTCTGTCGATGATGCCGGAAGAATGGTGGTCGCGGATGGAGACCATCGGCACCCACGAAGATCGATCTGCACAGGGGCGGATCAACGCCTGGATGATGGCGTTCAACATCGCGCGCGAGAACTTCTTCGGTGGCGGGTTCAGCATCTACAACCAGTGGGTGTACGATCTATACGCCCCCGATCCGACCTTCATCGTCTCGGCGCACAGCATCTACTTCCACATGCTCGGCGAACATGGTTTCGTTGGCCTCGGCATCTACCTGTGTCTATGGGTATCCACGTGGCGGGCAGCGGCCTGGCTGCGCAAGCAGGGGAAGATTCACCAGCCGGCGGCTTGGTGCTTCGAACTCGGCTCGATGATCCAGGTTTCGCTGGTCGGTTTCGCCGTCGGCGGGGCGTTCCTGAGTCTGGCCTATTTCGACTACACCTACGACCTCATGGCGCTGACCGTGGCGGCCTGTGCGTGGGTCAGGTCCCGCGGCTGGGAGACCGAACCGACGGCCGAACGGTCCCGCCTGTTCGGCATGTCGATCTTTCTTGGCGATCGCCTGCTGGGGCGTTCGAAGTCAGCGCCGCAGGGCTCTTGACGCGTAGTTGCGCAGGTCCGCCAACCAGGGGCCGGGATCCTCGGTATCCCAGAGATAGTAGCGCGTGCGCGGACGAAAGAAGTCGCTGACGAAGCGCCAGAGCTCCCGACCGGGCCGACGAACGAAAGCCGGATCGTGGATCTTTGCCGGTTGCAGCAGGATGCGCGCGAGACGCTTCAATTCGGTGGCCACCATGCGGCAGCGAAGCCGATCGGCCGGCGCCGGCAACTGGGGTGTTCGTCCGCGACCCTGGACTTCGTAGGCATAGCGGGCGAAACCGGCGCCGGCCTGCACCGCGAGCGGAAAGCTGCCCCAGAACCGCCCGTTGATCTCCATCAGCACGGCGCTTCCGCTGGCCTCGTCGAGGCGATACTCGACCATCGCGCAACCTTCCCAGCCGAGCGCCTGCAGCAGCGCGATCGATTGCTCCTGCAACTCGACGTGACGGCTCAGCGGTACTACGTCACACACGCTCGAGAAGCCACCCTCGGGCGGCCACTCCGCAACCCGCAGGTGCTGGAAGCGCCTCAGGGCACGGCCGTCGTGCATGTAGAAGAACTGCCCCAATCCGCGGCCCGGGCAGTATTCCTGAATCATCGGCCAATGCCCAACCGCCTGGTAGCGCGCACCGATGCGACGCAACTGCTCCGCGTCGAGGGCGTACTCGATCTTGTGCAGGGCAAGCCCGTGCGCGCGCAATGCGGCGATGACCGCCATCGGGTCTGGCCACTTGACGATTACCGGGTACCGCAAGGATTCGCAGGCGACTTGCCATTCGTCGAGGGATTCCGCGCAGACCGAATGTGGCACCCGGATACCGATCTCACGTGCCGCGTCGAGCGTGTTCGCCTTGTCGAGCACCCGCCGAAATGCTTCGCTGGAGGGCACCAGCGGCCTGACCGGATGGAGCGCATCGCGGTTGGCGATCAACCAGGCAATGTCGGTTTCCGATACCGCCAGCAGCACGGCGTCGCCGTACGGACGACCGAGCTCACGGATGCGCCGAACCAGCGCATCGTCACGGCCCGGTCCGACCACCACGCTGCGTGCCAGGTGGCGCGAGGCCCGGCCGATCGAACGTTCGCGGTTGGCGAGGCCGATCACTTCGACGCCGGCCCGACCCAGTTCGCGGACGACCCCGACCCCGATCTGGGTTTCGATGCCGAGCACGAAGCACGGCGGTGCGCCTGCGTCGCAGAACTTGGGAGCTGACATTCGCTCAGTGCCAAAGCCGGCGAACGGCCTGGCCGGCGTAGCGACGGGCGGTCGCCAATGCGCCGCACCGGGACAGCTCGTCAGGCGTGGCGGGAGCTTCCAGTGCGGCTTGAGATGCCAGCCCGGCCGTCGGCAGCGGTTCCCGATTGCGGCCGAGATGTCTGCAGAGCTTTTCGAAGCGAGCCGCGACGATCGGGTCGGGGCGGCTCGAGCCAGCCCGGAGCATCTCGAAGTTGTGCGACAGGATGGTGAAGCACGGATGCTCTCGCACCGCCGAATCTTCCATGGCCTGCTGCAGTTCCGCGACGCTGCATGCGCCGACCTGTGCGTGGCGCAGGCGACCGAATCCGTCCCGAAACGTGGTCATCGGCAGCAGCGTCAGGCCATCGCGTCGGCGCGGGTGGTAGAAGTCGAATTCGGCCCTCAGATCCGACCCCGAAATCGGATAGTTCATGTTCAGGCTGGCATCGAACCGAAGGCCGCAGCGTTCGACCGCGGTCAAGGTGTCGGCATTGGCCGCGAAGCTGCCGGCGCGAAATGCAGTGAGCGGCGCCGCCCCGGCCTGTGTCAGCAAGTCCATGCCGAGACGGATCAATTCGATCTGCTCGTCGAGATCGTAGAAGCACAGGTGCTGGCGCTTGAAGGGCTTGTCGGGAAAGACGGCGGGGCGGATCTCGTCCGTCCATTCCGGGTGCAGATGGAGTTGAACCTCCTGGCCTGCCTCCTGTATGAGCGCGACGATGGTCGCCAGATGTTCGACTCCGAAGCGCGCGGCGAACAGCGGTTCGACGAAGAAGACGCCGTGCACGCCGTGGCGCGCCATGATTTCGAGGGTCTTTGGCAGCGCGTAGTCACCGGCTGCAGAGCGACCGTACACATACCGCTCGAAGGAAGTCGGGAAGCGCTCGTCGAGATTCGTCCAGCCATTGCACCAGACTTCGATGTCGAAGGTCAGATAGACGTTCATGCCTTGGCGCTCGGGCTGTCGCCCGCCTGCAATTCAGCGGCCAGGCCATGTACCGCAGCCTGAATCGTCTCGAAGCAACTCCTGAAGTACTCGATCGACAAGGTGTCCGGGTCGTGGATGTGGTAGTGCATCGGCCGCGCCCAGTGACCGAGCAGGGCGATCGCATCCGCGGGCACGCCGCGGGCGATCAGGCGATGGGCATGCCTCAATTCCATCACCAGCAGGAGATCGCCCGGCGTCCGCTGAAAGTCCGCGATCGCCGTGGCCCGGTGTTCGTCGAGCGAGTAGCCCATCTCGCCGGCCACCCGCCTGGCGGCCGGCGTGGCCGGCGCGCCGGTGGTCGTTGCCAGGCCGAAGGATGTGGATGCCAATCCGTGCCGCTGTGCGACCGCGTGGCCGAACGCGCTGCGATTGATGTTGCCCAGGCACACGAACACCAGTCGCGAGATCCTTGCGGTGTCTATCGTGCGAAACCGATGCGCCGGGCCAGCGACGGCCTCCAACTGGCCGAGGAGGTATCGCACCAGGCCCCGATGGGTTCCGTAGTTCGTATTCACCAGATGCCGAAGGCGGGCAAAGCGGCCATTCACAGGCCGAATCCCGGTTCGTGTCGCGCCAGCCAGATTTCGAGCGTCTGCATGATCCATACCATTTCACCGTAATAGCCGGGATGCTGCGGCATGTGCACGTTCAGCAATTCATCGACGAAATCCTGGCGAACGATGCCGCGTCGTGCCAGCGAAGTCAGGGAGTCGCGGGCCATCGTCTTCAATCCCTCGTGCTTGACGGTCCACACGCCGAAGGGAAGGCCAAAGCCGTGCTTCTTCTTGGCAAGAATCTCGTCCGGCAGAAAGCCGCGCAGCGCTTCCTTGAAGAACCAACGCAGGGTCAGACCCTTGAGCTTCCAGCGAGGTGGCAATTGCAGCGAGAAGTCGAGCAACTCGTCCGACAGCAAAGGAAAGCCGACGTCCACGCCGGCCAGCGACGTGGTGCCGATGACCTTGGGCAGATCGTTGTCGGCCAGCGTGAACTTCAGATCGAACGCGAGCATCCTGTTCAGCAGGTTGTGGCCGCCTGAATTCGCCCATTCGTCCCGCTGCAGTTGCAGCGGAGATGCCTCCGAAACTCCGGCAAGCAGAGCGCGCCCCAATATCTGGCCAGGTTGCAGACGGGTCAACAGGTTGTACATGCCCATGCGGTCGGGCATCGGCACCTTGGCTTGGCGGACATAGCTCGCACCCTTGCGCACCAGCGGCAAACGCTCGACGCCCGGAGCAGCGAGCAGGGGCTCGAGGAGGCTGTGCCTGAGTCCGGAAGGGAGCAGATCGTAGACGCCGAATATGCGCTGCTTGGCATAGCGCGCGTTGCCACCGAACAATTCGTCGCCGCCGTCGCCCGCGAGCAGTCGCGTGATGCCGTCGGTGGCGGCATTGCGCGCGCAGAGCCAGGCGGGTACGGCCGAAGAGTTGCCGAACGGCTGATCGTAGTGGCTGGCGACCTCGGGGATGCCTGCCAGGAGATCTTCGGGGCGCACATAGTATTCGTGGTGGTCGGTACCGAAGCGCCTGGCCGCGATCCGCGCAAAGGCCATCTCGTCATAGCCGGCAGCGTCGAACCCGATCGAATACGTCGGCGCCGGCTTGCCCAGTGCCTTGCACAGCATGCCGGACACCGTGGAACTGTCCGTGCCACCCGACAAAAAGGCTCCGGTGCGCGGCGTCTTCACCTCGCGCGCGACCGAATTCTCGACGATTTCCAGGAATCGCCGCTTCGCCCAATTCAGGTCGATGGCCGGGTCCGGCGCGAAGTCCGCCTGCCAGTAGCGGTGGAGTTCCGGTTGCCCGTCCTGCCAGCGTAGCCAGTGGCCGGGCGGCAGCCGACGAACGTCGCGGAAGATCGTGCCGGGGGACGGAATTACGTGAAAGTACAGGTAGTCGTAGATCGATTGCAGATCGATGTGGCGATTGCGCACCGGCACCTCGTCCGCTCTTGCGGCAAACGCCAACTGGCCATCCTGCAGGCTGTAGCACAGGGGATAGGTGGCAAAGCGGTCCACTGCGAGCAAAGCCATGTTGCGACCGCCATCGAGGAACGCTACCGAAAAACGGCCACCGACCTTGGCCGCCTCGACGGTCTCGGTGCTGGCGAAGTAGCTCAGCCACGCGCTCGCCACGCCCTCTTGCTGGGCGATCCGCCGCAGTTCGGAATCGCGGAAATCCGGTTCTCCTGCCGCGATGCAGCATTGCTCGGCACGGCGCGCAATATTGATGTCGGAATCGACGAACAGGCGCGCGGGGCCGAAGTCGTGACGCTTGCCCGCGTCGGCCCGCGGGTCGGCGATGCCCAGGTCGATGGGCGTGGCATCACCGTGTGCCGGCATCATCGTGCCGGCAAACTTCATCATGGACAAACCGGATCCTCTGGGCGAACGGGAAAATCGAGATCTGACTGGGCGGGCCAGATGATAGCTCATCCATGTTGACGCTGAGCGTGCCGGGACACGCACATGGAGGCAATGTGCGCATTTCGACGCAAGTCGGAGAATTGGGCTCGGCGTCCAGTGTGAAATCGGACACGACACCACAGCTGTCAGGCGACATTCGGAACTGCGCATTGAGGCGGGGTCCAGACTTGCCCGCCGGAATCGTTGTCCGGGCGAGTTGCTGCCGGAGATGGCCCGCAGGGCGAACCCGGGATGCCACGTGTAGCGCCGGCCTCGGGCCAGGAATGGCGGTTCGCCCGCGTGCGCTCGGCCGGTGACTGCGGTTGGTGTCACGGATGCCATGGCGCTGACGCTGCGGACAGTCGAGGGTGCTCGTCGCCGAGGCCGCCTCGCCAGCGAGCAGCGACCAATCCTTGATCGCCCTGTCGCGGAAGATGTAGATCGAGGGGCGACGGAAATAAGTCACATGGAAGCCGAGTGCGCACTGCTCCGGCTTGAACCGAATTTCAGATCGTGGGCGACACATGATCAGACGGGAC
>JAGRFY010000087.1 GCA_020445765.1 Rhodocyclaceae bacterium | reverse complement strand
CCGCCAGCGACCACCACACCGCCGGGTCGCGCGCCAGTTCCATGCGCGCGGCGTTGATCATCGTGCCGAAACTGATCGTGCTCGGGTCGACGCCGATGCCGACATAGGACAGCACCGCCTCGGCCAGCACCAGCGCCGAGAAATCCATCACCAGCGCGATCAGCACGATGTGCATCAGGTTCGGCAGCACGTGGCGGCGCAGGATCAGCGCAGTGCCGACCCCGAAGGCCCGTGCCGCCTGCACGTATTCGAGTTCGCGCAGCTTCAGCGTCTCGGCGCGCAGCAGGCGACACAGGCCCGTCCAGCTGGTCATGCCGAGGATCACGCACAAGGCCAGCAGGCGGGCATCGGCGCGCTCGGCAGCGGTCGCGAACCAGTCCGGATGGGTCTCGATGACGACCTGCATCATCAGCACCGCGGCGGCGATCAGCAGCACCCCCGGAATCGAATTGATCACCGTATAGACGTATTGGATCAGGTCATCCACCCAACCGCCGAGATAACCGGCAGTGATGCCCAGGGCGATCGCGATCGGCAAGGTCACGACCGTCGTCACGACGCCGATGATCAGCGCGGTGCGTACGCTCTTGAGCGTCAGGTAGAGCACGTCCTGACCGACCTTGTCGGTGCCGAAGACGTGATAGCCCGCGGCCAGCGCGCCGACCGCGCCGATCAGCATCAGCATGACGAAGAAGCTCAGCCAGCCGGCCCGTGCGGCACGGCCGCTCGCCCCGTCGCCGCGGCGTTCGCGCGCCCGCAGCGCCCCCGCCAGCCCCAGTGCCAGCACCAGCCCGCCGCCGGCGCCGACAGCCAGCCGCCAGCCGATGTCGCCGGCACGGCCTTCGCCGCCTTCGCCAAGATGGGCGCCGCCGTAGGCGAGTCGCGGATAGTCGCGTCCGACCACGCCGCCGTCGCGCTCGATGTTGTCCTTGACGAAGGCGTGCGTCGCCAGCGGCGCCGAATAGGTCTTTTCCGGGTTCTGGTGCAGCGGCGTCAGCACCAGGTCGAGCACGCTCTCGACCCGCGCCGCGTAATGCACGCCGCCCTCCGCGGACTCGGGCAGCGCCCGACGGAAATGCAGCGAGTCGAGCAGGCCGATGGCGACGAAGAACGCCAGCACCACCAGCGACACGGTGGCGCTCGGCCGTGACAACATGCGCTGCCAGGCGGCGCGGCGCAAGGCGTCGCCGCGCTGGTGCACGCCGACGACCACGGCGCACGCCAGCAGCGCGAACAGCGCCGCATCGGTCCACAACAATACCGGCTGAAAGGCGCTCATCGCATCACTCCAGCCGGACCCGGGGATCGACCACGGTATAGGAGATGTCGGTCAGCACCAGACCGACGATGTAGAGCAGCGACCCGATGAACACCATCGAGCGCACCACTGCGAAATCCTGCGCCTGGATCGCCTCGATGGTGTAGCTGCCGAGCCCCGGGATGCCGAAGAAGGATTCGATCAGCAGGCTGCCCATGAACAGCAGCGGGATGACGACGACGACGCCGGTCAGGATCGGAATCATCGCGTTCTTGAGCACGTGGCGAAAAAGCACCACGCGCTCCGACACGCCCTTGGCCCGGGCCGTGCGCACGTAGTCGCGGCCGATTTCCTCGAGAAACAGGGTGCGGTACCAGCGCGCACTGGCGCCGAGGCCGGCGAATACGCCGATCAGTACCGGCAGCACCAGGAACGGCCAGCTGTCGATGCCGCCGACATAGCCGGAGATCGGTACCAGTTGCCACACCTTGGCCACCAGCCACTGGCCGAAGATGATGTAGAACAGGCTCGAGATCGACATCATCGCGACGCACAGCACGACCCCGGCGACGTCGAGCCGGCTGGCGCGAAAGAACACCAGCAACAGCGAAAAGCAGATCGCGACCAACAGCCCGAGGACGAAGGTGGGCACCGCGATCGCCAGCGACGGCCCCATCCGTTGCCCGATCTCGCGGGCGATGTCGCGACCGTCGTCGGAGGCGCCGAAGTCGAACGCGAACATCCGCGCCGACTTCTGGAAGAAGATGGTCTCGGTCAATTGGCGGGCGCCGGACTCGTCGCCATTGTAGAAGCGCGGCAGGTGGTAGCCGCGTTCCCGCTTCCAGTTGTCGATCGCCTCGGGCGTCACCCGTTTGACGCCGAGCTGCATGCGGGCGATGTCGTCCGGCGTGTTGACGACGAAGAACAGCAGGAAGGTCAGCAGATTGACGCCGATCAGGATCGGGATGGCGTAGAGGATGCGGCGGACGAGATAGGCCCACATGGCTCAGCCCGCCTCGGTCGCCAGCGCGGTCGCCCGCTCGCGACGCCGGTACTGGCGCCAAGCCGGAACCACCAGGGCCACCATCAGCGCGGCACCGAGCGCCAGTGGCCAGGTCACCGGACGGTTCCACTCGGCGCGTCGGCGGGCGCGGAGCGCGCCGTCGATGTTCTGATACTTGAGGGTGTTGCGCGCAATCTTGCCCGGCTTGCGATTCTGGATCCACGCGTGCTGGAGGCTGTACACCACTTCGTAGAAGCCCCAGTTCCACGGCGCGTCGTGCTGCAGGATGGCGATCATGCGGTCGATGATGCGCTGGCGCTCCGGCCCGTCGGGCATCGCCTTCATGCGCTCGAACAACTGGTCGTATTCGGCATTGCGGTAGTTGGCAGCGTTTTCGCCCTGGCTCGCGACCTTGCCCTGTGCGCCGTGCAGCAGGAAGAAAAAATTCTCGGGGTCCGGGTAGTCGGCGTTCCAGCCCCAGTAGAAGATCTGCGCATTGCCGCTGCGGATCTTGTCCTGGAAGCGGTTGTAGTCGGTCGCGCGCACCACCAGTTGCACGTCGATCTTGCGAAACTGCTTGGTCAGCCAGTCCACCTCGGCCTTGCCGCCGAGGCCGGTACCCGTGGTATCGAGATAGATCACCAGCGGCGCACCGGTGGCGGCATCACGCCCTTCCGGATAGCCCGCCTCGGCCAGCAGGCGCCGGGCTTCGGCCACCGGCTTGCGCACCGGCCGCCCATTGGTCCAGTCGTAGACGTAGGGATTGATCCCGGCCTCGCCGCTGCGATAGCCGAACAGGCCCGGCGGCAGCGGATGCATCGCCGCCACGCCGCGGCCGTTGCGGAAGATCGAGATGAACTCCTCCTGGTCGATCGCGATCGAGATCGCCAGCCGCAGCCTGCGGGCCGATTCGCTGTCGCCGCCGACCACCGGATCGAGCATGTTGAAGCCCATGTACATCACCGTCGGCGCCACCGAGGTCACCAGCTCGATGCCCTTGGCCTGCATTTCGTCGGTGATCCGCACGTCGCCGTCGCCGACCGTCTGCACCGCCTGGTCGAAGTTGTCGGAGGAAATGCCGGAAGCATCGTAGTAGCCCTGCAGGAATTTGTTCCAGTACGGGATGCTTTCCCGTTCGCGGGCGAACACCACCCGCTCGATCAACGGCAGGCGGCGACCGCAGTCGTCCAGCAGGCCGGCCTCGCGATCCCCCACCTCGCCTTCGCACGGGTAGGTATCCTGCCGGTAGTTGGGGTTGGCGGCCAGCGTCATCCGGCTGTTGGGATCGTTGTCAACCAGCATGTAGGGGCCGCTGCCGACCGGCCACCAGTCGAGCGTGAAGTTGCGTTCGGCCATGCCCTCGCGGGCATAGAAGCGTTCCGCCTCCCATGGCACCGGCGCGAAGAACGGCATCGCCAGCCAGTAAATGAATTGCGGGTAGGTGCCGGTCAGGCGGATGCGGTAGGTATAGCGGTCCACCACGTCTACACCGTCGAGCGGATGCTCGCGCAGATCGAGCCAGCCGCCGGCCGGCACCTGGACCTCGCGCAGCCGGCGATGTAGGTCCCGCAGTCCGGGCAGATAACCGGCGATCAGTTCGAGGATCGGCGAATGCAGTCGCGGATGGGCCAGCCGCTTGATCTGGTAGACGAAGTCCTCCGCCGTCACCTCGCGACTGCCGCTGCGCGCAAAGTCGGCGATCGTGCGCGGGTCGTCCGGCATCTCGAGATCGTCCACGAAGGCCGGGTGGGGCTGATAGCGCATGCCCTCGCGAATGCGGATGGTGTATTCGGAGGCGGCGATCGAATCCGGCGGCGCATCCGGCGGCAAGGTCTGACCCGAGGCGTCGAGCAGCCGCAGCGTCGGCATCTCGGCGGCGGCGCCAGGTTCGAGTTCGTATGGGCGCTTCAGGTAATGGAATTGCAGCGGCGGTTCGTAGATCTGATAGGTGAAGGTTGCTTCGTTCTCGCTGTAGGACTGCACCGGGTCGAGATGCTTGGGCCGGTTGACGAAGGCCGAATACAGCACCGGCGCGTCGGCGCGCTCGCCCGGGTATGGGTCGTTCCAGACTTCGCCGCAGCCGGCGGCGAACGCCGCCAGCAGGCAGGACAACAGAAGCCACAGGGGCAAGTCACGATGCATCCGGCGAGTGTATCGTCAGCGCGCCGACCGTGCATCCGGGCGGCAGCCTGCCGCCACCTGGCAAGGCCGACGCGCCGCCCGGGGTGACGACGCCCGGCGGCGGCGAGCCGCGTTGCCGTCGGCGGCCCCACGGCTGTCGGCTGGCCACCCGATTTCGTGGGCTTTCAGGTGAAATCCGAAGGCCGGCTATCCGCTATAATGCGCGATTCGCCGACTTGGAGAAGAACAGATGGGTTTCCTGGCCGGAAAACGCATTCTGATCACCGGACTGCTCAGCAACCGGTCGATCGCCTACGGCATCGCCAAGGCGATGCATCGCGAAGGCGCCGAGCTTGCATTCACCTACCAGAACGACCGCTTCCACGATCGCGTGGCGAAGATGGCCGCGGACTTCGAGACCGAGCTGATCTTCCCGTGCGACGTCCAGGAAGACCAGCAGATCACCGAGCTGTTCGAAAAGCTCGCCAGTCACTGGGACGGTCTCGACAGCTTGGTCCATTCGATCGCGTTCGCGCCGACCGACGCCCTCGAGGGAGATTTCCTCGACGGCTGTTCGCGGGAGGCCTTTCGCATTTCTCAGGAAATATCGGCCTACAGCTTTCCGGCCCTGGCCAAGGCGGCACGGCCGATGATGACGGGTCGCAAGGGCAGCCTGCTGACGCTCTCGTATCTCGGCGCCGTGCGCACCATGCCGAACTACAACATCATGGGCCTGGCCAAGGCCAGCCTGGAGGCGTCGGTGCGCTACCTGGCGGTGTGCCTCGGCCCCGAAGGGATCCGCGCCAATGCAATCTCGGCCGGGCCGATCAAGACCCTGGCGGCCTCGGGCATCGGCAGCTTCGGCAAGCTGCTGGCGTTCAACGAGCGCAATGCGCCGCTGCGCCGCAACGTGACGATCGAGGAGGTCGGCAACGCCGCCGCCTTCCTGTGCTCGGACCTGGCGAGCGGCATCACCGGCGAGGTGATGTACGTGGACGGCGGCTTCAACACCACGGCGCTGGGTAATTCCGAGCAGGGTTGAGAGGCATCGCCGCGCGGGCGCCGAATTCGGCGCCCGACACCCATGCACCGTCGGCAAACCGGATTCGCCGTCCGGATGGCCGACAGAATCGGGTCCGCGAACAAGACAAAGCGCCCGCCTGACGGCGGGCGCTTTTCGTAGTCGGATTGCCCGACCCGTGGGCCGGATCAGGATGCTACCGACTGCAGCGCAGCCAGGTTGACCTCGACCTTGTACTTGCGCCTCAGTTCGGCCAGGAAAGCCTGCAGATCGCGCTCGGCGAGGATGCGCTCGTACTGATTGCGCACCGCCACCAGCCGCGGATCGTCATCGGCAATCTCCGGCACATTGGTCGATTCGACGCGGAACAGCACGAAGTCCTTGTCGTTGGCGACGGCGCCGCCGTAGGCCGGCAGCGCCGTCGAAGCCGGCATCGAGAACAATTCGCGCTGGACCAGCGGATCGATATCTCCCGGTCCGCGGGTGACCTTGGCGGCCTCGCCGAAATCGACCGCCACCGCCTCGCCGGCACGCAGTTTCGCGAGCAGTTCCCGCCCCCGTTTCTCCGCCTCCTTGCTGGCGGCCCCGAGCTTGAGTTCGCCGACGATCTCCTCGCGCACTTCCTCGACCGCCTCGGTACGCTCGGGTTCGTAGGCCGTGACCCGGGCCGATACCAGCCGGCCGTTGCCGACGTCGACGGCCTCGGTGTTGAGCTTGCGCTCGAGCGCGTCCGACTTGAACAGGGCGGCCATCAACCGGGCGTTGTCGAACGGCGGCTGACCGGCGCCGTCGCGCGAGATCCAGTCCGAACTCTTGAGCTCGAGGCCGAACTGCTCGGCTGCCGGGCTCAGACTGTCGGGCTGTTCATAGACCACGTTGGCAAAGGTTTCGGCAGCGTGGGCGAACTCGCGAGCCGCCTGTTCCTGGCGCAACTCGGTCTGGATTGTTTCGCGGACTTCTTCGAGCGGACGTACCTGCTCCGGCCGGATGCCGGTAAGCTGGATCACGTGCAGGCCGAAATCACTGCGCACGACGTCGCTGATGCCATCCTTCTCGAGTCCGAACACCGCCTCGGAAAACGGCGCCACCATCGCGTCGCGCGTGAAGAAGCCGAGATCGCCGCCATTGCTCGCAGAACCGGGATCCTCGGATTCCCGCGCGGCGACTTCCGCGAAATTCTTGCCGCCGTTCGCACGCACCTCGGCGAGAATCTTCTCGGCCCGTGCCGTCGCTTCGGCGACCTCGTCGGCGGAGGCATCCGGACCCAGTTCGAGCAGGATGTGGCGGGCACTGCGCTCTTCCTCGCGGCGATAGCGATCCTGATGTTCCTGATACCAGGCCTCGATCTGGGCGTCGTCGACCTTGATGCTCTCGATGAACTTTTCCCGGTCGAGCACGAGATAGTCCGCCTTGACCCGGGCCGGCAAGCGGAAGCGGTCGCGGTTTGCCTGGTAATAGGTCTGGACCTCGTCATCACTGACCGTGACCTCGCCGGCGAGTTCCTCGGCGGAAACACGGGCCGTCGCCACGGTGCGCTCCTCGAGCTGCAACGCCAGCAGTCGATGCGCGGACTTGCGTGCCGCGATCGCCGAGCTGCCGACCGCGGTGGTGAGCTGCTGGAACGCCACGTCACGGCGGAGCTGGGCTTCGAATTGCGACACCGACAGGTTCTGGGCACGCAGCACCTGCTCGTAGCGGGTCTGCGAGAATTGTCCGTCCTGCTTGAATTCGTCGATCGATCCGATTACCTGCCGCAATTGCTCCGGTGAAACCGCCAGCCGCGAATCGGTCGCGTAGAGCGCGAGCAAACGCTGGTTCACCAGGCCGTCGAGCACCGCCCGTCTAATCTCCGGCGTGTTCAATTGCGCGATGTCGATTTCACCGCCGAACTGCGCGCGGATCTGGTCCTGCTGGCGGCGCAAGGCATTCTCGAACTCCGCCGGACCGATCTTGGTGTCTCCGACCGTGGCCAGACTCGAATCGTTGCCGATGCTGCCCAGATACGACTCAACGCCGAAGAAGGCGAACGTGACGACGATCAGGCCCAGGATTCCCTGAACAATTCGTCGATTGTTGCGAATTGCGTCGAACATGGTCTCGATGATGGAATAGGTGAAGAAAACAAAAAGGCGAAGCTCGCGTCTTCGCCTTCGGGAGCGGCCGGCGAGCGTCGGACGCGCCCCGCCGGAATTCGATCAATCGGGCCTTCGGGAGCCGCTTCCCAGTGGCCCATGGTGGGTGCTGAGAGGCTCGAACTCCCGACATCCGCCTTGTAAGGGCGGCGCTCTACCAACTGAGCTAAGCACCCGCTCGTGGCCCGCCCAGGGCAAGCCAAAGCGGATTAGTTTACTGCATCCTTGAGGCCTTTGCCAGCGCGGAACTTGGGCACCTTGGCCGACTTGATCTTGATGTTCGCGCCGGTGCGCGGATTGCGGCCCGTGCGTGCGGCCCGCTTGCCGACATAGAAGGTTCCGAAGCCGACCAGAGTGACGGTTCCGCCTTTTTTCAATGCGTTCTTGATGGAGCCGATTGCGGCATCGAGCGCTCTTCCGGCCGCCGCCTTGGATATCTCCGCCTGATCCGCAACCTGGTCGATGAGTTCGGATTTATTCACTTATGCCCCCTCCCGTTCGGTGTGACCACCATTGGAGTCAAAAGCCAGTAACGGCGCGGGATTCCGGACCATTTCCGGCGACGCTGAACTGCAAGCGTGTTATAGCCCGCAAAATTTGCCAATGTCAACACACCGCCGGCTCCTGAAACAGGCAGCCACGAAAAACGCCAGGGCC